>NZ_JBFBEY010000003.1:0-413496 GCF_040683875.1 Arthrobacter sp. NPDC093128
CTATTTTATCGTGCTCCTTTCCCCCGCCCCCCCCCGCCCTGCCGGCGGGGGGTTTTAACCTAAACAAAATTTCTTCGGCGGGGGGCGGGTCACCTTGGAAGGTGACCCGCCGCCGTCGTACTTTAATCCAAAAGCCCGAGTTTTTGTCCAGATAATGGGAGATAAAGACCCCGGAAGCCGCATTATCTGGACAAAAACTCCATGCCGGGGGTTATTCCAACCCGCGGCGCTTCAGCAGCGGCTCCAGCTGCGCGTCGCGGCCCCGGAAGGCGCGGAACGAGTCCAGCGGTTCGCGGCTGTTGCCGCGGGAGAGCAGTTCGCTCCGGAAGAAGTCGCCGTTGGCCCGGCTGAGTCCGCCGTTTTCCTTGAACCACTCGACGGTGTCCGCATCCAGCACTTCGCTCCAGATGTAGGAGTAGTACCCCGCGGCGTAGCCGTCACCCGCGAAGATGTGCTGGAAGTAGCCCGTACGGTATCGCGGCGGAATCAGGTCGTGGGCCACGCCGGCCGCCGCAAGGGCCTTGGCTTCGAACGCCAGGACGTCCGCCGGGACACCGGATCCGTCGAGGACGTGCCAGGCAAGGTCGAGGAGCGCGGCCCCCAGGTACTCCGTGGTGCCGAAGCCTTCGCCCCACAGCTGGGATTCGTTGAGCCTGTCCACGATGTCCTGGGGCAAGGGCTCGCCGGTGGCATGGTGGCGGGCGTAGTTGGCCAGCACCTCGGGCCACATGATCCACATTTCGTTGACCTGGGAGGGGTACTCCACGAAGTCCCGCGGGACGGCCGTGCCGGAAAACCGCGGGAAGGTCACGTTCGAAAACAGGCCGTGGAGCGCATGCCCGAACTCGTGGAACGCCGTCCGGAGCTCGTCCAGCGTCAGGAGCGTGGGCTCGCCGGCCGGCGGCTTGGAGATGTTGAGGTTGTTGATGACCACCGGCCGCGTCCCCAGCAGTGCGGACTGGTCCACCAGCGAGTTCATCCAGGCCCCGCCGCGTTTGGACTCCCGGGCGTAGTAATCGCCCAGGAACAGGCCAAGCCCGGAACCGTCTTCGTTGCGGACCTCCCAGACCCGGACGTCGGGGTGGTAGCCCACGAGCTCGGGCCGTTCGTGGAAGGTCACACCGTAAAGGGCCGTGGCGGCGAAGAAGACGCCGTCGCGCAACACCCGGTTCAGTTCAAAGTAGGGCCGCAGCGCCTGCTCGTCCACGCTGTACCGCTCCCGCCGCACTTTCGCGGAATAGTACGCCCAGTCCCAAGCCTCGAGGGGGTGGCCTGCCACTTCAGCCAGGGCGGCGGCCTCGGCGTCGGCATTGCGGACGGCGGCAGGCGCCAGCCGGTTCATCATGGTCTGCACAGCGCCGAAATCGGGTGCCGTCTGGCGGTCCACCGTCAGTTCGGCATAGTTGGCGAAGCCCAGGAGCCGGGCCTTTTCCGCCCGCAGCGCGGCCATCGACTTCACCAGGTCCAGGACATCGAGGCTTCCGCCGCTGCTCCCGCGACTGACCGATGCCTGGTAGAGGCGGCGCCGGACGTCGCGGTTGTCCAGCGAGGCCATGGCCGGCTGGTTGCTGGGCTGGATCAGCGTGAGCATGTATTTCCCCTCGTGGCCCGCGGCCCGCGCTGCCTCGGCGGCGCTGGCGACGTCGTCAGCGGGCAGCCCGGACAGCTCTGCGGCGTCGTCGAGAAGCAGGGCATTGGACTTCATGGCCTCCTTGGTGCGCTGGCCGAATTCCGTGCCCAGCCGGGACAACTCCGCGTTGACTGCCCTGAGCCGTTCCTGTCCGGCGTCGTCCAGCTGGATGCCGGACTGGCGGAACTCCTTGAGGTACTCCTCCACGAGCCTGGCCGATTCATCGTCGAGGCCGGCGGTGTCCACGGCGGCGAACCGGTCGAACAGCCGGCGGTTCATGTAGATGGCATCCTGGTGGGCGGAGAACTGCGGGGACAGCTCTGTCTCGAGGGCGCGGATGCCATCCGAGGCATCGGCGGACACCAGGGTGAAAAACGACGCGGCGGCGCGCTGCAGGAGCTGCCCGGCGCGTTCCATGGCCAGAACTGTGTTTTCGAAGCCTGCGGGTTCGGCGTTGTCCACGATGGCCTGGATTTCAGCAAGGTGCTCCGCCAGCCCGGAGCGGACTGCCTCGGCGTAGTGGGCCTCGTCAATGTCTGCAAAAGGGGGGAGCCCGTACGGCAAGGGGCTGGGGGTCAGGAGGGGGTTGGTCATGAAGCAACCCTTTCATGTAACCGGGCCGTTCTCAATGGTGATTTCGCCGGATTCGGAGATCGGCAGTCGTAGGATGGCGGACATGGCGGACCAGCACCTAAGACAACAAAAACCGCCCGCCACACAGCGCTTCGCGGCACTTGCCGCGGCCTGCACGATGGTCACGCTTTCGTCGTGCGGCGTACTGGCTGAACAGGGCAGCGGTGGGCGGGCAACCGGCGCAACGACGACGGCGGCATCCGCGCCGCCGTCGTCCGCCGCCACCCAAGTGCCGGCCCCCTCGCCGGAACCGACGCCGGGCAAGGGCCCGGCCTGCGCCGCTGTCCGGTGCACCTCTGTACTGGTGACGGGGGACATGCTGGTGCATGCCCAGTTGTGGGACCAGGCCCGCGCCGACGCGGCCGCCCTCGGAAAGCCGGGGCTGGACTTCGCCCCGCTGCTTGAGGGCCAGCGGGCGTACATCGACCGGAGCGACCTGGCCATCTGCCACCAGGAGACGCCGGTCGCCGGCCCGGACGGCCCCTTCTCGGCCTACCCGTCGTTCAATGTGCCGCCGCAGATCATCGCGGCGTCCAGGAATGTTGGCTATCAGGCCTGCACCACGGCCAGCAACCACACCATCGACCGCGGAACTGACGGCCTGGTCCGGACGCTCGACGCGTTGGACGCCGCGGGCTTGAAGCACACCGGATCCTACCGGACCGAGGCGGACTCGCAGGGCATCCTGATCCTGCAGACCGACGCCGCGAGAATTGCCGTGATCGAGGCCGCCTATGGCCTGAACGGTCAGTACCCCGAATACGCCTGGCAGGTGGACATGCTGGATGCGCCGGCAATGATTGCCAAGGCGAAGAAGGCAAGGGCGCTCGGCGCGGACATTGTGCTCGGCGTGATGCACGCCGGGGACGAATATGCCAGCACTCCGAATGCCCAGCAGCAGGATACGGCCCACGCCCTGGTGGACAGCGGCGAGTTCACCATGGTCTACGGCCACCACACCCATTCCGTGCTTCCCATCGAGAACTACAAAGGGACGTGGATTGTTTACGGGCTCGGCAACGGGGTCACGGAACTGTCCCCCTGGTATGTGGTGAACAACGAAGGACTGCTGGTGCGGGCACAGTTCAGCCAGGACGCGGCCGGCAAATGGGCGGCCTCGGATCTGGCATGGGTGCCGTCCGTGATCGTCCGCGATCCGTACCGCTGGTGTTCAGTGGCGGCCGACGCGCCGCAGGGGCCGTGCGCCGGGCCGGAAGCCGATGCCGGCACGCGGTTGCGGACCAGGACGGTGGTGGAATCCATGGGCGCGGCCGAGGCCGGTGCCCGGGAACTGATCATTTCCGGCGAGCAAGGACGAGGTTGAAGGCCAAACCGCGGGTGATCGACGCCATCCGGTTCCAAATCCGCAGAGCCGTCCCCCAGGGAGGTCCCGCTTCCGGGCCTAATATACTTCTGGCATGACAGAAGCTACGGACAATGTTGACCGTTTTTTCGACCGCTACGCTGCCGCGCTGCTGGCACGTGACGCTAAGGCGATCGCGGGAATGTACGCCGTTCCCTCGCTCATTCTGTTTCCCGGCCAGTCCATCCCGGTCACCGACACCGGCCAGACGGAGGCGTTCTTCGCCTCATCGTGGGGCCAATATGAGGGCGTTGACACGGTGGAGAAGAGGATCGACATCATGGCTGAAGCCCCGGGATTTGTATGGGCAGATGTCACCTGGACCTATGGCGGCGAACCCCGGGAGCGTTTTTGCTATCAGCTCGCCGAAAGGGCAGGCGGCTACCAGATCGCCGTCCTCACGCCTCTCGCGTAGCGCCCCTCTGGCGGTCGACCCCTACTGGCGGTCGACCCCTACTGGCGGTCGACGGCGGCGAGGATCACCGCGCCGAGGTCGGCCGGCCTGGTGAACTGGGGCCAGTGTCCTGTAGGCAGGTCCACGAATTCGACATCGCGGATCCGCGCGAGCTCCGCAACATAAGGATGCCCCGCTTCGATCCAGTCCTTCAGTACGGCGGAGGGAAACTCGCAGGCGATCACGGTGGCCGGAACGCCGTAGCGGCGCTCATCGTGGAGGTGCTGGGGGTCGTAAGCCACGGCCTTCGGTTGTGGGACCGCCCGGGCCCTGAACATGGCACGCAACCCGTCATCCAGATCGGTGAGATCGGCGTCTTCGAAGCCTTCCCACGGCGGAAGCGGCACGTCGTCGCCCTCCGCGGGAAGTTCGTCGTTGATCACCCCACCCTCGCCCAGCGGGCCACTATCCACGTAGATGGCGCGCGCAACGCGGTCAGGCCGGGCATCAACAGCACCATGGATGATGGCGCCGCCGCCGGAATGCCCGACAAGGACCACCGGCTGGTCGGCGCTGTCGACGGCCGCGACGACGGCATTGATATGGTCACGCAGGCCGATGCCGGCCCGCGGCGCATCCGGGGCTTCAAGGCCGGGCAGCGTGAGGGGAACGGCGCGATGCCCCGCTGCGGTCAGCGGCGGTGTGACGTCGGACCATGACGAGGCGTCCAACCAGAATCCGGGAACCAGGATAATGTCCATGGAGGTACCCTACCCCGGAGGGCCGGATGACGAGGGTTCCCTCGGCGGCATGATCGCCGTCGTGGAGGAGAATCAGCCTGGGGAGTTCATTTCACGCCGCTAGCCTCCACGGCCCTCCCTAGTGCCTTCCCATTGCGGGCGTGTGACGTACCGACGCTGCCACGGCGTCTCGACCGCCCGGGGGTGGTAGTGCTCCCGAATGAAGGACACCGCCTGTCGTGCAGGAACCCCGTCCAGAATGGCGATGCATGCCAGGGCGGTGCCGGTCCTTCCGCGCCCGCCCGAACAGGCGATTTCGACGCGCTGGTATTCAGCCCGCAGCCATGCTTCCTTCAGGGCATCCATGGCCTCGTCCTCGTTGGTGGGCAGCCAGAAGTCCGGCCAGCGGACCCATCGCTGCGTCCACTCAACCAGGGGCGGAGCCGCGCCGAGAAGGTAGACGCCGAAATCGGGGTCGGGACCTGACGGGGCCGGATGACGCAGTCCGCGCCCGCGGATGAGCCGGCCGGAAGGGAAGCTGACGACGCCTGCCGCTCCCTGTTCCCACGTGTTCATGGGTTGACCCTGCCACCGGATCGCTGGCAAGGGAAGTGCACACCCGGCATGAGGGAGGGGCATCGCCCGAGAGCGACGCCCCTCCTTGCCGCCTCAGACCGGTCGTTCAGGCAACGGCCTGTGGTTTGGGCTAGCGGCGTCCGCGCCCATGGTCATCGTCGCAGTAGCTGACCCACTTCCAGGAGTAGTGGTTCCCGTGACGTTCCCTCTTCCAGTAGCCGTGGGTTTCACACCACCTCTTGTGATTCTTCCAGTCGTGGCCGCCGCGATTCCTGTCGTCGCGGTGGTTGTCCGTGTAGCTTACGGCCGAAATTGTGACGGTCTTGAGCCCGGTGTCCGCTGCAGCGGGTCCGGCAACGACTGCAGTCCCGCCGAGGCTAAGTCCTGCGGCAAGCAGTGTGGATGCGAGCAAACCCATTGACCTCTTCATGAGATCTTTCCCATCTTTTTGGTCATTCCCAGGTGAATGTCGCAGGCGTATCCGGGCAAGCGGAATCTCGCACGATGAATCGCCATGTCTTCCGGCGGGCCCCAGAACGGGCTGGGCCGGGTTCAAGATTCCTGTCGGACAATTGTCTGCGGTTGGTGGTCCCCAATGAGTGCGGTTATACGTCCCGTGAATCGGCTATGCCCCATTTTTGCAGTGGCCTGATTCAAAAGCGGCAACGCAGAGTCCTGCCGCATCTGGGAACCTCCGTGCGCCACGATGCGTGACTTTCGTCCGTGTACACGGAAAACGATATGAGGGCACCCCCGTGCCTACCCCAATACCCACAAGCCAGCCTCCGGAACATTGGTCCGGCTGCCAGGCCGTAGTGCTGGAACACACCGGTCCGCCACGGCAATGTGATCGGAAGGGTGTGTTCACCATCAACGATAGCGGGATGACAGCGATCAGAATAGCCGCGGGGGTTTATTACTAGCGGAAATGCGATATTCTCCTGCCGGGACCTGTCACTGACATGCCTCGCAGGGTTTTGTGTGTATTTCGCACGGGAGTGCGCGTTCCGGGCGGTACCGGTAGGGAATCGCCCGGTTATGTTACGGCGTGATGGTGAGGATCCGGACCGGCTGGGCGCAGGACGCCCGGGTCAATTCACCGGCCCGAACGGACCCGTCCGCCCTGTTGTTTCTGCCGGTATCGTCGCACCAGTCAATGTTGTAGGGCATTGCGGTCACCGTTGCCGCTCCGGCCGCCGAGTCCACCGGAACGGTGAACGAGTACGTGAACCCGCCGGCGTCGTTCATTGGGGACGTTGCGTCCAAAACCTTTGCGCCCGCATCCGTCACGGTCACGTGAATGCGAGCGTTCTCGCCGTAGCGTGGGTCGCAGTCCGCGTCCGGCGCGATGACACTCACGTTCTGGCCTACTTGGGCGCGCTCGGGCGTTACCTTGTAGGCGGGCGGGAAACACGGGGGAGCGTCGAAGGGTCCTGGCCGCGAACACGCCGGGAGCCCCGCCAGAAGGAAAACCGCGCACACCGGTATGACGGTGCGAAGGGCGAGCCCTCGGCCGTGCACTCCACATCGAGGAACAGATCCCACAGACCCATTGTGCGCGGCACTTGGCTGTCCCGTCCCTTACCGCCACTGAATTCCGCTTTTCGGCGCAGCGCCATCAGTTTTCCGTCATTTCCTCGGGGACGGCCACCACATGCAGCTCCGTGCCGTCGCGCAGCGCGGAGATGTCCAAGGGCGCTCCGATTGCCTCGGAGAAAAGCAGCTTCTGGAGGCTCTCCGCATTCGAAACCGACTTCCGCCCCACGCTCAGCAGCACGTCTCCGGCGCGGAGGCCAGCCTTCTCGGCCGGCGACCGCGGAAGGACCTCGACGACGAGCAATCCGTCGCGGTGGCCGGTCCGGACCACCGCGTTGACCGGAAGCTGAACGGGAGTGTTCACGAGTCCAAGGAAGGCGCGCCTGACGCGCCCGTCCGAGAGGAGGGAGGCGATGATCCGACGCGAGGTGGCGTTGATCGGAACCGCCAGCCCCAGCCCTGCACCGGCGACCGCGGTGTTGATGCCCACGATCCGGCCGTGGGCGTCCGCCAGCGCCCCTCCGGAGCTGCCGGCGTTCAGCGCGGCGTCAGTCTGGATCACGTCCTCGATCACACGGCGGTTGCGTCCGGACCATACCGGGATGGACCGGCCCAGGCCGCTGACCACGCCCGCCGTCACGGAGCCGGAGAGCCCCAGCGGATTGCCGACGGCGATGACCAGCTGCCCGACCTTGAGGAGTTCGGCATCGCCGAATTCGGCCGGCGGGGCGGTGGGTGCCTTGCCATGGACAATGGCAAGGTCGGACAGACGGTCGGCGCCCACCACCTCCACGGCGGACCGGGTGCCGTCGGCAAATACAGCGTGGCCCTTTCCGGCTGCGCCCACCACATGGGCGTTGGTTACCAGGTACCCGTCCGACGTGAACAGGACAGCTGAGCCGGCGCCCACACGGAACCTGCCGTTGCGCCCGTTGCCGGTCATTTCGATGGCGGCCACGTGCGGGGTGACGGTTTCCGCCACACGGATGACCGTTGCCGAGTAGGAATCCAGCGGGTCTTCGGCCGCGCTGGTTCCGCTGACTCCGCCGCTGAGTTCGACCATGGTGAGCCTCCCTGGAATGGTGCTTACCAATGTCAACGACTGCGCTGCCGGCGCTAGTCCTGCCAGGGCTACGCCGTCAGTGAAATCAGTGGTGCTGCAGGAGCCGGCGCCGAAGGCCAGGCCACGCGGTGGCGAAGGCCGGGTGCAGATTCCGGTCTTCCACGGCGTTGGCCGGTACCCACTTCAGCTCGATGCTCTCGGGATCGTTGATGACGGGTTCGAAGGATTCAACAACGTGCACCGCGACGGTGGTGTACGACCAGTACCCGACGTCGAAGACGGACGTGAAGAGGACACGGACGTTCTCCGGGGGGACAGCGGCTTCCTCGTGGGCTTCACGCAGGGCGCCCGTGATGGCGTCCTCTCCCTCGTGCAGGGCTCCGCCGGGAAGACCCCAGGTTCCGCCGTGATCACTCCATGTGGCCCGGTGCTGCAGCAGGATGCCCTTGGCCGGGTCCTGGACCAGGAGTCCCGCAGACCCGAACCGGCCCCAGAACTTGCCCCGCTCGCCGTCCACCCACGCGTCGCCAGGATTGCGTGGCCCTGACGGACGGCGGAGGTATTCCGGGAGGCTGGAGGCTGCGGTGTCCATGGAAGTAGTCTGCCATGGCCTATTCCCTGGCTGTCGCAATCCGTCACAGGAAATGGCCGGGTCCGGCAGCCGGGTCCGGCACATGCGCCGGAACCTGAAACGTTCCTACCGGGGGCGCCGTGCGGCGTGTTCGCGCGCCAGCACCGCGTAACGGTCGTCCGCAGCACCGGCTGTGAAGCTGCCGTACTTGCGTTCGGCGGCGGTGCGGATCAGGAAGTCGGCAATGGCCGGGTTCTTGGGCAGCAGGGACCCGTGGAGGTAGCTCGCCACGATGTTCCGGTAGCGGGCGCCTTCCTTGCCGTCGCTGCTGTTGTTCCCCATGCCCTTGGGCGTTGTGCCGAGCGGCTTGACGCCGGGCCCGAGCGTCGTCTGCCCGCTGTGGTTTTCGTAGCCCAGGATGTCCCCGAACTCGGCCGAGGACACCGTGACATTGCCGATTAGGCGTTCGTCTGTTCCGTGCGTTTCGACATCCAGCACGCCGATGCCCGGAATGACCGATCCCGTGCGGGTCTTGAAGAACCGGCCGAAGAGCTGGTACATCCCGCAGATCAGGAGCATGGGCGTTCCGTCTTCCGCCATGTCTTTCAACGTCGATTCGCGGGACAGCAGATCGTCCTGGATGACAAGCTGCCCGCTGTCCTGGCCGCCGCCGCCCACGATGAGGTCAACGCCGGACGGGAATTCGTCGCCGACGTTGTATTCGAGGAGTTCGGGCGTGTAGCCGTGCCAGCGGAGGCGCTGCTGGATGACCAGGGCGTTGCCCCAGTCCCCGTAGATGTTCATGTCGCGGGGGTACAGCTGCAGGACCCTGATGGTGCCCTTGCTCATGAGACCACCTCCACAGTGGTGATTTTGGATAGTTCGCGGCGGATGGCGAGCATGGCCGTGTACGTACAGAAGACGCGTTTGGGTTTGCCCTTGGCACCTTGGATGAACGCAGCCAGGGCCGGAGCGATGTCCGGGTTCACCGCGCCAATGGCGACGTCGTCGTACTGGAGCCGCAGCGCCATGTCGTACGCCCGGGAACCGGTGAGCTGGTCTACCCCGCCTTCGCGCAGCGAATCGAACTCGACGTCCCAGAGCCAGGACATGTCCCGGCCGTCGGCGTAGTTGTCATTGATCGCGACCATTGTGGCGTAGCCGCCGGCGGGAAACGACTTCAGGCCCAGCCGGAAACCGCTGGGGTTCTTGACCAGCACGAGGTCCAGCGGAAGCCCGTCAACCACCAGGCTTTCGCCGCGGCCGAAGGCGGGTGCAACCTCGGACAGGGCTTTGAGGAGGCCGTCATGGTCGGTGGGACTCGTGCCGTTTCCGGCGATGCAGCGCGCCAGGACCAGGGCGGCTGCGGCATTGAAGATGTTGTAGACGCCGCGGAGCTTCATCCCGGTGGTGACCGTGGCGCCGTCGTACTCAAAGTCGGCGTCCGCCGTCCCCACCCGGCGAAGCACGACGTCGGCGTGCGGCTTTTCGGGCAGCGCCGGCACCGGGCTGCCGGGACCGGCCCGGAGGTCGTCGTCGTTCGGGAAGGTGCTCAGCAGCGAGTCGTCGAGGCCGAAGTAGCGGACCTCCGGTCCGTCCAGGGTGTCGGCAATGCGGGCGACACGCGGATCCTCCCGGTTCAGGACAACAGTGCCGGTGGTCTTGGAAGCGATGTGCTGCAGAAGCTGGGCGGTCTTGTCGATTTCGCCGAAGCGGTCCAGCTGGTCGCGGAGGACGTTGAGCAGCAGGCTGTACCGCGGCGGGACCCGGTTGACGAAGTGCACGGCGTGCGCCTCATCAAGCTCCAGCACGGCAATGTCCGCGTCCAGGCGGCCGCGCCAGTCGACGTCGCCCAGCAGCGCCGCGGCGACGCCGCGGGTGAAATTGCTGCCGGTGCGGTTCGTGAACACCTTCAGCCCCTGGCTCTCCAGCAGTTCAACAACCATCTTGGTGGTGGTGGTCTTGCCGTTCGTCCCGCTGACGACGGCGACCCCCAGGGGAAGCGTGGACAGTGTCCGCTGCATGAATTCCGGGTCGATTTTCTCCACCACAAGACCGGGGAGGGCAGAGCCTCCGCCCCTGAGCCGGGAGACCCGGCGGACGAGCTTGCCGAGCGGAACGCTGAAGTAAAGCATGCTCTGTAATATATCCCAGCCGAGGCATGGAACCGGGCCGGCAGGGCCGTTCCGGCACTCCTCCGGGTACGGGGAGCACTATGCTGTTTGGATGACCAACCCCCCTTCCACGGACTATTCCCGCGCGGGTACGGGCCTGCGAATCGGTGTCCTGGCGCTCCAGGGTGACTTCCGGGAGCATCTGCGCGCCGCTGAAGCGACCGGCGCCACGGCTATCGGCATCCGGCGCCCGTCCGAACTTGACGGCATTGACGGCCTGATCATTCCCGGCGGTGAATCCACCACCATCGACAAGCTCGCACGGGCCTTCGAACTCGCGGACCCGCTACGCAAGCTCATCGCCGACGGACTGCCCGTGTACGGCTCCTGCGCCGGCATGATCCTGCTGGCCGACGAGATCGCTGACCCGGCCACGGACCTGGCAGGCAACCCGCAGCAGACGTTCGGCGGACTGGACATCACCGTCCGCCGGAACGCCTTCGGCCGGCAGCGGGAATCCTTCGAGACCGATCTTGAATTCAAGGGACTCGGCTTCAGCGACACCGGTTCCGGTGTGGCTCCGGTCCACGCGGTCTTCATCCGCGGCCCGTGGGTGGAGCGTGTGGGCGATGGTGTGGAGGTCCTGGCGCAGGTGGAACCTGCGGACCCGGAACATGCCTCTCATACCGCCGCGCTGCAGGGGACGGCTAGAATTGTTGCAGTGCGTTCAGGCCAGCTGCTGGCCACCTCCTTCCACCCGGAAGTGACGGGGGAGAAGCGCGTGCATGAACTGTTTATTCGAATGATCAGAGGAGAAGCGTAAAGCATGTCAGGCCACTCCAAATGGGCGACGACCAAGCACAAGAAGGCCATCCTTGATAGCCGCCGGGCAAAGTCGTTCGCCAAACTGATCAAGAACATCGAAGTCGCGGCCCGGATGGGCGGCCCGGACCTGGCCGGCAACCCCAGCCTGGAACTCGCTGTCACCAAGGCGAAAAAGACCTCGGTCCCCGCCGACAATATCGACCGTGCCATCAAGCGCGGCGCAGGCCTCACCGGCGAAGTCGTGGACTACACCGAGATCATGTACGAATGCCGCGGCCCGCAGGGCTCCGCGCTGCTGATCGAGTGCCTCACGGACAACAAGAACCGTGCCGCTTCCGAGGTCCGGCTCGCCATTTCCCGCAACGGCGGCACCATCGCCGATCCCGGTTCCGTCAGCTACCTCTTTTCGCGCAAGGGAGTTGTAACCCTCCCCAAGAACGGGTTGAGCGAGGACGACGTCCTGATGGCCGTGCTCGACGCCGGCGCCGAAGAAGTCAAGGACAACGGCGACACCTTCGAAATCCACTCGGAACCGACCGACCTCCAGGCCGTGCGCGATGCGCTCAAGGAAGCCGGGATCGAATACGACACCGACGAAGCCGAATTCGTCCCCTCCATGGAGGTTCCGCTCGACCTGGACGCTGCCAAGAAGTTCATGAAGCTGGTGGACGCCCTGGAAGAACTCGACGACGTCCAGAACGTTTACAGCAATGCGGACCTCAGCGACGAAGTGCAGGCCGCACTGGAAGCCGAGTGATCCGGCAACCCTGCAGTGACTTTGAGGCCCGGCCTTGACCCTCCGAGTATTGGGAGTCGACCCGGGCCTCACCCGTTGCGGCATCGGCGTCGTTGACGTCGAAAAGAACCGGCGCGCCACCATGGTGGCTGTCGGTGTGGTGGGCACGTCGCCGGATGAGGGCCTGGACCAGCGCCTGCTCCTCATCGCCACATCCATCGATGACTGGCTGGACCGGTATGAACCCGACGTCCTCGCTGTGGAGCGGGTGTTCTCACAGCTGAACGTCAGCACTGTGATGGGCGTTGCGCAGGCGTCCGGCGTGGTGATTGCCGCCGCCGCCCGGCGCGGGATACCTGTGGCCCTGCATACGCCGTCGGAAGTCAAGGCCGCCGTCACGGGCAGCGGAACTTCCAACAAGGAAGCCGTGACGAAGCTCGTCACCAAGATCCTCCGCCTGGATGCCCCTCCGCGTCCGGCGGACGCCGCCGACGCCCTCGCGCTGGCCATTACACATGCGTGGCGGGCAGGCAGTGGTACTTCCAACAAGGGCGCAGCCACCACCGGTCCCGGCAGCCTGTCGCTCACCCCGGCCCAGCGGGCGTGGGCCGAAGCGGAGGCCAAGGCGCGCCGTGCACGGTGAATGTCCGGGCTCCTTGCTAGGGTATTCGTAGATATGTTCGGATAGCCGGTTTCATTCCGGCTGTATTTCAGGAGCCCGGCCTTGATCAGTTTTCTCCGCGGAACCGTAGCGCACGTCGGGTTGTCCTCCGCCGTGATCGACCTCAACGGCGCCGGCATGAGCGTGAACGCCACACCCCAGACCCTCAGCGGGCTGCGCGTCGGCTTTGAGGGCAAGCTCTTCACCTCCCTGATAGTGCGGGAGGATTCGCTGACCCTGTTCGGATTTTCCAGCGACGACGAACGCGAGGTTTTCGACATCCTGCTCAGCGTGAGCGGCGTGGGCCCCCGCCTTGCGCTTGCCGTGCTGGCCGTCCATGATCCCGAGGCAATCCGGGTTGCGGCGCACACCGGGGATGGCAAGGCCTTCACTAAAGTCCCCGGCATCGGCCCCAAAGTCGCAGGCAGGATCGTCCTGGAGCTCGCCGGGAAACTGGTGCCGCACGGGACCGGTTCAGCGGCGGCGCCCGCAGCATCGGCTCCGGCCCCGTGGAAGCCGCAGGTGGTGGCGGCCATGACCAGCCTCGGATGGTCCGAAAAGGACGCCTCGTCCAGCATCGATAAAGCACTCTCGGACTCCCCCGAACTGGAAGCGGACGGCCAGGTGGCCGAAATTCTTCGGGCCACGCTGCGCTGGCTCGGCCAGGACGGCGCCCGTGCCGGCAACAGGGTAGGCAGCCGTGGCTGAACCCACCCTGGTTGGCGGGGGAGAGGAGCCGGAGGAACGGGTCATCGAGGCGGCCCTCCGTCCCAAGAACCTGCATGACTTCGTGGGCCAGCACCGTGTCCGCAAACAACTGTCGCTGGTGCTCGAAGCGTCGCGGATGCGCGGGCGCAGTGCTGACCACGTCCTGCTCTCGGGCCCGCCCGGCCTCGGCAAGACCACCTTGTCCATGATCATCGCGGCCGAGATGAATGCACCGCTGCGGATCAGCAGCGGCCCGGCCATCCAGCACGCCGGTGACCTTGCCGCCATCCTTTCCTCGCTGTCGGAAGGGGAGGTCCTGTTCCTTGACGAGATCCACCGCATGTCCCGGCCCGCGGAGGAAATGCTGTACATGGCCATGGAGGACTTCCGCGTGGATATCGTCGTGGGGAAAGGCGCCGGCGCCACCGCGATTCCGCTCGAACTGCCCCCGTTCACGCTTGTGGGCGCCACCACCCGCGCCGGCCTCCTCCCCGGCCCGCTCCGGGACAGGTTCGGCTTCACGGGCCACCTGGAGTTCTACTCCGTTGAGGAACTGGAACTGGTCCTGAGGCGTTCGGCCGGCCTGCTGGACCTCAAGGTCAACTCGGCAGGGTTCAGCGAAATCGCCGGCCGGTCCAGGGGCACGCCCCGAATTGCCAACCGCCTGCTCCGCCGCGTCCGCGACTGGGCGCTGGTCCACGGCATCGAACAGATAGATGCGCGGGCAGCTTCGGCCGCACTTGACATGTATGAGGTGGACAAGAGGGGGCTGGACCGGCTGGACCGCGCCGTCCTTGAAGCCCTGATCACCAAATTCGGCGGCGGTCCGGTGGGACTTTCCACCCTTGCCATTGCCGTTGGCGAGGAACCCGAAACCGTGGAAACCGTTGCCGAGCCCTACCTTGTCCGTGAGGGGCTCCTGGGGCGGACACCGCGCGGCCGGATCGCCATGGCTCCGGCGTGGACCCACCTAGGCTATGCGGTTCCGGACGGGGTGTTTGGCCAGGAGACGCTGGCCCTGTTCGAACCGGAAGACCTTAGCGGGGAGCCGGTGGCGGAGTGGCTTCCGAACAGCCAATAGCAGCGTCGGGCTTACTTTCCCTTTAGACTGGGATGAACGCTCGGCACGTTCGGGTCTTTGTTTCTGTGGGCGGCTCCGGTCGCCGTTGGCTGGGGTTTTCTGCCAGGTGGGCCGAAACGAAGCCGACGTTGCTGTAAATCAGCTATGTAAGTACAGAACGGAAACTTCCTGTGTTCGGACACATTACTGCCCAGGCCCAGCCGCAGGCCGGCGGCGGCATCGACATCATGACCATCCTGCTCTTCGTGATGCTCGGACTCTTCATCTTCATGATGTTCCGCCGCAACAAGAAGACCAAGGACCAGCAAGCAACGCTGCAGTCCCAGTTCGCGCCCGGGGTTGAGGTCATGACCAGCTTCGGTCTTTTTGGCCGCATCGTCTCCATCGATGAGGACGAGAACAAGGTCCTCCTTGAACTTTCCCCCGGCAACCTCGCCACAGTGCACCGCCAGGCCGTCACCAAGATCGTCGAGCCGGCCGTTGCTCCCGAAGAGCCCACTGTCGTTCCCGACGACGCCTCTTCCCTGACCGCGCAGGACGAGGCCCCGGCCGACGCTGTCAAACGTCCCGAGACCGTCAATGAAACGCCGGAAGAATCACTGAAGCGCCTCAATGACGAAGGCAAGAAAGACAGCTAGTCCGGCGTACCCGCCAAGTCCCGCTAAGTAGAATTAATTACGGCCGCGGGCTGCCGCCGGTGTGTGAGCCCAGCTCACCCCGGCGGCTCCTCCGTAAACAATAGAAAGATCACAATGGCACGTACTGGCCCCAAAAACTCAGCACTCAGGGTGCTGGTCTGGCTCGGCGTTATCCTCGCCGTCATGACTGCCGTGCTCGCGGGCGGCACCATCGCCGGCCACGCCAGCTGGGCACCCAAGCTTGCGCTTGACCTGGAAGGCGGAACCCAGATGATCCTGGCGCCCAAGGTTGAGGGCGGCTCGGACATCAACGAGGACCAGCTCAACCAGGCCGTTGCGATCATCCGCCAGCGCGTGGACGGCTCGGGCGTCGCGGAAGCCGAGATCAGCACGCAGTCCGGCCGCAACGTGGTGGTAAGCCTTCCGGGCACACCCTCCAAGGAAACCCGGGCCCTGATCCAGGCCTCGGCAGACATGAACTTCCGACCGGTACTTCAGGCGGGCGCGGGCGCGGCTGTGCCCACCGAGTCCCTGACACCGGACGACAAGCTGCCCAAGCCCACGGCGGCCCCGGCCAACAGCAGCGACATCAACTGGGTCACGCCAGAGGTGTACAAGAAGTTTGAGACCCTGGACTGCGACAACCCCTCGCAGGACAAGCAGGAGCGCTCGGACCCGGCCAAGCCGCTGGTGACCTGTGAGCCGGCAACGGACACGTCCCCGGCCATCAAGTACATTCTGGGTCCGGTTGAAGTCAAGGGCTCCAACATCAAGTCCTCCTCCTTCCAGCTGCAGCAGGGTGCACAAGGCGCTGTCACCAACGAGTGGGCGGTCAACATCCAGTTCGACGAGCAGGGCACCGCCAAGTTCAAGGAAGTCACCGAACGGCTGTACAAGTTCTTCGTTGCCGCCGGCGGCGAATCAGGCTCCGATCCGAAGGCCCAGTTCGCCATTGTCCTTGATGATCAGGTCATCTCGGCCCCGCGGTCGCTCGCGGTGATCACTGACGGCCGTCCGCAGATCACGGGTGGATTCACCGAGGCGTCCGCCAAGGCCCTGTCCGACCAGCTGCGGTTCGGTGCCCTTCCCATCAGCTTCGACATCCAGAGCGAACAGCAGATTTCAGCAACACTGGGCGGCGAGCAGCTCAAGATGGGTCTGCTCGCAGGCGTGATCGGGCTGCTCCTGGTGGTGGTCTACTCCCTCTTCCAATACCGGGCGCTGGGCTTTGTCACCATCTTCTCCCTCGTGGTTGCCGGTGCACTGACCTACCTCGCCATTGCGATCCTGGGCTGGACCGAAAACTACCGCCTGTCACTGGCCGGTGTGGCCGGCCTCATCGTGGCCATCGGCCAGACTGCAGACTCGTTCATCGTCTACTTCGAACGAATCCGTGATGAACTGCGGGAAGGCCGCGGGCTCGTCTCCGCCGTGGAGAACGGCTGGAAGCGCGCCAAGCGCACTGTCCTGGCGTCCAAGGCAGTGAACCTGCTGGCAGCCCTGGTGCTCTACTTCGTCGCCGTGGGCAACGTCCGGGGCTTCGCGTTCACGCTTGGCCTGACCGCCATCGCCGACCTCATCGTCGTGTTCATGTTCACCCACCCGACGCTGCAGATCCTGGCCCGCACCAAGTTCTTCGGCGAGGGCCACCGGTTCTCCGGCCTTGACCCGAAGCGTCTCGGCGCCGTGCCCCTTTACCGCGGCGCGGGCAGGCTGCGCACACCGGATGAGAAGCCGGCCGTGGTGCGTGCCAAGAACACCGGTGCGGCTGCTGAAGCTGAGCGCCGGATGACCATTGCGGAACGCCGTCTGGCGGAAAAGCAGGAGCAGCTTGCCGGTTCCTCCAAGAGCACGTCCAAGGAGGGCAAGTAAATGACCACGAATTTTGCCACTTTCGGCAATGAGCTTTACACGGGCAAGCGCTCGTACAACTTCGTCTCGTCCAAGAAGATCTGGTTCCTGATCGCCGCCGTCGCCGTGGCGCTGTCCATTCTCCTGCCGGTGGCCAAGGGCGGATTCAACCTTGGCATCGAGTTCCGGGGCGGGTCCGAGTTCACGGTTTCCAACGTGAAGACCACGGATGCGGCGGTCGGCGAGAAGGCCGTCAAGGACGTCGTGGAGGGCAGCATTCCGCGTGTGGCCAATGTGGCCGGCACCACCATGCGGATCCAGACGGACAAGCTGACGGACGACGAGACGCTCCGGATCAAGGAAGGCCTCACCACCGCCTACGGTGTCACGGACAACGAGGTGACGTCCACGTTCGTCGGGCCCACCTGGGGTGCGGACGTCACCAAGCAGGCGCTGCTGGGCCTGGTGATCTTTGTGGTCATTGCGGCATTCCTGATGGCCTTGTACTTCCGGACGTGGAAGATGTCGCTGTCGGCCCTTGTCGGCATGCTGGTGACCATGTTCGTCACAGCCGGCGTTTACGCCCTCAGCGACTTCGAAGTCACACCGTCGGCCATTATCGGCTTCCTGACGGTGCTTAGCTACTCGCTGTACGACACCGTGGTGGTCTTCGACAAAATCCGCGAAAACACGGCGGACATCGATGCCTCGACGCGCCGCACCTTTGCGGAGGAGGTCAACCTTGCCGTCAACCAGACGCTGGTCCGTTCCATCAACACCATGATGGTGGCCATCCTCCCCGTGGGTGCCATCCTGTTCATCGGAGCCGGGCTCCTGGGCGCCGGTACGCTGCGGGACCTTTCGCTGGCCCTGTTCGTCGGCATCCTGATCGGCACCGCGGCGACCATCTTCATCGCGGCACCGCTGTATGCATGGCTGCGGCAGGGTGAACCCCCGCTGATCAAGCAGGCTGAGCGGGTTGAACGCCGCCGTGGCGAGGCTGCTGCGAAGGCAGCGGCTGCACCGGAGGCTGCCCCGGCCTGAATTGTGCGTCCCTGAAGGGCCGGGCGCCGTCATTCGTGACGGTGTCCGGCCCTTCGCATATGCGGTCCGGTTACAGAAGTATCCTGCCACGGGAATAGACTGGGATAATTAAACGGGTCGTGAGGGGTGCTTCATTGGAAGAACGTTCGACGTCGGCGCCAACGGCCGACGGTGGTGAGGGTCCGGGCCAGGGTCCGCAGGCCGGTTTGGTTGCGTCCGGGCGCCCTGACGCGGGCGTGCCCGTTGACAGTTCCGGGTTCCGCCCCACCTTCCCCGGACGCCGCGAACGCACCAGGTCCAGGCTTGCCCGGCTGACGGGCCGCGGGACGGCCACGTACTCTCCCATTCTCGAACCGTTGCTGCGAACTGTGCGGGCGAACAATCCCAAAGAGGATTTTGACCTCATCCAGCGTGCCTTCGTCGTCGCCGAGCAGAGCCACCGGGGACAGAAACGCAAGAGCGGCGATCCCTACATCACGCACCCCGTCGCGGTCGCCACCATTCTGGCCGAACTGGGACTGAGCGGCACCACGCTGGCGGCCGCGCTGCTGCATGACACCGTCGAGGATACGCCCTACACGCTGGCTGACCTCAAGCGGGATTTCGGCCCCGAAGTCGCCATGCTGGTGGACGGCGTCACCAAGCTGGACAAGGTGAGTTTCGGCGAAGCCGCACAGTCGGAAACCGTCCGCAAGATGGTCGTCGCGATGGCCAAGGACATCCGGGTGCTGATGATCAAGCTGGCGGACAGGCTGCACAATGCCCGCACCTGGCGATTTGTATCGGCGGAGTCCTCGGCCCGCAAAGCACGCGAAACCCTGGAAATCTTCGCGCCGCTGGCGCACCGGCTCGGTATGAACACCATCAAGTGGGAACTCGAAGACCTCTCCTTCGCAGCGCTGTACCCGAAGGTGTACGAGGAAATTGTCCGTATGGTGGGGGACCGGACCCCGGAGCGTGAAAAGAGCCTCAGCGTCATCCGGAACCAGATCACCGACGATCTCCGGACGGCCAAGATCAAGGCCACCATCACGGGCCGCCCCAAGCATTACTACTCGATCTACCAGAAGATGATCGTCCGCGACAAGGACTTCGACGACATCAACGACCTCATGGGTGTCCGTGTCCTGGTGGACTCCGTCCGGGACTGCTACGCAGCACTGGGCACGCTGCATTCGCGCTGGAACCCCCTTCCGGGCCGGTTCAAGGACTACATCGCGATGCCCAAGTTCAACATGTACCAGTCCCTGCACACCACGGTCATCGGGCCGGGCGGCAAGCCGGTTGAGATTCAGATCCGCACGCATGAAATGCACCGCCGCGCGGAGTACGGCGTCGCGGCGCACTGGAAGTACAAGGACCAGCCAAACAGGACGGCCGCAGGTCCCGGGAGCCCCCGCGACGGCGACATGGGCTGGCTGCGGTCCCTCGTTGACTGGCAGCAGGAAACCTCCGATCCGGGGGAATTCCTGGACTCCCTGCGGTTCGAAATCAACGCCCGGGAAGTGTTCGTCTTCACGCCCAAGGGCGAGGTTATGGCACTGCCGGCCGGGTCCACTCCGGTGGACTTCGCCTACGCGGTCCACACGGAAGTGGGCCACCGGACCATCGGTGCCAGGGTCAACGGCAAGCTGGTTCCGCTCAACAGCGAACTGAACCATGGCGACTGGGTGGAGATCTTCACCTCCAAGGCGGAGGGCGCCGGCCCCAGCCAGGACTGGCAGCACTTCGTCAAGAGCGCCCGCGCCCGCAACAAGATCAGGCAGTGGTTCAGCAAGGAGCGCCGCGAAGAGGCCATTGACCGCGGCAAGGAACTCCTGACGAAGGCGATGCGCAAGCAGAACCTTCCCCTGCAGCGCCTCATGACCCATGACGCCCTCGCTGAAGTCGCTGAACATTTCAAGTACGTTGACATCTCGGGCCTTTACGCGGGAGTGGGCGACGGGCACACGTCCGCGCAGTCCGTTATGGAACGATTGGTGGATACCCTCGGCGGCAATGAGGGCCCCGAGGACGACCTGACAGAGATCAGCATCCCCACGCAGGTCAGCAAGACGAAGTATTCCGACTCCGGTGTGATTATCCGCGGCGTGGGGGACGTGTGGGTCAAGTTGGCCCGTTGCTGCACGCCCGTTCCCCCGGATCCCATCCTGGGTTTTGTCACCAGGGGTTCCGGTGTATCGGTGCACCGCACGGACTGTACGAACGTCTCGGACCTGAAGGACCAGCCGGACCGCATCGTGGAAGTGGACTGGGCGCCCACCCAGTCCAGCGTCTTCCTCGTGGAGATCCAGGTGGAGGCACTGGACCGTAAGTCATTGCTGTCCGACGTCACCCGGATCCTGTCCGAAAACCACGTCAACATCCTGGCCGCCAGTGTGCACACCTCGACTGACCGGGTAGCCATCTCGAAGTTCGCGTTCGAGATGGGCGATCCCAAGTATCTGAGCCACGTGCTCAGCGCTGTGCGTCGCATCGATGGCGTGTTCGACGTCTACCGAACCACCGGAAACCGGCGGCGCGGCTAACTGCCGGGCTGCTAACCGGGCTCGGGATGCAGGGCCGACAATATTTCCAGCGCTGCCTTCTTGTACGGAACCCGGGGAGTGGCTTCGACGGCGAGGGTGAGCAGCCGCAGCCTGACGTCCAGCTCCGGACTTGCCAGCATCTTGCGCAGGGCCGGCAACGCCCGCTCAGCGTCCACGTGCAGTGCGATGTCCAGCGCCGTCCGCAGCGGGCTGGAAACCATCTGCCCGCCGAGGCTGACAACGTCGAACGGGCCGAGCCTGACCTCGTGCAGGGTGCAGCCCCTGGTGGATCTCAGGCTGGAGACACGCCGGGTGGCATCCACCAGCAGTGCCAGCCGGTCCGGTTCCGCGGCGCACCCGTAGATCCACGCCGCCGTCATCCGGCCTGCCACGACACGCTGCCTGATTCCCGGCGGGACAGCGAATGAGGCGGCGCGTGCACGCAGCTGCGGGGTGGTGGCCGTGCCGGGCAGCATGTACCCGCGTTGATAGAGCTGGCTCAGGACACCGTCGGCAGCCATGGCCTGCAGCTCGGGCCACGAGAACACGGCACCCGGCGAATAGAGCTCAACAGACCCGGTGTCTGCGCTTCTGACATTTGCGGGGACTGGGGACGAGGTAGCCATGCAGCCATCTTTTCCTGCAGCCCCAAACGCGTACAGGCCCCGTTCCGGATATGTGGATAACCGGAAGGGGGCCTGTGCTTGCCAGCCTGAGTGGCTACGACAGTTCGCTGGCCGAGCGCGAGATCTGGTCCAGCCACGCCTGGCGGGCCTCGAGGGCATCCTGGGCGGCCTTGATCTTGCGCTGGTCGCCGGCCTTTTCAGCCTTCTCGAGGTCTTCCTTCAGCCCCGCAATGGCGGCCTCCAGCTGCGACAGGGCGCTGTTGGTCCGTGCCTTGGTCTCCGGGTTGGACCGCTTCCAGTTTTCGTCCTCGGCGTGGCGGACGGCGTCCTCCACCTTCCGGAGGCCGGCTTCGATCCGGCCCATGTCCGCACGGGGAACCTTGCCGGCTTCCTCCCAGCGGTCACGGATGGACTGGAGGGCCTTCTTGGCGGCGGCCAGGTCCTTGATGGGCAGCAGGGCGTTGGCCTCGACCAGAAGGGCTTCCTTCACGGTCAGGTTGGCGCCGTACTCCTGGTCGATCTCGTCGTTGGCTGCCTGGCGGGAGGTGAAGAAGACATCCTGGGCGGCGCGGAACCGGGCCCACAGTGCGTCGTCGTCCTTGCGGCTGGCGCGCGGTGAGGCCTTCCATTCGTCCATCAGCCGGCGGTATTCGCCGGCGGCGAAGCCCCAGTCGGTGGAGGAGGAGAGTGCCTCGGCTTCAGTGATCAGCTTTTCCTTGGCAGCCTTGGCTGCGGAATTGTTGCTGTCCAGCTGCGAGAAGTACGCCCGGCGGTGGCGGTCGAAGACCGTCCGTGCTGCCCTGAACCGCTTCCAGAGGGCATCCTCGTTGCTGCGGCCCAGGCGGACGCCGTTCTTCTGCGCTGTCTTCCAGCTTTCGAAGAGCTCGTTCATGCGGGCGCTGGAGGTCTTCCACTGGATCTGCGCAGGATCGTGTCCGGAAATTTCTTCCGCTTCCGCCACGATTGCTTCGCGGGCGGCCAGCTCGGCGGCACGCACGGCGTCGTGTTCAGCCTTTTCGGCCTTTTCGAGCTCGGTGATCTGGGTGGACAGCGTGTCGAGACGGGCTTCGGCTGCGCGGAGGTCACCCACCATGTTCCGTTCGGCCAGCTGCTCGCGCAGGTGCGTCACGGTCTTCTGCATGTCGGTCGTGGGCGCCTTGGAGCTCACGCGCTGTTCCAGGAGAACAATCTGGGCCACCACGTCGTCGTACTTCCGGGCAAAGTAACCCAGCGCTTCGTCGTCGCTGACGCCCGGGTATTGGCCCACCGGGTGTTCGGCGCCGTCGATGGTCAGGAAAACGTGTCCGTCCCCTTCGACCCGGCCCCACCGTGCAGCCTCCGCCAGCGATACCGCCGAAGACACGGGAGCGGGGACCGGAGTCACGGGAGAAGAAGCAGCCTTGGGCCTCGCCGCAAATGCGGCCGGCGACGGGGCCGGACGCGGTGCAGGACGCGGCGCAGCGGCAGCGGCGGGAACTTCCTCGGCCGCAGCCTCTTCGGTCGCGGGAGCTACCTCAGCCGCAGCCTCTTCGGTCGCGGGAACTACCTCAGCCGCAGCCTCTTCGGCGGCCGGTGCCTCAGCTGCCGGCGCCTCCTCCGCTTCGGGTGCCTCGGTGGGAGCGTCGCCAGCCGCGGGAGCCTCCGCTTCGGGGCTTTCCTGGGCTGTTGACTGTGCGTCGGACGTGGCCTCGGCTGCTGCGTCGTTGCCGGCCGCCTGCGCGCCGTCAACCACCTGAGCCTCGGTCCCGGCCTCGTCGGCAGCTGCTGTTACTGTTTCGTCGGATTTCTGACTGTCTGTCACCGCTAAAAGTCTTTCGCTTGGAGGGAAATACCTGCACCCGCCGCGTGGAGGCCGGGGGCTGGTTACTTCAGAGAGAACGAGTCTATCGTGACTGGTTCCGCAGGAGCGCCGTCTGTTGCGCTTCCGCCCGTCTTAATACCGGAGGCCGCGATGTTCGTTACCACGTCAAGTCCGGACGTCACCTTGCCTACGATCGTGTACCCGCCGGCCTCGTCAGCCGGAATGACAGTGTCTTTGTACACGATGAAGAACTGGGTGCCGTTACCGTAGGCGTTGCCGCCGGTGCGCGCCACAGCAATGGATCCGGCCGGATATTTGTTGTCTGCCGGAGTATTTTCCAGCGGTCCCCAGGTGTAGGAAGGGTCGCCCTGGCCGTCTGCGGTTTTGGAACCGCATTGCAGCACTCCAAAGGTTTCGCCGGTGGTCAGCCGGTGGCAGCTGATTCCGCTGTAGTAATTCTCGTCTGCCAGCGATTTGAAGACCGCGGCCGCCTGGGGAGCCTTGGTTCCGTCCAGCTCAACGCCCAGCGCACCGCTGTTCAGCTTAAGCTCACCGGTGAAAACCTTGCCTGCCGCTGTCTCCGGTTTCGGGATGTTCGCGGCGTTGGTGGCCGGCGTTGTCGGGGTTGCCGACGGACTGGTCAACCCGGCCTGTGCAGCAGCGTACTCGTCCTCGGTCGGGTTGCTGGCAAAGACGGTGAGTTGGAGGACGACGGCGAGCAGCAGTGCCGCGGCACCCGCGCCTGCAGCGAGGAGATTGTCGCGTTTGCGGCGCTTCTCCTGCTGCCGCCGCAGCTCGCGTTTCGCTTCCATTTGCAGGATGCGCCGCTTTGCTTCGCGGGCGCTCCGTGAACTGGCCGCCAAAAGTCCTCCTGGTTGTCGGGCCGGCCCGCCAAACGGGCCAAGGGCGACGTCCGGTGTCCGGCAGCAAGCGGCAGACGATGCTCCGGCCCCGCTCCATTAGAGTTGCTGGCGCCGAAAGCATAAACTGACTGCCGCACATAGTTTATGCATGACTGGCTGGACTCCCGCCTTTACCGCCGCTTTTTGATCACATGGCGGAATCGGATGACCGCGCAGCGGACTCCAGCCTTCTGTTACCTGAGGAGAAAATCCACCATGGCACGCACCGCCTCCCTGTCCGGATTCCCCGAGTGGCTTCCCGAGGAGCGGCTGGTGGAGCTGCATGTGCTGGACACCCTGCGGCGCGTCTTTGAGCTGCACGGTTTCTCCTCGATCGAAACCCGCGCAGTGGAAACCGTGGGTCAGTTGCTCCGCAAGGGTGAGATCGACAAGGAAGTGTACGGACTCAGCCGCCTGCAGGAGGACGAAGGCGAAGAATCCAAGGCTGCCAAGGGCGACCACCACTCCCTGGCCCTGCACTTTGACCTGACGGTGCCGTTCGCCCGGTACGTGGTGGAGAACGCCGGCTACCTCGCGTTTCCGTTCCGCCGCTACCAGATACAGAAGGTGTGGCGCGGTGAACGTCCGCAGGAGGGCCGCGCCCGTGAGTTCACCCAGGCGGACATCGACATCGTCGGCGACGGCGACCTGCCGTTCCGTTACGACGTCGAAATCGCGCTGGTGATCGCCGAAGCGTTGAGCGCCCTGCCCATTCCCGACTTCCGCCTGCGCATCAACAACCGCAAGCTTGCGGAAGGCTTCTACCGCGGGATCGGCCTGACGGACACCGCCGGGGTGCTGCGGAGCATCGACAAGCTCGAGAAGATCGGCCCTGCAAAGGTGGCCGAGCTGCTCAAAACAGAGCTGGGGGCCACCGAGGACCAGGCGCAGGCCGCCCTGAGCCTTGCCGGCATCCGCACTGAGGACACGTCGTTCGTGGAAATGGTCCGCGCGCTGGGCGTCAAGGACGAGTTGCTCGAGGAAGGCCTGAACGAGCTCGAGCAGGTCATTGCGGCCGCCGTGCAGCGTGCTCCGGGCAAGGTGGTGGCGGACCTCAGCATCGCCCGTGGCCTGGACTATTACACCGGAACCGTGGTGGAGACCGTCCTGGTGGGCCACGAACAGCTCGGCTCCATTTGCTCCGGCGGGCGCTACGACGCGCTGGCGAGCAAGGGCAACCGCAAATTCCCGGGCGTCGGCCTGTCCATCGGCGTCACGCGTCTCGTCTCCAGGATTCTGAGCCAGGACCTGGCCCAGGCAACCCGTTCGGTGCCCACGGCAGTGCTCGTCGCATTGAACAACGACGGCAGCTGGGGCGCTGCCCAGGACGTCGCGGCACAGCTGCGCAGCAGGGGGATATCCACCGAGGTTGCCGCCAAGGCGGAAAAATTCGGCAAGCAGATCAAGTTCGCCGACCGCCGGGGCATCCCGTTCGTCTGGTTCACGGACGACGACGGTAAACACCAGGTTAAGGACATCCGTTCAGGCGAGCAGACGGACGCCGATCCCGCGACCTGGACGCCCTCGGCCGAGGACCTGCACGTCCGCATCCTTAAGTCCTAGGCGGCAGCTTCCGTAGCCGCAGCACCAGGAACCGGCCGGCAACTCCGGCTGCCAGCACGGCCGCCATGCCCGCCACGGAGGCCAACGGCAGCGTGACGGCAAGAATCAGGCAACCAACGAAACCCGCCGCATTCAGCCACCGGGGCGCGGTGCGCGGCCGTTCGGCCAGGGTGAAGGCTGCGGCATTCGTGACCGAGTAGTAGATCAGCACACCGAAGCTCGAGAAACCCACAACGGTCAGCACGTCCGCCGTCAGGAGCAGCACAATCACGGCCGCTCCTACCGACAGCTCCGCGACGAACGGGACCGTATGCTGCCCGCCCACCCGGGCCAGGGCAGAGGGCAGGTCCCGCTCCCTCGCCATTGCCAACGCAGTACGGCCAACCCCGGTGATCAGTGCCAGCAGCGCGCCCAGGCAGGCCGCGGCTGCCCCTGCCTGCACCACCGGGGCGCCTGCGGCCAGACCGGAGGACGTTACGGCGTCGAGCAGCGGCGACAGCGATTCCGCCAGCCGCCCCGGGGACAGGTGCCAGAGCAGCAGCACGGCGAGTGCCAGATAGATCGTGAACGCTGCGGCCAGCGCGGCCAGGATGGCCCGCGGAATGGTGCGGGCGGGATCCTTGACCTCTTCGCCGAGCGTGGCGATCCGGGCGTAGCCGGCGAAGGCGAAGAACATCAGGCCGGCGGCCGGGAGGATCCCCCAGGCGCTGCCCGGGCCTGTGACGGGACCGGCCGGTTCCGGATGCGGCCCCGCAATGCCCGCAACCGTCACAAACACCAGGGTGCCAAGGACGATGGCGAGCAGGATTCTTGTCAACAGGGCGGTGCGGGTGATGCCCATCAGGTTGACACCCGTGAGCACCACGACGGCGGCCACGGCCAGCGGCGTGGCGAAGCCGGGTGCCACATAATGGCCGGAGGTCAGGGCCATGGCCGCGCACGACGCCGTCTTCCCCGTGACAAATCCCCAGCCGGCGATGAAGCCCGGCCATTCGCCGAGCTGTTTGCGGCCGTAGACATAGGTCCCGCCGCTGGCCGGGTACTTGGCGGCCAGCTGGGCCGACGCCACAGCGTTGCAGTAGGCAATGGCGCCCGCCACCAGGACCGAGACAATCATCAGCGGGCCGGCCAGTGCCGTGGCCGGGGAGAAGACAACGAACACGCCGGCGCCAAGCATGGAGCCGAGTCCGATGGCGGTGGCGTCAAACACGCCGAGCCGGCGCTGAAGCCGTTGGTGGGTCTGCATGGCGGAAGGGAAGCCTTTCCAACGGGTAAACTCGAACGGGGCTGTTCCCGCAACGGTCCCATTCAACATCATCTCTGTCTTCCTTCTGAAAGGTAAGCTGTGCTGCGCACACATGACCTCGGATCCCTTCGCTCCGAGCACATTGGACAAACCGTTACCCTGGCCGGCTGGGTGGGTCGGCGTCGTGATCACGGTGGTGTGGCATTCGTTGACCTGCGCGATGCCTCAGGCGTCGCCCAGGTGGTAGTCCGCGAAGAAGAGGTCTTCCACGGGCTCCGCAACGAGTACGTGCTCCAGATCATCGGTACGGTTTCCCAGCGCCCCGAGGGCAACGAAAACCCGGCACTGGCCACCGGTGAGATCGAGGTCATTGCCGAGAAGGTGACCATCCTCAACACCTCCGATCCGCTGCCCTTCCAGATCGACGAGCACGTCGAGGTGGGCGAGGAAGCACGCCTGAAGCACCGCTACCTGGACCTGCGCCGCCCGGGCCCCGCCCGCAACCTGCGCCTGCGCTCGGAAGCGAACCGTGTGGCACGCGAGCTGCTCCACCAGGACGGCTTCGTTGAGATCGAGACCCCCACGCTGACGCGTTCGACGCCGGAAGGCGCCCGCGACTTCGTGGTCCCCGCGCGCCTCGCACCGGGTTCCTGGTACGCCCTGCCGCAGTCCCCGCAGCTCTTCAAGCAGCTCCTTCAGGTGGGCGGCTTCGAGAAGTACTACCAGATCGCCCGCTGCTACCGCGATGAGGACTTCCGCGCCGACCGCCAGCCGGAATTCACCCAGCTGGACATCGAAGCGAGCTTCGTGGAGCAGGATGACATCATTTCGCTCGGCGAAAGCATCGTCAAAGCCCTGTGGCAGCTGATCGACGTCGAAATCCCGACGCCCATCCAGCGCATCACGTACGCCGACGCCATGGCGCGCTACGGCTCGGACAAGCCGGACCTTCGTTTCGGCCAGGAACTGACCGAACTCACGGAATTCTTCAAGGACACCAACTTCGGCGTGTTCAAGGCACCCTACGTCGGTGCCGTAGTCATGCCGGGCGGTGCATCGCAGGCACGCCGTGCGCTGGACGCCTGGCAGGAATGGGCCAAGCAGCGCGGCGCCAAGGGCCTCGCGTACGTGCTCTACAAGGAGGACGGCGAACTGGCCGGTCCCGTGGCCAAGAACCTCACCGACACCGAGCGCTCCGGCCTGGCCGACGCCGTCGGCGCCAAGCCCGGGGACTGCATCTTCTTCGCCGCCGGAGAGAAGACCCCCGCCCGTGCACTCCTCGGCGCCGCCCGTGTCGAAATCGGACACCGCACCGGCCTGATCAACCCCTCCGACTGGGCATTCTGCTGGGTTGTGGATGCCCCGATGTTCGAGCCTGCCGCCGCAGCAGTGGCCTCGGGCGACGTGGCCGTTGGTGCCGGCCAGTGGACTGCCGTCCACCACGCCTTCACCTCGCCCAAGCCCGAGTTCATGGACTCCTTCGACCAGGACCCGGAATCGGCCCTGTCGTACGCCTACGACATTGTCTGCAACGGCAACGAAATCGGCGGCGGCTCCATCCGTATCCACGAGCGCGACGTGCAGGAACGCGTGTTCGAACTCATGGGCCTGGACAAGGCAGACGCCGAGACGAAGTTCGGCTTCCTCCTGGAGGGCTTCAAGTTCGGCGCTCCGCCGCACGGAGGCATCGCCTTCGGCTGGGACCGCGTTGTAGCCCTGCTGGCCGGCGTGGAGTCAATCCGCGACGTCATCGCATTCCCGAAGTCCGGCGGCGGCTACGACCCGCTGACGGCAGCTCCGGCGCCGATCACGGCGCAGCAGCGCAAGGAGGCCGGCGTTGACTTCAAGCCCGAGGCCAAGAAGGCGGAACAGGCCCCCAAGAAGGACGACGACGCAGCCAAGTAGAGTGGACTGATCGTCAGCAAGGCTCCCCGGGAAACCGGGGAGCCTTTGCTGTCCCCAAGCCGTTAAAAAGGAGGCCGATGGAACGGCAGACGACCCCCGCCCTGGAGGCATTTATGGACGCCGCCTGGCCCGCTCCCGACCGGGAGGAATTCGGCGGGTGGGTTCTTCGCGCCGCCGGCGGCGTGACCCAGCGTGCAAATTCCATCTGGCCACGCTCGGAGCCGGAGGGAAGCCCGCACGAACGGCTGGCCCTGCTCCGGGAGGCGCGCGCCTGGTACCGCAACCGCCGGTTGCCCGTGATCTTCCAGGTCTTCGACGATGCCCGGAGCTCCGCGCTGAATGCGGTCCTCGATGAGGAAGGCTTCACCCGCCAGTCCGAGACCCTGATCCTCGTGCGGGGTGCCGGCGGGGATGCGCCGGCACCTGACGCCGGCGTCGAGCTCTCGGCACAGCCGACGGAGGAGTGGCTGCGGCTTTGGTGGCGCGTTGACGGCCGCGGTGACGGGGAATCCCTCGCCACTGCCCGCGGAATCCTCGAAGGCTGCCGGTCGCTGTACGCGATGGTGAGGGACGACGACGGCGTGCCCGCCGCCGTCGGACGCCTTGCGGTTCCTCCCGGCGGGGCAGACAGCAGGGGCGGCCTGTACTGCATGGCAACCCGTCCGGATGCCCGGCGCCGCGGCTACGCAAACCGGGTGCTGCGGTCGTTGCTGGGGGCGGGGGCGGCGCAAGGGCTGGACGGGTACTGGTTGCTGGTGACAGCGGCCAATTCCGGTGCCCGGGAACTGTATGCCCGGGCCGGCTTCCGGGAAGCCGGCCGCTACCTTTACCGGCAGGAGCGGCCGAAGCGGCACCTCACCGGCTGCTAGGTTCCTTCGGTCGCATAGCTTTCGGTGGCGTAGTGCAGCCCGACCCACGGGGAGGCGGCCAACTCGCCGCCGTCAACAGTTGTCGCGGTTGCTGGGGTTGCCTCCACGGGCATGGTGGTTCCTTTCGGGCTGTCGGTCGGAGTCACAGGTTTTGCAGCTCCCGGCGGCGGGCGGTACCGGTCAGGTAAGGAGCACCCAGTTCCTCGATCGGCGTCCTGTACGTCTCCCGGGAGTAGTACACCGAGGCTGCTGCGACGAGCATGCACACCGTCCCGAAGACAGCCACGGGAACCCAGCCGGTGACGCCCGGGGTCAGGAGCATGCCGGCGATCATCGGGGCGAAGCCGGCCAGGACGAGTCCCAGTTGGTTTCCCATCGCCATGCCGGTGTAGCGAACCGGGGCGGCGAACTGTTCGGCGAAGAACGAGGGCCAGATGCCGTTGAAGCCCGAGTACAGCACCGTCATATTGAGGAAAGCGGCCACGAAAACCAGGACGATGTTGCCGGAGGACAGTGCAAGGAAGTACAGGAAGATGGTGATCGAGCAGCCGATTGCGGCGGTCAGCAGCAGGGGGCGCCGTCCGACCCGGTCCGAGAGCTTCGCGGCCAGCGGCATGGCGAACATCGACAGCCCGATGGCTACGGCATTGACGGTCAGGATGGAAGCGCGGTCAAAGCCTGCGGTGGAGGTGGCGTACGCCAGTCCGAAGACCGTGAAGATGGTCTGCATGACGGACATGATCGACATGCCCACAACGCGCAGCACATCAGCGCCCTGGAACCTGAGTACTTCCTTGAGCGGCATCGGGGCGACCTGCTGGTGCTCCTGTGCCTCTTCGAAGACCGGTGTTTCGTCCAGGTGCGTCCGCACCCAGTAGGCGATGGCCAGGACCACGATGGAGAGCCAGAACGGGATGCGCCAGCCCCAGCTCATCATCGCTTCCTGCGGCAGGGCCGTGACCGGAATGAACACGAGGGTGGCCAGCACCATGCCGGAGGCATAGCCCGTCATCACGAAGCTGGTGAAGAAGCCGCGTTTGCCTTCGGGCGAGTGTTCCAGGGTGAGGGTGGAGGCGCCGGCCGATTCCGCGCCGGCGGAGAAGCCCTGCGCGAGCCGCCCGGCCACCAGGAGGATCGGCGCCCAGACGCCGACCTGCTCGTAGGTGGGCAGGAACCCGATGCCCAGCGATGCCAGTCCCATGATGCCCAGGGTCAGCAGCAGGATCTTCTTCCGGCCCAGTTTGTCGCCGAAGTGGCCCATCACCAGGCCTCCGACCGGCCGCGCTACGTAGGCGACGCCGAAGGTGGCAAAGGCGCCGATCAGGCCGATGGCAGGGTCGGCGGAAGGGAAGAACAGGTGCGGGAACACGAGGGCGGCGGCGGTTCCGTAGATGAAGAAGTCGTAGTACTCCAGCGTGCTGCCCAGGAACGATGCCAGGGCTGCCTTGCCCGGCGTTTTCCGCGGGGCCGACTGCAGGGCCGGCTGCGTTGCGGGCTGAGTTGTGGATGCAGACTGCATGGGGATCTCCTTAAGACTGCGTTGTCTTAGCGGTGGCCGCAGGGGTCTTCCCCGAGGTGGAAGTCCACCGAAAGGATCTGCTGGCTGTTGGGGAACGAGTACGCCTTCAGCGGCTCATGGAGCGGGTGCGTGTTGTACACCGCGATGTCCTCGACCGTTTCGAAGTCGGCCACAATGGCGTAGTCGAAGGAGCGCTCGGTGTTGAGGACATCCGCGCCGTGGCTGAGGCTGAGCATGCCGGGGATCTTGCCGGTCATGTTGTTGAGGCCGTTGATCCAGGCCTGCTTGTCGGCGGGCGGGAAGCCCGGCTTGAACTTGAAGAGCACGGTGTGGCGGATCATCTCAGGCACCCACCAGTTCCATGGTTGGCCCAGCCTGTTCGGCGGGCTGCTCCGCGGAGCGGTAATCCGGTGACTGGCCGGCGATGGTGCGTCCGGCGAGGTAGCCCATGGTCATGATCGGTCCAAGGGTGGCCCCGGCGCCGGGGTAGCCTGCGGCGTAGGCATTTTCCGTGGTGTTGCCGGCGGCGAACAGGCCCGGGATGGGCCGGTTGTCGACGTCGAGCACCCGGGCCAGCCCGTCGGTCGCCACACCGCCGTTGGTGCCGAAAGCGCCGTTGACCACTTCCAGCGCGTAGAACGGTCCGGACCGGAGGGGGCCGAGCGAGGGGTTCGGCCATGGGTTGCCGTCGTCGCCCCAGTACTTGTCGTAGGCGCTCTCGCCGCGGCCGAAGTCGGGGTCCTCGCCCTTGACCGCGAACTCGTTGAACCGGGCCACGGTCGCAGTGAGGTTTTCCGCCGGTACGTTGATCTTGGCGGCCAGCTCCGCGAGGGTTGCTGCCTCGATCAGGTAGGCCGGCGTAGGCTGGCCGGCGCGGTGTGCCAGGATGCCGTAGCGCTCCAGGTAGCCGTGATCTACAACCACGTGGGCCGGAGTGTTGAGGGTCCGGTTCGCGGCGGAGTCCCAGGACTGCAGGCTCCGGGCAAGGTCGTTGTAGTTCTGCGACTCGTTGGCGAACCGGCGCCCGTGGCGGTTCACCATGATCGATCCGGGGCCTTGACGTTCGAAGCGGAGCAGGGTGCCCACGGGCTGCCCGTCGCGCGTGTCGCCGGTGACGGACATCGGCGCCCACCAGGCTTCGCGGGTGCCGCGGGTCTGGCCGCCGATGCGCTGCGACATCCGCAGCCCGTCGCCGGTGTTCGAGGGCGGCGAGCACATCGTGTACAGCCGTGAGGCGAGCATGGCGTCGGCCAGTGCCCTATCCCACTCGAAGCCGCCGGTGGCCAGCACCACGCCGTCGTTCGCACGGAAGGTTTCGCCGGATTCCAGTTCGACGCCGGTCACCCGGCCGCCGTCGGTGAGCAGCCGGTGCCCCCGTGCTCCGGTGACGAGCGCGGCACCGTCGCGGACCACGCTGGCCAGCAGCATGGAGATGAGGGCCTGCCCTTTGGCCACGAGCCCTTCGTCCTGGCGGCCGGCCAGTTCGTCCCACGGGAATTTGGTGAAGGCGCCCCAGCTCTCGTATTCCTGCATAGTGAACGGCGCCCGGCCGTCGCTGCGTACGTGCTCCTTGAGACCGCCCAGGGCTTCCTTGCTGTTGAACAGCTCGGGCTCCACCGTGCGGCCGCCCTCCATGGCGCCGGGCAGGTCCTGCCTGTAGTCGGGGAAGTTGTTGAGGAAGATGAAGCGGACGCCGCATTCCTCCTCCACGAAGCGGAGCATCCGGTCCCCGTAGGTCAGTGCCGCGTCGAGGAGTTCCTCGCGGCCGCGTCCGCGGGCCACGGCACGCACGTACTCCGCCGCCGCCTCCTTGGAATCGGCAATGCCGGCCTTCCGGGCGTGGTGGTTGTCCGCCACCCAGAGCATGCCGCCGGAGACGGCGGAGGTGCCGCCCAGCAGTTCACTTTTTTCGAGGACGACGACGGACTTGCCGGCACGGGCGGCGGTGGCCGCCGCGGTGAGTGCGCCCGCGCCGGAACCAACGACGACGACGTCGTAGTTCTCTGCTGCGGTTCCGCTGACGAATTTCATGGGTGGTGCCTTTCAGGAGGAAGAATGTCTGCGCATGATTTGCGCAGGGGCTGCCGCGGCCGGATGCGGCTGGGTCAGACGGCGGGGAGCCGGGTCAGACGGCGGTGTAGCCGCCGTCGATCACGAGCTCGGAGCCCGTGGTGAAGCGCGATTCGTCGGACGCCAGGTACAGCACGCCGTAGGCGATCTCGTCCGGCTGGCCCTGGCGGGGCAGCGGATTGGAGCCGACCAGCTGCTTGTAGTAGGCCTCGGCGCCGATGTCGGACTGTTCGGCCGAGCGGCGGCTCATCCGGGTGTCCATCGATCCGGGGTGGATGGAGTTCACCCGGATCCCGTAACTTCCGTAAGCCGCCGCATCCGACTTGCTCAGGAGCCGGACGGCGCCTTTGGTGGCGTGGTACAGCGGCACATTCCGGCCGCCGGTGATGCCGTGGATGGAAGAGAAGTTGACGATGCTGCCGGTGCCCTTTTCGATCATGCCGGGGACAACGTGCTTGGTCATCAGCCAGACGCCCTTGACGTTGACGTTGAAGATCGTGTCAAAATCCGAGACGGAAGCCGTGTGCGAGGCGCCGGCGGGGCCGATGATTCCGGCGGCGTTCACCAGGATGTCCGGCGTGCCCAGTTCGTCGCAGACCCGGCTGATCGCATCGGCGACGCTGGCCTCGCTGGTGACATCGACGTCGTACTGGTGAATGTTTGCGTGGGCCGCGGCGGCCGGGATACCGGCAACGTCCAGGCTGGCAACGACCGCGCCGTGTTCAGCCAGGAGGGCGGCGGTGGCGCCGCCCAGGTCGCCGCGGCCTCCGGTGACGACGGCGGTCTTTCCGGCCACTCGGTTCAGTGTGGGATTCATGGGGTGCTCCTCGTGCTCCTGCAGCCTCTTCGCTGCGTCCTAGCCAGAGTGGCAGGGGAGCTGTGATCGGAACCACACGATTGCCGATGAACGGCAAGAACCAATTTTAGGTGGCTCTGTTCAGTGACTCTGCCTAAGGGTGCCCTTCAGCTCGCCCCGCCAGCCGAGTGCCCTGGAAATACCCCGGGCGGCGGCCAGCAGGACGGGGACCCGGGCGGCCGCGTTCTCCTCGTTGCGGGGCACCACCACGCTGAGGGCGGCGCGGACGGTATTGTCGGGCCCAAAGACGGGGACGGCGATGCCGCTGGATTCGGGCACGATCACGCCCGGCATGGCAGCGAACCCGCGCTGCCTGATCTCGGCCAGATGGCGGCGAAGCAAAGCTGGATCGGTCAGGGTGGTTTCGGTGAACTTCGTCAGGGGCCGGGCAAGGAAGCTGTCCTGATAGGCGGCGGGGGAATGTGCCAGCAGAACCAGGCCCGAGGACGTTGCGTGCACCGGCAGCCTGCCGGCGATCTTGGTGATGTCGACGATGGTCTTGTCGGAGCCCAGCCGCTCGATGTACAGGACCTCGTCCGAATCAAGGATGCCCAGGGTGGTGGAGTGCTGCACTACTGCCTGGACGTCCTCCATGAACGGCAGGGCAGCCTCCCGCAGTCCCAGCATCTTGGATCCGCGGGAAACAAGTTCCCACATCCGGGTGCCGATGTGGATATCACCGCCGGGTTCGCGTTCGAGGAGCCGTTCGAGCAGCAGATCGTTGACCAGCCGGTAGGTCGTGGTCACGGGCAGTCCGGTCCGGCGCCCCAGTTCGGCGACGCTCATGGAGGTGTGCCGGTCGTCGAACGCGCTCACGATCTTCACGAAGCGGCCGATGATCGACTCGCCCGATGCGGAATTGGCCACGCTTCCTCCTCAGGATTCCCGCTCAATGGTAATCCTCCTCCCGGGTGCCGGTGCCACCGGCTCTACTGGGGCTTTAGCCTTCCACCCGGCTGCCGCGAGGATGCGGGCAGCCGACTGAACGGAGCAGGAACCAAATGAGCAAGACAGGAACCATGAGCACGGCAGGAACCAGGAGCGAGACTGTCTGTGATGTCCTCGTCGTCGGCTCCGGCGTGGCCGGGATGGCCGCAGCGCTGAAAGCCGCTTCGCAGGGCTTGACCGTGATCGTTGCGGAAAAGGAGCAGTACTTCGGCGGAACCACCGCCATTTCCGCCGGCTGGGCATGGGTCCCCGGCAACAAGCAGGGCGTGGCGCAGGGGGACACCCGGGAGGACGCCGAGACGTACCTGAAAAGCCTTGCCCCGGAGACGTACAACGAAGCAGGCGTCAGGGACTTCCTGGATACCGTGCCTGAGGCGATCTCCTTTTTCGAGAACGAAACCGAGGTCAAGTTCACCTACCCGGAGAAATCCCCGGACTATCAGATGGACCTGCCGGGGGCCAAGCTGTCCGGCCGTGCCATCCTGCCCCAGGATGTTGACGCACGGGTGCTCGGGGACAAGCGGCTCCTGATGCAGCCGTACATGAGTTCCTACACCGTGTTCGGCTATATGCCCCAGGTCGGACCCGACATCAACGAGTTCTTCCACGTGAACCAGTCGGTCAGCTCGTTCGTCTATGTGGCGAAGAAGCTGCTGCGCACGTGGGCCGACGCCGCCCGGTACAAGCGTCCCGTCCTCCGCTCCAACGGCAACGCCCTGATGAGCCGAATGGTCAAGAGCGCCGGTGACCTGGGCGTGCGCCTGTGGAATTCTTCACCCGCCCTTTCACTGACCCGCGACGACGCCGGAACCATCACAGGCGCCGTGATCGGCGGTGAGCATGCCGCCACGGTGACGGCCCGGCTCGGTGTGATCCTCGCCGCCGGCGGCTTTTCCGGCAACAAGGAACTTCGGCAGCAGTATTTTCCGCACGACGCCGACGGCGACGACCACTTCACGCCGACCGTGGGCCACGGAGGGGATGCCGCCACCCTGGCGATCAGTGCCGGCGGGCACATCGACGATTCGGTGTTCAGCGTGGGCTCCTGGGCCCCGGTGACCGTGTTCAAGTACCTCAACGGCAAGCAGCGGCTCTTTCCGCACCTGCGGGCGATCGGACTGCCCGGCCTGATCGCCGTCGACCGTCACGGCAAGCGCTTCGGAAACGAGGCGCTGAGCTACCACGACTTCGGCGGAGCCATGATCGGGCACAACAAGGACGAGGACAAGACGTTTGGCTACGTGATCGGCGATGCGAAGACAATGCACAAATACGGCATCGGCTACGCCAAGCCCTGGCCGATGCCCCGCGGCTATTTCTACCGGACCGGGTACCTGGTCAAGGCGGACACCCTGGCGGAACTGGCCGGAAAGCTCGGCATCGACCCCACGGGCCTCGCGGCGACCGTGGCTGAGTTTAATCCGGGAGCGGAGCGCGGTGAGGATCCGGCGTTTGGCCGCGGCTCCACGCTGTACAACCACTTCCGGGGCGACCTTGAACACAAGCCGAATCCGAACCTCGCCCCGGTCGGCAAGGGCCCGTATTACGCCGCGAAGATCCAGATGGGCGACCTGGGCACCTTCGCCGGAGTCGGCGTCAACGAACGGTCCGAAGCTGTCACCGCCGAAGGAACTGCCATTCCGGGCCTCCTTGCCGTTGGCGCGGCCGCGGTGAGCGTTTTCGGCGGCGGCTACCCGGGCTACGGCTCGCACATTGGGCCTGCCCTCGTGTTCGGCTACCGGGCGGGCCGCGACATCGCCAGGCTCGCAGCCGCCCGCGGTGTGGACCGCAGGGCCGGCGTGGACGCCGGCTAGGGCGACGGGCCGGAGAGGTCCATGGCCAACTCACCAACCGGTGAATCGGTGATCAGCCGCGTCGTGCGGCTCATGAGCGCGTTCGACCGGGACCTGCCGACCATGACGCTCTCCGGCCTCGCCCGCCGCGCGGGCCTTCCCCTGACAACCGCCCACCGTCTCGTGGACGATCTGGTCCTTCACGGCCTGATCGAGCGGCTGCCGGACGGGAGCCTGCGCTCCGGGATGCGGATGTGGGAGCTGGCCGCACGGGGTTCGCGTGCACTGAATCTCCATGAGCTGGCGCTGCCTTTTATGGGCGATGTCCAGGCGGCCGTGCACCAGCACACCACCCTGGCCGTGCTGGACCACGGGACGGTGCTCTATGTGGAGCGCCTGTCCGCGCCTGAATCCAGCCTGGATGCGGCCCACATTGCCCAGAGGATGCCGATTCACGCCGCCTCATCCGGGCTCGTCCTGCTGGCCTTCTCATCGCCTGCCTTCCAGGACGAGGTGCTGTCGCGGCCGCTGGAGGCCGTGACCGCGGAGACCATTACCGACCCTGCCCTCATCCGGAAGCACTTGGCCGAAATCAGGCAGCGCGGCTACGTGGCGCCGCCAGGCATTGGCGTCCTGGAGTGGACCGGCATCGCCGTGCCCGTCTTCGGCCCGGACAACACTGTCGCTGCAGCGCTCAATGCCATCGTTCCGCGTCGGGAAGCCGCCGTTCCGTTGACCGTCCCTGCGCTGCTGACGGCCGCCCACGGGATTTCCCGGGCCCTGAAGGCCGCGCAGGCGCCAAGGCGCTAAGCCTTCCCCTTGCAGGGCCGGCTTCGAATGCTGCTGCGCAGACTTTCACAACCGATGATCGGAATGCCTATGGGTGGGGCGGGGGAGCGGTAGGCATTGTTGGTTGAGACGTGGATCACGTTCTCCAACTTCGACAAAGGACAATGATGTCTCCTGCCACGAAAGAGTTTTCAGCAGCACCTGCCGCCGGGGCCCGGCCCGGCGAGGCCACGACACTGCCCCCGTATTCGCACGACCTGAGCTGGCCCGAGGGCATGGCTCCGTTCAAGGTCGTCGACGACGGAACGCAGGGCGACCCCTACGCACACTACGAATGGATGCGGGAGAACGCCCCCGTACTCCGGGCCCATTCACCCGTCTCGGACGTCTGGTTCATTTCCCGGTACGACGACGTCCGCCGGGCCATGCGGGCCCCGAAGGTCTTCTCCTCCCAGGTTGTGGACCCGGTTCCGCTGACCTTCCTCACCCTGTTCGACGCCCCCAACCACACCAGGCTGCGCCAGGTCGTTGCCCAGGCCTTCATCCCGAAGGCGATCGCCCGCTTCGAGGACCGGGTCCGCGAAAACGCCGAAAAGTACCTGGCCCCGATGCTCGCCGCCCGCGGCGGCGACGCCGTGGACGACTACGCCATCCCGCTCAGCATGTCCACCATCAGCGCCCTGCTCGACGTGCCGGCCGAGGACTTCGACAAGATGAAATTCTGGTCCGACGAAACCTTCAGCTACTTCGGCAGGCTCGCCCGCAATGCCCAGGGCACCGGCACCGACGAGCAGAGCACCTTCGAGTTCTTTGCCTACCTGAAGGACACCATGGAGCGCCTCTACCGGGAGGAGAGCGATTCCGTCGGCGGCCATATCGCCCGGATGTGGAAGGGCGGCCTGCTCAGTGAGAAGGAAGCCAAGGAACTCTGCGCCTTTGTGTTCGTCGCCGGCCACGACACCACCACCATCCTGCTGGCCAACGCGTTTCGCGCCTTCAGCGAACAGCCCGGGCTGCTGGACCGGATCCGCCGGAACCCGGACGACGCAAACCTCTTTGTCGAGGAGCTGGCCCGCTACCGCGGCACGGTGCAGCGGGCCAGCCGGATCACCACGGAGGAAGTGGAGATTGCCGGGGTGACAATTCCGGCCGGCGCCATTGTCCGCCTGCTGCCCGCCGCCGCGAACCGGGACAGCAGCAAGTATCCCGACGGCGAGCGCTTCGACATCGACCGCAACACCGACGGCCATCTCGGCTTTGGCCACGGAGTCCACAGCTGCCTGGGGGCTCCCCTCGCGCGGCTCGAGGTCCTGGTCACCGTCAAGCTCCTCGCCGAAAAGCTGGGATCCCTGGCTGTCGATCCCAAGAAGCCGATCGAATACGTGCGTGGAAACAACCTGACGAACTCGGGTCCGGAGCACCTCCACGTGAACCTGGAGCAGGCCAATGCGTGAGCCGATGAAGCAGGAACCGAAGATCGGAGCCACTCCTCCGGTCATGATCGTTGGTGCCGGACACTCCGGCGTTGCCGTCGCCGCGGGACTCCGTGCCCGGGGCTGGGAAGGCGGCATTCTGTTGCTCGACGCGGAGAAGGAGACGCCCTACGAACGTCCGCCGCTTTCCAAGGAACTCCTGAAGGACGGCTCGCCCGATGAGTCGGCCGTGCTGCGCAAGGAGAAGTTCTACCAGGACAAGCACATCGACCGGCTGGCGGGCATCACCGCGGACTCCATCGACAGGCAGGGCCGGACAGTCCTGCTGTCAGACGGCAGCCGTCATGCCTACCACCGCCTCGTCATCGCTACGGGTTCGCGGGCCAGGCCACTGACGGTGCCCGGCGCGGGTCTTCCCGGGGTCCGGGCCCTGCGGACAAGGGATGACGCCCTCGGACTCAAGCGGCGGCTGGTTCGGGGAGCCCGTGTTGCCATCATCGGCGCAGGCTACATCGGACTGGAAGTCGCGGCTGCCGCTGCCGCCGCAGGCTGCGAGGTCACGGTGCTGGAATTTCAGGACCGTGTGATGAGCCGCGTGACCTCAGCGCCTGTATCGCACCACTTCGAACGGCTGCACGGACAGTACCGCGTCCGGTTCGTCTTTGGCGCCGCCGTGACAGCGATTGAAGGAGTCGGACGGGCCGAGCGTGTAATCACGGCGGACGGCACCGTCTTCCCCGCCGACGTCGTACTGGCCGGGATCGGGGTGATGCCCAACCAGGAGCTGGCCGCAGACGCCGGGCTCGAGTGCCGGGACGGCATCCTGGTGGACGGGGACGGCCGGACTTCCGACCCCGCGGTCTACGCCGCCGGTGACGTCACCCGGTTCACCAGCCCGACTGACGGCGCCAGCCAGCGACTGGAATGCATCCAAAACGCGCTGGCGCAGGCCGACAGGGTTGCCGCCCACATCACCCGCCAGGACGCCGCAGCTCCGGAAATCCCCTGGTTCTGGACCGTCCAGCACGGGGTCCGGCTGCAGACTGCCGGGGTGCGCCACCCCGACGACGACGTCATCGTGCGCGGCGACCCCGCTACCGGCAAGTTCTCGGTGGTCTATCTCCGCGACGGCCGGCTCGCCGCCGCCGACACCATCGCGAACCTGGCCGACTTCCGGCCGGCCAGGAAACTGATTGCCCAGCGGACGCGGATCGACCCGACGCTGGCAGCCGATCCCGGCATCCCCCTTATCGACGCCATTCTCAACGACCCCACTCCCGCTGACCCCACTCCCGCTGACGCTGCCCTTGCAGCAGCCCGAATCTAAGGAACCGCCATGAGCAACAACAAACTCACCGTCGTCGACCGCGAGGGCTCCACCCACAACCTCGAATGGGAACCGGACCAGACCCTGATGGAGGCCCTGCGTGACAACGACCTTCCGGTCCTCGCCTCCTGCGGCGGCACTGCCTCCTGCGCCACCTGCCACGTCTTCCTCGAGAAGGAGGTCTTCGACACCCTGGGGGAGCGCAGCGAGGATGAACTGGAACTGCTCGTCGAAGCCGAGGGTTACCGGGAGTGCGGCTCCAGGCTCTCCTGCCAGCTGGGCTTCAGCCGGGATCTCAACGGAGCCACGGTCATCCTGGCTCCCGAGGAGTAACGGCGGCCGCGGGGCTAAACCGGCGGGTCGGTCACCAGGATGCGCACCGAACACAGGTCTGCGGCCGCCCGCTTGAGCACCGTGGCGCGCGGATCCGGAACGTCCAGGAACGGCAGCCGGGTCAGCGCCGCGTAGCGTTTCAGCACGGGTTCGGCGAGAACCTCCTCCGCCAGCGTGCGGTCGCCGCCCGGCGCCAGGTACTCGATCCGGTGGCCGCCGAAGATCCGGCCGGCGTGCTCCGCCACGGCCTCGACAAGGGCATCGGCCTGGTTGGCTCGCCGCCGGGCGAAGCGCTGCTGGGACCAGCCGCCGGCCGCGGTCCTGGACTGGACATGCCGTGTGCCCGTCTTGGATGCCAGGGCGGCGCCGTCACGGACCACCGCCACGGAATAGCCGCCGCGGCGGACAAGCACCAACCCGAGCGTGCGGGACTGCGCCGCCAGCGACGCGAGCCGCGACACCGCGTCGGTTCCTGTCCCGGGCCGGCCGTCCGCCGGCCAGGGGGCGTGCAGCAGCGCCACGGCGCCGTCGGCCGCGGACAGTTGCAGGCCGCCGTCGGGCTCTTCTTCCGTAAGGGTGCCGTGGCTTGCGGCGAAGCGCTCCACCCACCCCGGCAGCCGGGTACCGGAGACAAACGCCACTCGGGACTCTGGGGTGGGCATGGCTTGGTCTCCGTTGTCTGTGGGGTCATTGAACTAGACGTAGCCTATCTATGTGGATGATCTCTTTGGCCAGGGGCCGGATAACGACGACGACGACGGCGGGACAGCGGCGCCGTCCGGTTCGGCGGTTTCCGGGCGGGCAGCCGGCCGGACGCAGCCCCGGAGCCCCCTTGCGGTCCGGATGCGGCCCCGGACCCTCGACGATGTGGTGGGCCAGCAGCACCTGCTGGGACAGGGGTCCCCGCTGCGGCAGCTGGCTGCCGGCGCCGGGGCCGACTCCGCCGGGCCGGCCGGACCGACGTCGCTCATCCTGTGGGGTCCGCCGGGAACCGGCAAGACCACGCTGGCCCATGTGATCGCCAAAGGCCCCGGCCGGAAGTTCGTGGAGCTCTCCGCCATCACCGCGGGCGTGAAGGACGTGCGGCGCGTCATGGACGAAGCGCTCACCGCGAGGGACCTCTACAAAACCACCACTGTCCTTTTCCTCGACGAGATCCACCGGTTCAACAAGGCCCAGCAGGACGCTCTGCTGCCCGGCGTCGAAAACCGCTGGGTGGTGCTGGTGGCCGCCACCACCGAGAATCCCTCCTTTTCCGTGGTCTCGCCGCTGCTGTCCCGTTCGCTGCTGCTGACGCTCCGCCCGCTGACGGATGCGGACGTTGAGGGACTGGTCCAGCGGGCCGCGACCGATGCCCGCGGACTGAACGGGAAAGTGGAGCTCAGCGATGAAGCGCTGGCCCACCTGGTCCGGCTTTCCGGTGGCGACGCGCGCCGCGCGCTGACGGCGCTGGAGGCGGCGGCAGGCGTGGCTTTCGGTGATGCCGACGACGCCGACGACGGCCCCGTCACCGTGGAACTGCGGCACACCGAACGTGCCCTCGATGTTGCAGCCGTCAGGTATGACCGGGCAGGGGACCAGCACTACGACGTAGCGAGCGCCTTCATCAAATCCATCCGGGGCTCCGACGTCGATGCCTCGCTGCATTACCTGGCGCGCATGCTGGAAGCGGGGGAGGACCCACGGTTCATCGCCCGCCGCATCGTGATTTCGGCCGCGGAAGACGTTGGCATGGCCGACCCCACGGCATTGCAGACCGCCGTTGCTGCTGCCCAGGCCGTGCAACTGATCGGCATGCCTGAAGGCCGCATCGTGCTGGCTGAAGCCGTGGTCCATCTGGCGACCGCCCCGAAGTCCAACGCCGCGTACATGGGGATCAACAAAGCCATCGCCGACGTCCGGGCCGGCCTGGGCAACGGCATCCCCGCCCACCTGCGGGACGCACACTACCCGGGATCCAAACAGCTCGGGCACGGGCAAGGCTACAAGTACGCGCACGACGCCCCGCATGCCGTTGCCACGCAGCAATATCCGCCGGATGACCTGGTCGGCCGGGACTACTACCAGCCAACCGCCAATGGCGCCGAGCGCGAGATTTCCACCCGCCTGGAGCGGCTGCGGAAGATCATCCGCGGCGGCTGACCGGCCCCGTCCGAACGCTCCCGGGCGTTACCCGTTGACTTCCGGCGGCGGAGGGCTAACGTTGAATTACGTCAGCACGGATCTGTTGAACGTGCGTGCCTTGAGGGGGGACATCAGCAAAAATGCCGGTTGTTCGTACACTCAGGCCCCAGGTCGGGGCTGGCACAACACAAGCCCGGCACCACCCCCATGCGCCCTCTTCCCAGTTCCCAGGTTGTGTCCTATGTCCGTAAATTTCGTCACAGCACTGTCCGTAAAATCCTTTGACATCCCGGACAAGAAGCGTTGCCCCGACAAGGCGGAGTTCGATCTTGTCACCGTTAACGACTACTCGGTGGCCCGTCTGATTCTCAATCCGGGCTGGCGGTGGTCGGAGAGCAGCAAGCCCTTCGAGAAGACGGACTTCTGCCAGCACAACCATCTCGGATTCTGTGTCTCCGGGGTCCTGGAAGTGGAAACCGCCGACGGCGTGCGTTCCACGATCCACGCCAACGACACCTACACGCTTCCGCCCGGCCACGATGAGTGGGTAGTGGGGTCCGAGCCTTTCGTCGCAGTGGAGTTCCTGGGCGCCGCCTCCTTCGGTCGGCCGTCCAGCCACGGTGTCCACGCCCGGATCTGACTGCACCGGTATCTGACAGCGCCCTGACCTTGGCGCACTGACCTTTGTGCCTGACCTGGCTCCGGCCGATCAGGGCCGCGGCCCTCATCGTGGTAGGATTGTTCGTTGTCTGGCAAGGCACGGACGCACAATCCACTGATTTTCAGCATTTCATGCTGTGGTGTGGTTATGCCCTGTGCCCAGTAGCAAAAGGCAGCGGTTGGCCGATGCTCTCCATCGTGGAGGCCAGTAACACTGACACACCGCAGATATTGGAAGGACACAAGTGGCTAACAACACTCGTGCTCGCCGTACCGCACGCCTTTCGCGTGCACTCGGCATTGCTCTGACCCCCAAGGCCGCCAAGTACATGGAGCGCCGCCCGTACGGCCCCGGTGAGCATGGCCGTGCCCGCAAGAAGCAGGACTCCGACTACGCCGTACGTCTGCGCGAAAAGCAGCGTCTGCGCGCCCAGTACGGCATCCGCGAAGCCCAGATGACCCGTGCCTTCGAAGAAGCACGCCGCACCAAGGGCCTGACCGGTGAAAACCTGATCGAACTGCTCGAAATGCGTCTCGACGCCCTCGTGCTGCGTGCCGGCTTCGCCCGCACCATCGCCCAGGCCCGCCAGCTGGTTGTGCACCGCCACATCCTGGTTGACGGCATCCGCGTTGACCGCCCGTCCTTCCGCGTCGGCGAGGGCCAGCTGGTCCACGTTCACAGCCGCAGCGAAACCATGCCTCCGTTCCAGGTTGCAGCGGCCGGCGCACACCGCGACGTCCTGCCGATCGTCCCGGCCTACCTGGACGTCAAGCTTGACGCCCTGCAGGCACGCCTGGTTCGTCGCCCGAAGCGCTCCGAGGTCCCCGTGACCTGCGAAGAGCAGCTCGTCGTCGAATTCTACGCACGCTAAATACCAGCAGCGTATCCAAAGAAGCCCGTGGCAAGCGCCGCGGGCTTCTTTGTATGTAAGGTACTGGGGGGAGTTCCGCAACAGCGGCCACGATGCCGCCGCGGAACCCGCAGCAGTCCACGGAATCACAAGGAGATGAACGTCTATGTCTGGTGGCGATATTGCCGGCCTGATCGCGGCAGGGGTGTTTGCGCTCCTCGTGCTGATCCTCGCCGTGCCGATCCTGAAGCTCGGACGGGTTTTTGACGAAGTCCGGACGTCCATCCGCGCAATCAGCGACGGCGCCACGCCACTCATGGACGAAGTCACGGCCACGGTTTCCACCACCAACCAGCAGCTGAAAAAGGTTGACGGCATCTCGTCCAACGTCTCGGACGCCTCAGCCAACATCTCCGCGCTCTCATCACTCGTGGCTGCGACGGTGGGATCCCCGCTGATCAAGGTGGCAGCCTTCAGCTACGGTGTCCGCTCCGCCCTGTCAGCCCGCAAGAAACCCGCCACCGGCCGCCGCAGCCGCTAATCCAGACGGAGAGCACTCAATGAAAAGAATTCTCTGGATGGGAATCGGCGTCGCCATCGGTGTCATCGCGTTCCGCAAAATCACCGAGGCGCAGTCCACCCTTGGGCCCGAAGGCCTGAACCGGGCGGTGGGCCGCCTGGCTGACGGCATCTACGACTTCGCGGACGCCGTGCGGGACGGAATGCAGGAACGCGAAACCGAGCTGCGGACAGCCCTGGGCATCGACAGCCAGGACGTGGCGCGGCGCTAGCGCCCTCCACCCGGAACAGCCCGCCAGCCAGTCCCGTGTCCGGGCGGACATTGCACCGCCCCCAGTGGGGGAGAATTAAACCGGCAGCCCGGCAGATGCCCAGGCAGCCACGCGTTTGCGTGACCTCACGCATCTGACCCATACGCACCAGAACTACACGCAGTACACCAAGAAGGGTAAGTAACCAGGTTATGAAGTCGCAGGAGATCACCAAGCGCTGGATCGACTTTTTTGTCAGCAAGGGACACACGGCGGTGCCCTCCGCATCCCTGGTCTCCAGCGACCCCTCCCTGCTGTTCACGGTGGCCGGCATGGTGCCGTTCATTCCGTACCTGACGGCCCGCGAAGAGGCGCCCTACAACCGCGCCACCAGCGTGCAGAAGTGCATCCGGACCGGCGATATCGAGGAAGTCGGCAAGACGGCACGCCACGGCACCTTCTTCCAGATGTGCGGCAACTTCTCCTTCGGCGACTACTTCAAGGAAGACGCCATCAAGTTCGCCTGGGAACTGCTCACCACGGGCGTTGACGACGGCGGCTACGGCCTGCCGCCCGAGAAGCTCTGGGTCACCGTCTATGAAGAGGACGACGAGGCCGAGCAGCTCTGGCTCACCAACACGGGCATGCCCGCCGAACGGATCCAGCGGATGGGCAAGGCAGACAACTACTGGTCCACCGGCCAGCCCGGCCCGGCCGGGCCCTGCTCCGAGATCTACTACGACCGCGGCCCGTCCTACGGCGTTGAGGGCGGCCCGATCGCCGACGAGAACCGCTACGTCGAAATCTGGAACCTCGTGTTCATGCAGTACCAGATCGACAACGTCCGCTCCAAGGTGGACTTCGACATCACCGGCGAACTGCCCAAGAAGAACATCGACACCGGCCTCGGCATGGAACGCCTCGCAATGATCCTGCAGGATGTCGAGAACATGTACGAGACCGACCAGGTCCGCCCCGTGATCGACAAGGCCGCGGCACTGTCCGGCCGGGAGTACACCTCCGCCGAGTCCGCCGACGATCCGCACCACACGGACGACGTCAGGATGCGCGTCGTGGCCGACCACATCCGGTCCGCGCTGATGCTGATCGCCGACGGCGTGACCCCCTCCAACGAAGGCCGCGGCTACGTGCTGCGCCGCCTGATCCGCCGTGCCGTGCGCTCCATGCGGCTCCTCGGCGTCGAAAAGGCCTGCCTGCCCGACCTCCTGCCGGCATCCCGCGACGCGATGAAGGGCGTGTACCCGGTGGTCGAGACCGACTTCGACCGCATCAGCCGCATCGCCTACGCCGAGGAGAAGGCCTTCCTGCGGACCATCGCATCCGGCACGGCCCGCCTCGAGGACGCGGTCAAGGATTCCAAGGCGGCCGGCCAGCCGCTGTCCGGCGCCGACGCTTTTGCCCTGCACGACACCTACGGTTTCCCGATCGACCTGACACTGGAAATGGCGGAAGAAGCCGGCCTTAAGGTTGACGAGCCCGAATTCCGGAAGCTCATGCTGGAGCAGCGCCAGCGCGCCCAGGCCGACGCCAAGGGCAAGAAGGGCTCGCACGCGGACCTCAGTGCCTTCCAGGAGCTGCTGGCCGAGGGCGAGACCGTTTTCACCGGCTACACCGAGCTTGCCGGCGAATCCAAGGTCCGCGGCATCCTTGCCGGCGGCCGCAAGGTTTCCCAGGCGTCTACGGGCGAGGAGATCGAGCTTGTGCTCGCGGAGACCCCGTTCTATGCCGAGGCCGGCGGGCAGGCAGCCGATACCGGACTCATCACGGGCGACGGATTCGTCGTCGAGGTCCTGGACGTCCAGCGGCCCGTCAAGGGCCTGAGCGTGCACAAGGCAATTGTCCGCGAGGGTGAAATCGGTGCTGACTCCCTCGTGCAGGCCGCCGTGGACCGGGAGCGGCGCCACTCGGCGGAGCAGGCCCACACCGGGACGCACATCGTGCATGCTGCCCTGCACCAGATCCTCGGCCCGGAGGCCCTGCAGCGCGGCTCGTACAACAAAGCGGGCTACCTGCGCTTCGACTTTGCCTGGGGCGAGGGCCTCAGCGCCGCAACGCGCTCCGAGATCGAGGAAGTCTCCAACATCGCCATCCGGAACAACTTCCAGGTGGATACCAAGGTCATGGCACTTGCCGAGGCCAAGGCGCTCGGCGCCATGGCGCTCTTCGGCGAGAACTACGGCAACGAAGTCCGGGTCGTGGAGATCGACGGCGCATGGTCCCGCGAGCTTTGCGGCGGCACCCATGTGGCCAACACCTCGCTCATCGGCAGCCTGTCCCTGCTGGGCGACCAGTCCGTGGGTTCCGGAAACCGCCGCGTGGAGGCCTTTGTGGGCATGGAGGCATTCCGGCACCTCGCTGCCGAACGTGCGCTCGTCACGGAGCTCACCGAAATGCTCAAGGTGCCGTCCGGCCTGCTTGCAGACCGCATCGCCACCACCCTCACCAAGCTCAAGACCGTTGAAAAGGAACTGGAGCGCCTGCGCAAGGAGCAGTTGACCGCAGCCGCAGCGCAGCTGGTCGGCACCGCCAAGGATGCCGCCGGGGTGAAGGTCATTGCGCACGACGCCGGACAGGTCAGCGGCGCTGACGACCTCCGCGGACTCGCACTCGACCTGCGCACCCGTCTCGGCTCCGCGGCGGCCGCCGTGGCGGTTGCCGGCGTGAGCAACGACCGCCCCGTGATCCTGGTCGCCACCAACGAGGCAGCCCGCACAGCGGGCGTCAAGGCCGGTGCCCTGGTCCGTCTGGCGGCCGGAATCCTCGGCGGCGGCGGCGGCGGCAAGGACGACGTCGCCCAGGGCGGCGGCACGGACGCCACGAAGGTACCGGCGGCGCTCACCGCCGTCGTGGACGCCATCACGAGGCGATAACCGAACTGTGAATCAATCTGCTGCACCCGGCGTCTACCCCCAGGGCATCAAACTGGGGGTGGACGTGGGCACCGTCCGCGTGGGCGTCGCTGTCTGCGACCGCGACGGCATCCTGGCCACACCCTTGAAAACGCTGGACCGGAACGCCAAGAAGAACACGGACGTGCGTGTGCTGGCGGCCCTGGCCGGCGAGCTTGGCGCGGTCCAGATCTTCGTTGGCCTGCCGCGCACGCTCAAGGGCGAAGAGCACGCTTCGGCCCGGATGGCGACGGACTATGCACATTTGCTGGTGGCCGCGCTGGAGAGCCGTGGCTCAACCATTCCGGTGCAGCTGATTGATGAACGCTTGAGCACAGTGGCAGCGCACCGCAACCTGCACGAAGCTGGCATGAGCAGCCGGAATCACCGTAAGGTAGTGGATCAGGTTGCCGCTGCGGGAATTCTCCAGCACGCAATCGATATGCAAAAAGCCAGGGGAACGGATGTTGGAAGCCGCGTGTTCGCGGTCTCCCAGCCGGGGCTTTCCGGGGACGCCGCAGCGGAAGGCGCTGAGCAGGCTGTCTCCGGAAACGACGTGCAATCTTCAGACGATGGAAGGCTACAGTGAGCCCGGTCAACAGCGGCGAGTCCTCAGGTGACGAATTCAGTGACTCCGGACGTCAGCTGACGCGCAAGGAAATTCGGGCCAGGGAGAAGTCCCTGGCGACCGAAGGCCATAACGTCGTCCCACCGCAGGCATTTGAAACCGGCCACTCGCCGCAGTTTCGCTCCGGCGCTGCCGGCCCGACGGGCGTCACCGGCCCGCAGTCCGCCGCTGTGCCCGCGGAAGCACCCCGCGTGCCGCCCGCACCGCCGTCAGTGCATGAGGCAGCCCCCGAGATGCCCGACGCTCCGCCCACGGTCCAGCAGCACGAAGTGCCGGTGCACCACGAGGCCCCGGTCCATCACGAGGAACCGGTACATCACGAGGAACCGGTACATCACGAGGCCCCGGTGCAGGAGGAACTCCTCCACCACGAGGAACCGGTGCACCACGAGCTGCTGCACCCTGATACACCAGGGGTCTACGACCCCCACGCCTACGATCCACACGACGGCCTGGCGGCAGAGCCCGGTCAGCACCACTATGCGGACCACCACGAGGACGAGGCGCACCATGTCTACGATGACGCCGACGCCTATGCCGGGGGAGACCATCCCGACCATCACTTTGACGAGCCGGGCCACCCGCTGATGGGCGCAGGCTCCCCGGTGGCAGGGGTCCCGGCCAAGTCCAAGAAGGTCCGCCGCCGGCGCCGCTGGCTGGCGCTGCTGCTGACTCTCGCGGTGTTCGTCACCGCGCTGGTGGTAGGAGCCCAGTTCCTGAAGCCGCTGCTGGGCGGAGACACCATTGCCGATTACCCCGGCCCCGGCACCGGACAAGTGAACGTGTCCGTCGAACCCGGCGAAGGCACCAGGTCTGTTGCCACCAAGCTCGCGGACCAGAAGGTCATTGCCAACCCGGACACCTTCCTGCACGAGCTCACGGCATCCGGCGGCACCATTGCGCCGGGCGAGTTCCAGTTCCGCCAGGAGATGAAGAACTCCGATGCCGTCGCCGTCCTGCTGGGCAAGGGCGAAGGCAAAGTGATGTACTTCGCCTTGAGCGCAGGGCTGCGGATCGGCGAGTCGCTGCAGTCCATATCCGACGGATCAGGCATTCCCGTTACCCAGCTCAAAGCGCTCAGCGACGCCCCCGCCCAGTTCGGGCTCCCGGCGAAGGCCAAGAACCTTGAAGGCTACCTGGCGCCCGGTGAGCACCGCTTCCCGCTTGGAACACCGGCGAAGGAGATCCTCCAGACCCTGGTCACCGCCACCGTTGACGAGCTCAAGGCGCAGGGTGTCACCGATCCGGAGAAACAGTACGACGTCGTGACGGTCGCCAGCATCGTCCAGGCCGAAGGCGGGCAGGCCGAGTACGGCGACGTCGCCGGGGCGATCTACAACCGGCTCAAGCCGAACAACACCGAGACCGCCGGCCTGATCCAGTCCGATGCCACAGTGACCTACGGGCTGGGCATCAAGAGCTTCCACATCGACGAGGACCAGAAGGCCGACAAGTCGAACCCGTACAACACATACGCCAATCAGGGCCTTCCGGTGGGACCCATCGGATCACCGGGCAAGAACGCGATCGATGCGGCTGCCAAGCCGAAGGCCAACGAGTACATGTACTGGGTGACCATCAACCTGGACACCAAGGAAACGAAGTTCTCCAAGACGCTGGCTGAGCACAACGTTTACGTGGAGCAGTACAACGCCTGGTGCGCCGCAAACGCAGGACGTTGCACGTGACCTTCCGGGCTGCCGTTCTTGGGCATCCGATCAGCCATTCGAAGTCCCCGGCCCTTCACCGCGCAGCCTACGCCCGGCTGGGTGTGGAGATCGACTACACCGCCATCGATGTGACCGTTCCGGACCTGCCGGCGTTCATGGAGACAGTCCGCGGCGAGCCCGGGTGGCGGGGACTGTCCGTCACCATGCCGCTCAAGACCGCCATGGTTTCTGAGGTTGACGAGGTCCGCGGCGTGGCCGGCATCCTCGGAGTCGTCAACACGGTGGTGTTCGAGGCCGACGGGACGTCCGTGCGCCGGATCGGCTACAACACCGACGTCGCGGGCATCGTCAACGCCGTGCGGCATGCCGGCGTGGTGGCCGCGCCGACGGCCGTGATCCTTGGTGGCGGCGGAACGTCCGCCGCAGCGATCGCGGCCCTGAAGGATCTGGGGGCGCCGTCGGCTGACGTCTTCGTGCGCGACACCGGACGTGCTGCCGAAGCGCGCGCGGCGTCCGCCGGCGTCGGACTCCCGATCCGCGTCCTCCCGCTGGCCGGCGCCGCCGCCGCAATGGCGGCTGCCGACGTCGTAATTTCCACCCTGCCGCCCCGCGGGGCCGATGCCCTGGCGGATGAGCTCGCCGGCCTCCGCGCCGCAACGCCGGGAGTGTTGCTGGACGTCGCCTACGATCCCTGGCCCAGCCGGATTGCCTCCGTCTGGCAGGACGGCGGCGGCGCTGTGGTGCCCGGGCTGGAGATGCTGCTGTACCAAGCGGTGGAGCAGGTCCGGTTTTTCAGCGGCCTCGGCGACGACGTCACGGCCGATGTCATAGATGTGATGTGTGACGCAGTCGGGGCACCCCGACGAGTGTTCTAACCGCCCTACGTGGCAGGATGGATTGTATGTTGCGTTGGTTGACTGCCGGTGAATCCCATGGTCCGGCACTGGTCGGAATAATTGAAGGCGTGCCTGCCGGTGTTGAACTCACCAGCAGCCAGATCGCCGATGCCCTAGCCCGTCGGCGCCTCGGCTACGGCCGCGGAGCCCGGATGAAGTTCGAGCAGGACGTGGTGACCGTCCTCGGCGGCGTGCGCCACGGCCTCACCCAGGGAGGCCCTGTGGCCATCCAGGTGGGAAACACCGAATGGCCCAAGTGGGAGCAGATCATGGCTGCAGATCCCGTGGACCCCGACATCCTCGCCGACCAGGCGCGCAACGCACCGCTGACGCGGCCCCGTCCCGGCCACGCCGACTTCACGGGAATGCAGAAGTACGGCTTCGACGAGGCCCGCCCGGTGCTGGAGCGTGCCAGCGCCCGCGAAACCGCCACCCGTGTCGCCCTGGGCACCGTGGCGTCCCAGTACCTCAGGCAGCTGGGCATCGAACTTGTCAGCCACACAGTTTCCATCGCGAGCGTCTCCGTGCCCGAGGGACGCCCGCTGCCCGTGCCGGCCAACGTGATAGCCCTTGACGCAGATCCCCTCCGCTGCTTCGACCGGGAAACCTCGGACGCCATGGTGGCCGAGGTTGACGCCGCCCACAAGGAAGGCGAAACCCTCGGCGGTGTGGTGGAGGTCCTCGCCTACGGCCTTCCGCCCGGGCTCGGCAGCTACGTTCACTGGGACCGCCGCCTGGACTCCCGCCTTGCCGCTGCCCTGATGGGCATCCAGGCCATTAAGGGTGTGGAGGTTGGCGACGGCTTCCTCACGGCCTCCCGCCGCGGCTCCGCCGCCCACGACGAAATCGTCAAGGATTCCGACGGCCGGATCATCCGCACCAGCAACCGGGCCGGCGGCATCGAAGGCGGCATGAGCATTGGTGATGTCCTGCGCGTCCGTGCAGCCATGAAGCCCATTGCCACCGTTCCCCGCGCCCTGAAGACCATCGACGTGAGTACCGGGGAGGCCGCCAAGGCCCACCACCAGCGCTCCGACGTCTGTGCCGTCCCGGCCGCGGGCGTCGTGGCCGAGGCCATGGTGGCGCTGGTGCTCGCTGAGGCTGTGGCAGAGAAGTTCGGCGGTGATTCCGTCGCGGAGACGGCCCGCAACATCAAGGGTTACCTGGACAACATTCCGGCGTCCCTGGACTCGATCGGCCAGTAGTGCCGGTCAGCAGCAGGAACGGCGCAGCGCCACGGCGGCCCATCGCGCTGATCGGGCCCATGGCCGTGGGCAAGTCGGCAATCGGGCACCAGCTCGCGCAGCAGCTGGGGGCGGCGTTTGTCGATACCGACATCGTGATTGTGGAAAACCACGGCACCATTGCGGACATCTTCGCCGCCCGCGGCGAGACTGCGTTCCGGGAGATTGAAGCCCGGACCGTGGCCCGGGTGATCGAAGACGCCCAGCACACCAGCACTGTCATTTCGCTGGGCGGCGGGGCGGTCCTGGACTCCGGTACCCAGCAGCTGCTGGGCCGCTGCACGGTGGTGTACCTGGAGTGCGACGCCGAGACGGTGTCCGAACGCATCGCCCGGAATTCGGGCCGTCCGCTCCTCGCGGGGGATGCCATGGGCCGCTGGCGCGCATTGTTTGCCACCCGGCAACCCGTGTACGAACGGCTTGCCGATCTCGTTTTCGATGTCCGCAACGGATCCGTTGCGGACCTCGGACATCGGCTGGAAGAAGCGCTGCGTGAGTACGCGGCGGCACAGACCGCGGCGGCGGAGCCAGTGGCCGCCACAAAGGAAGTTGAAAAGTGAGTAGCGAATCAACCGTCATCAAAGTCACCGGCAAGTCTGCCGCTGACAACTACGACGTCGTTGTGGGCCGCGGCCTGCTCGAACGCCTTCCGGAGCTGCTGGGGGAGCGCGTCAAACGCGTCCTGGTCATCCACCCGCGTGCCCTGCGGCTCACCGGCGATACCGTCCGCGATGAACTGGCCTCGGCCGGCTTCACGTCGCTGACCGCGGAAATCCCGGACGCCGAGGAAGGCAAACACATCCAGGTTGCCGCGTTCTGCTGGCAGGTCCTGGGACAGAACGACTTCACCCGGTCCGATGCCGTCGTGGCAGTCGGCGGCGGTGCCGTCACGGACCTCGCCGGTTTTGTGGCCGCGACGTGGCTTCGCGGGGTCAAGGTCATCCACATGCCCACCAGCCTGCTCGGCATGGTGGACGCATCCGTCGGCGGCAAGACCGGCATCAACACGGCCGAAGGCAAAAACCTCGTGGGCGCCTTTCACCCGCCGGCTGCCGTGCTCGCCGACCTGGACACCCTGGGCACCCTGCCGAAGAACGAGCTCATTTCGGGGATGGCGGAGGTCATCAAATGCGGGTTCATTGCTGATCCCGCCATCCTGGACCTCGTGGAAAAGGATCCTTCCGCGGTCACCGATCCGCAGTCCGCGGCCCTGCGGGAACTGATCGAACGCGCCATCGCGGTCAAAGCCGAAGTGGTGTCCGAGGACCTCAAGGAAACCGGCCGGCGCGAAATCCTCAACTACGGGCACACCCTGGGGCACGCGATCGAGCTGGTGGAACGCTACTCCTGGCGCCACGGCGCTGCGGTGTCCGTAGGGATGATGTTCGCCGCGGAACTCGCCCGCAGCGTGGGGCGCCTCAGCGACGCCGACGCCGACCGTCACCGCACCATCCTGGAAACCCTCGGTCTGCCCATCACCTACCGCCGGGACCGCTGGCAGGGACTCCTCGACGGCATGCGCCGGGACAAGAAGTCCCGCGGCGACCTGCTGCGTTTCGTGGTGCTCGACGGCATTGCGCGGCCGGGGATCCTGGACGTCCCGGACACGTCCCTGCTGTTCGCCGCATACCAGGAGATTGCCTCTTGATGAGGAGCGACGTGATGATGGATTCCATGGGCGGCACAAGTGAGTGGCCGGATGCCGGCTTCCCCGGAATCAAGATCAACCCGGACACCCTGATGCCGGGAATCGTCAACGAAGAAGCCTGCAGCTCCGCGCTCCAGGCATCCTCGGATCCGGCGGACCGCATCATGGTCCTCCTGGTGGAAGGCCACGCCGCCGACGCCGCGGAGCTCCTGGCCGAGGCACGCTACAGCGATCCCGAATCCTTCCGGCTCCGCGCCTTCGAAGCCGAGGTCCTGCGGGTGTCCAAGCGCTTTGACCGGGCAGTCGACCTTTTCCGCCAGCTCCTGGGCGAAGTCCAGGGGACCGAGCTGGAGGCACTGGCGCACCAGCACCTGGGACGGGCCTACTACGCAAGCGGCAACACCGCGGCCGCCGTCGACGAGTTCGCGAAAGCCCTGGACCTGAGGGTCGCTGCGGCTGCGGACGCCGCGCTGATCTACTCTTCCACCGTTGCGCTGCAGCGGGCACGGAATGTCCTGGAAATGGCGTTCTAGCGGCCGTCGCGCGAGCCCGCCGGCATTACCGGTAGAATGGTTCTTGGATTTTTGACAAATACTCGCTGGCGGCCTTTTGGCGTGCCTGCCTGACATAACCGGCTGGCAGCTAGAAGCAGTCAGATAGAAACCAGAGGATATCAGTGGCAACCACAAACGACATCAAGAACGGAACCGTGCTGAAGCTTGAGGGCCAGCTCTGGAACATCATCGAGTTCCAGCACGTCAAGCCGGGCAAGGGCGGCGCTTTCGTCCGCACCAAGATGCGCAACGTCATGTCCGGCAAGGTGGTCGACAAGACCTTCAACGCCGGCCTCAAGATTGAGACTGCCACGGTTGACCGCCGCGACTACCAGTACCTGTACCAGGACGGCGCTGACTTCGTGTTCATGGACACCCAGGACTTCGACCAGATCACCGTCTCCGGCGCCACGGTAGGCGACGCCACCAACTTCATGCTGGAAAACCAGATGGTCAACATCGCCATCCACGAAGGCACCCCGCTGTACATCGAACTCCCGCCGAGCGTCGTGCTCGAGATCACCTACACCGAGCCGGGCCTTCAGGGCGACCGCTCCTCGGCCGGCACCAAGCCGGCAACGCTGGAAACCGGCTACGAGATCCAGGTGCCGCTGTTCGTCGAGAACAACACCAAGGTCAAGGTCGACACCCGCGACGGCAGCTACCTCGGCCGGGTCAACGACTAGTGAGCGCCCGCGGTAAGGCCCGAAATCGGGCCCTGGATGTTCTCTTCGAGGCGGAGCAGCGCTCCCTCTCGGCTTTTGATGTGCTGCGGTCCCGCCGCGAAAAAACCGACCAGATCGTCAACCCCTACACCCTCGAAATCGTCGAAGGCGTGGTGTCCCACCAGGTTGCCATCGACGAATTCCTGGAGACTTACTCGCAGGGCTGGACACTGGAACGCATGCCCTCGGTGGACCGCATCATCCTGCGCATCGGCACGTGGGAACTGCTCTACAACGACGACGTTCCCGACGGCGTGGCTGTCAGCGAGGCCGTCGCCCTGGCCAAGACGCTGTCCACGGACGAGTCGCCGTCGTTCATCAACGGCCTGCTGGGCCGGCTCCAGCAGCTGAAGCCGTCGCTGCTGGCCTAGCCGCAGCCGGTGTAAGACCACCACGGAAAGGGCCGGCGCCCGCCTCACGGCGGGCGCCGGCCCTTTCCTGCATCTGCCACGCATCAGCGCAGCACGGCGTCCCGACGGGCCACGATTTCCGCCAGCTGGCGGTGCTCGTCGAACTGGTGGCCAGGAACGTCCCGGCCGCTGAGGATCCGCTGCCGGATGAAGGCAAGCTGGGTGGCCGAGCGGAGGAAGGACTTCATCTGCGGCCCCCGGCCGAATTGCTTTGCCCAGCGGACAGCGGACCGGCGGCCGCCGGCCGTTGACAGCATCTCCACTTCCGGCGGCGTGAACCAGCCGGCGGCGGCATATTCCTGGAGCCGCTGCCGCGTCAGCCGGGATTCCGCCACGCGCAATAGCACAATGACGACGACGGCCAGCACGAAGATGGGCACCTGCACCACGATGTACTGGACCAGGAAGTCCTGGCCCATGCTGTTCCACATGCTGTGCAGGAACATCGCGGGCGCGAGGCCGACGAAGAACGCCACGACGGACATTCCCGTGTGCCAGCGGCGGGCCGCCAAACCGAGGATGAGCCCCGTGGTTCCGGTGAAAATGGCGTGTGCAAACGGGGACATCACGCCCCGCAGAAAGAACACCATCGCCAGGTCGGCGCCCGGCGTGCTGGATTCGGCAATGGCCCGGCCGAAGTACAGGATGTTTTCCGTGAAAGCGAAGCCGCCGGCAATGGTGAAGGCGAACACCACGCCGTCCACGGGGCCGTCGAAGTGCTTCCGCGCGAAGACCAGGAGCAGCAGCAGGCCCAGGGACTTGGCGAACTCCTCCACGACCGGGGCCTGCACGGTCACTGCAAAGGTCCGGTAGTCCATGCCGACCGGCGGCGCTGCCGCCAGCGCGAAGAACGGTTGGATCAGCAGCGTGACGGAAATGGACACGGCGGCACCCCAGAGGAAGGCAAACAACAGCAGCCGCTTGGGCTCGGGCTCCCAGCGGTCGATGAAGTAGACGGCCAGCAGCACGGCGCTGAGCGGAATCAGGGAGGCGATGAAACCGATCACGAATCCGGTGACGCCCGTGTTGCCCACGAGGTAGGGGAGGACAAGGAAGAGACTGGCAAAGGCAAGGAAGCCCCCGCCGCCTACAAGCCCCATGACTCCCATACCGGTGCGGTTGCCGGCAAGTGCAGGCGGCATCACCGTGTGGGCGGCCGGGGCAAAGCTGTTGGCAGGTGCAGCCCGGTAGTGATCGGGCCGGACCTGGCCCATCCACGTGGGATTGGCCTGCCGGGGCAGAGGCTGTCCGGGCCATGGGGGCTGCTGCCCGTAGCGTTGACCGCCGGAATGATCGTGCTGCGGCCAGGGCTGATTCGGTGTCATGGGACTGAGCCTATGTCCCCGGCGCCGCCGCTTCCAAGGCGGCGCCTGCCGGGGCGGGTGCGGTCCCGCAGCACGTCAACGCGGGACCGCAACGCCCCTTTAGCGGTTCGTGACCGTGACGTCGTCCAGGTACATCCAGCTGTTGTCGGTTGGGACCGCCCCGTCCAGGTGGACGTTGAACCAGAGAGTCACCGTTTGCCCCCTGAAGGCGGAAAGGTCGGCCGTAACGTTCGTCCAGATTCCCGAATTGCTGTTCAATTTGAAAAGGGTCCTCAGCGTGGTGCCTGTCGAGCTGCGTACCTGCACCTCCATCCAGTCCCGCTTGCAGTTTTTCCTGTTCTTGGCGCCGCATATGGTGTCGGCGGTATGCGGCTGGTACCAGAAGGACAAGGTGGATGTCCCCGTGAGTGGCACGCCAATGGCCTGGGACAGGGTGCTGTCTCCCAACGGTTCGCTGCCGCTGGAGGCGCCCAGAAGCGCAGAGCCAATGCCGGTGTGGGCCGTTGCCGCAGGTTTGGGCGGAGCTATTCCGCCTGCCGTCCAGGATGCCAGCCCGGACTCAAACCCGCCGTTTTGCACCACGGACTGGGGTGCAGCCGGCGTCACCGGCGCGGTGGCAGCGGACGGCGCCGAAGTTCCGACGGCGTTGGTGGCCGAGACCCTGAAAGTGTAGGCAGTCCCGTTCGCCAGACCCGTGACTGTGGCGCTCGTAGCCGGCGGGTTGCCGGTCACCTGCACCGGGGCCTGTGCCACTGACCCCACGTAGGGCGTGACCGTATACGAAGTAATAGCAGATCCCCCGTTATTCGGGGCCGTCCAGTTGACCGTAGCCGAGGCGTTACCGGCAACTGCCGTGGCTCCGGTGGGCGCGGCCGGAACAGTGGCCGCCGGGCCAGTGATTGTTACAGGGTTTGTGACGGAACCGGTGGCGCCCGCGTTATCGGTGACCGTCAGTTTCACCTGGTAGGTGCCGCCGGCGGAATAGCTGTGTGCGGGCTTAATGCCGGTTCCTCCGGGTGACGCGTCGCCGAAGTCCCAACTGTACGAGGCGATGGAGCCGTCCGGATCCGCAGATCCTGAGCCGTCAAAGGACGCCGTCAACCCTGCCGCCGACGATGTGAATACGGCGCTGGGCGATTGATTGGCCGGAGGCTGTGCGCCAAGGAAGGTGGCGTCGAAGGAGTTGAGGTCCACTACGACGCCGTTCAGTGTCTGGTTGAATTTTTGCTGGACACCGATGCGCATGTTTGTTGCGGTGTTCCACCCGCCGTAGGAAACAGGGGTGGGCATCAGGTAGTCCGCGGTCCACGTGGAGTAGTTGACCGATCCTGCGTTTGTGTCCCACAGCGGGACGTCGGCGAACGCTGTGCTGTTGTTCATGATCTGCGGCCACATGCCGGAACCGCTGTAGATCACCGGGCGTACACCCATGCCCTTGACGCCGTCGACCATTGCCCGCGTGACTGGGACACTGCCGGTCTCCACGTCGAGCGCGAAAAACTGGAGTTGGTTCTGGTACGGACCGGCCGCCGAAATGCCGCCCTGCCAGCAGCGCGGGTCGCGGGTATAGACGGCGATCATTAGCCCGGCGTCGAGTGCCATCTTCAGCTGGGTTTCCGTCCGGTACCAGGGGTTGCACGTGCCCCAGGCGGTGGAGTGCATCACATATAGGCGGAACCCGGCGTTGTATGCCTGGACGAACCACGCCGGGTCAGTGATGGTGTTGGCTGTATCAAGGACCTTCACGGAAGGGTTTGGCGCCGAGTACGCGGCGGGGGCGGACGCGATGCCGGCAACAGCCAGAATCATCGCCAGGACAGCAGCAAAGACTTTCCTACTCACAGGTGTACTCCCCAATTGTCGGATGCGCTCGTGATCGGTTTGCTAGTGATTCCAGGCGCCCTAAACCCACGCCTGCGTTGGCTGCCCGTCGCATCTGCGCCCCATGCAGCCTGAGCTTCAACGGATAGTCCCGGTGAGACTACAGCCAGGGAATCAGTGGGAGCCCGAGTGGCGGTCACCCGATTGGAGGTCAACACGCACCTCACCGCCCAGAGTGATCACTTGGATTGTTCGACTGCTGAAGCACGGTGCGGCGGGTCCTCACCGGCCCAAGGGTGTGATGTTAAACGCCTTCCATGCCCCGGCCAGGCAGCCGGGCCGGGATGCCGCGTGTGGTAATTTTGAAGAGCAAATGTTCCTTTTTTAATTCCGTCCCGTGAGGCGGGGAAAGGGGAGACGAGCGTTGACTTCAGTCACAGAAGCACCGGTTCCGGCCAGGGTTGTACTCAACTCTGCGGACATTGACCGTGCACTCACTCGTATCGCCCATGAGATCCTCGAGGCCAATAAGGGTTCCCAGGATCTGGTGCTGCTCGGCATTCCGCGCCGCGGCTACCCGCTGGCAGTCCGACTGGCCAAGAAAATTGCCGCCGCCGATCCTACCGTGGACGCCGCCGCCATCGTCGGCCAGCTGGACGTCACCATGTTCCGGGACGATCTCTCGCACCAGCCCACGCGGCCCCCGTATCCCACGCAGCTGCCGCGTACCGGCATCGACAACAAGGTCGTCGTTTTGATCGATGACGTCCTCTACTCCGGCAGGACCATCCGCGCGGCGCTCGATGCCATCGTGGACCTCGGCCGCCCGCGCATCGTCCGGCTCGCCGTCATGATCGACCGCGGCCACCGCGAACTGCCCATCCGCGCCGACCACGTCGGCAAGAACCTTCCCACCTCGTCCTCCGAAAAGGTCCGGGTCCGGCTCGAAGAGACCGATTCCGTTGACGGAGCTCCGGTCAACGAAGTGGTCATTGAGGCAGGCGCATGAAGCACCTGCTTTCCACCGAGGACCTCAGCCTCGGCAACGCCATCCGCATCCTCGACACCGCCGAGGAAATGGCGGCAGTGGGGGACCGTGAAGTCAAAAAGCTCCCCGCCCTGCGAGGACGCACGGTCGTGAACCTGTTCTTCGAGGATTCCACCCGCACCCGCATCTCCTTTGAAGCGGCCGCCAAGCGGCTGTCAGCGGACGTCATCAACTTCGCCGCCAAGGGATCCTCCGTCTCCAAGGGCGAGTCCCTCAAGGACACGGCGCAGACGCTGGCCGCCATGGGCGCCGACGCGGTCGTCATCCGCCACTGGGCCTCAGGTGCACCGCACCGGCTGGCAGCCACGGACTGGATCGACGCCGCCGTCATCAACGCCGGCGACGGCACCCACGAACACCCTACCCAGGCGCTGCTGGACGCCTTCACCATGCGCCGGCACTGGGCCCGGCTCAACGGGACACCGTCCGCCGGGGCGGACCTGAAAGGCATGCGGGTCGCCATCGCCGGCGACGTCCTGCACTCCCGCGTGGCGCGCTCCAACGTCTGGCTGCTCCGCACGCTCGGCGCGGAGGTCACACTGGTGGCGCCGCCCACCCTGCTGCCCATCGGCGTCGGACAATGGCCCTGCAGCGTCAGCTACGACATGGACGAGACCCTGGCAAAGGGCGTCGACGCCGTCATGATGCTGCGCGTCCAGGGCGAACGGATGAACGCATCCTTCTTCCCCACGACCCGCGAATACTCCCGCCGCTGGGGCTTCGACGACAACCGCCTCCGCGCCCTGGACGAGCTGGGCCTGAAGGACACCATCATCATGCACCCGGGCCCCATGAACCGCGGGCTCGAAATTTCCTCGGCGGCCGCGGACTCACCCCGGTCCACCGTCCTGGCACAGGTCCGGAACGGCGTGTCAGTCCGGATGGCAGCACTGTACCTGCTGCTTTCCGGGGACACCCGCGAACCGGCCGCAACCCCCACCGCCGCCTATTCCAACGCCGCCTATTCCACCAAGGAGAGCCACTGATGGCACACGAACAACAGGACGCAGCCAACGACGCGGCCTACCTCATCCGCGGCGCAGCCATCCTCGGCGGAGCGGCCGAAGACCTCCTGATCCGCGACGGCATCATCGCAGAACGGGGCAAGGGCCTGGCAGCGGACGGCGCCACCGTCATCGAGGCGGCCGGCCTGGTGGCACTCCCCGGCATGGTGGACATCCACACACACCTCCGCGAACCCGGCCGGGAAGATGCGGAAACGGTGGAGACCGGCACCCGAGCCGCAGCCCTCGGCGGCTACACCGCAGTGCACGCCATGGCCAACAGCAATCCCGTGGCTGACACCGCCGGCGTGGTGGAACAGGTCCACACCCTGGGACGCACCGCAGGCTGGGTGGACGTCCGCCCCGTCGGCGCCGTGACCGTCGGCCTGGCCGGCGAGCAGCTGGCGGAGCTGGGCGCCATGGCCGACTCCCGCGCCAAGGTCCGCGTCTTCTCCGATGACGGCATCTGCGTCCACGATCCCGTACTCATGCGCCGCGCCCTCGAATACGTCAAGGCGTTCGACGGCGTCGTAGCCCAGCATGCGCAGGAACCCCGGCTCACCGCCGGCGCCCAGATGAACGAAGGCGACGTCTCGGCTGTGCTGGGCCTGGCTGGCTGGCCGGCCGTGGCTGAGGAAAGCATCATCGCCCGAGACGTCCTGCTGGCCCAGCACGTCGGCTCCAGGCTCCATGTCTGCCACGTCTCCACGGCAGGATCAGTGGAAATCATCCGCTGGGCCAAAGCACGGGGGATCAACGTCACCGCCGAAGTGACGCCGCACCACCTGCTGCTCACCGACGAACTGGTCCGCAGCTACGACCCCGTCTACAAGGTCAACCCGCCGCTGCGCACGGACTCCGACGTCCAGGCGCTGCGTGCCGCCCTGGCGGACGGCACCATCGACGTCGTCGGAACGGACCACGCCCCGCACCCCAGCGAACACAAGGAATGCGAATGGGCGCAGGCGGCCATGGGCATGACCGGCCTGGAAACGGCCCTGTCCGTCGTGCAGGACACCATGATCGAAACCGGCCTGATGGGCTGGGAGGATTTCGCCCGCGTCACGTCCGTTGTTCCCGCCGCGATCGGCAGGGTGACGGACCAGGGGCGTCCGCTGGAGGCAGGCGAACCCGCCAACGTCACACTGGTGGATCCGGCTGCGCGCTGGACCGTGGACCCTTCTAAGATGGCAACCATGGGCCGTAACTCTCCGTTCGCCGGCAGGGAACTCCCGGGCAAGGTCGTGGCGACATTCTTCAAGGGCCACCCCACTGTCCTCGACGGACACCTCAACACCCCGTACCGGTACCCGGCCGATGCGCCTGCTGCCGCCCCGGCCGGCGGGTACTGATGGACAAGGTAGTCGCCGGATTCGCCACAGTGGCGGTCATCGGCGTCCTGTTCGTGATGCTGGGCGCCGGCTGGCGGAACCGGCTGCGGCGCCAGTCCGACGTCGAACAGCTGCCCGCCGTTCCCGCGGAACTCGGCCTGCCACTGGCCGCAGCAGAGGGCCAGTACGTCGCCACCACCACGGCCGGCGACTGGCTGGACCGCATCGCCGTCCAGGGCCTCGGCATCCGCACCAACGCTGAACTCACCATCCACCCGGAAGGCGTGCTGTTCGAACGTTCCGGCGCGGCGCCCGTCTTCATCCCGGCAGCGAAACTCACCGGAGTACGCCAGGACAGCGGCATGGCCGGGAAATTCGTCGAAAAAGACGGACTCCTGGTGGTCAGCTGGACACTGGGAAGCCGCGAACTGGACACCGGTTTCCGGTCCCGGCGCGCGGACGACAAGCCGGCCCTCCTCGAAGCCTTTCAAGAATTGATCTCCGCAGCCCCTCAGGCAGATGCCGATAGTGGAAAGTAACAACGTGACAGAGACAGAAGTAACAGCAAACGCAGGTACCGCACCTGAAACGGAAATTTCCACCGCCGCGGTGCTGGTGCTCGAGGATGGCCGCATCTTCCGGGGCCGCAGCTACGGCGCCACCGGAACCGCCCTGGGCGAGGCAGTCTTCGCCACCGGCATGACCGGCTACCAGGAAACCATCACGGACCCCTCCTACGCCCGCCAGCTGGTGGTCCAGACGGCACCGCACATCGGCAACACCGGAGTGAACGCCGACGACGCCGAGTCCCGCCGCATCTGGGTGGCCGGCTACATTGTCCGCGACGCCGCGCGCCGGCCCTCCAACTGGCGTTCGGAACGGTCCCTTGACTCCGAACTCGTGGAACAGGGCATCGTTGGCATCCAGGGCGTAGACACCCGTGCCATCACCCGCCACCTGCGCGAACACAAGACCATGCGCGCCGGGATCTTCTCCGGCGAGGCCGCCCGAGCCACCGACAAGGAACTGGTTGACACGGTACTGGCCAGCGCGCCGATGGAAGGTGCCCGCCTCGCCGAGGAAGTCAGCGTGGACGAGTCCTACATCGTGGAGCCCAGGGACTGGGGCTGGGACGGCGAGCCGCTGTTCAGCATCGCCGCGATCGACCTCGGCATCAAGCGGATGACCCCCATCCGCTTCGCCGAACGCGGCGTCCGCGTCCACGTCCTGCCCGCCACGGCTACCCTGGCGGACGTCCAGGCAGTCAACCCGGACGGCTTCTTTATGTCCAACGGACCGGGCGACCCGGCCACGGCCGACAACCAGGTCAAGCTGCTCCGCTCGGTGCTGGACGAGAAGCTGCCGTACTTCGGGATCTGCTTCGGCAACCAGATCCTGGGCCGCGCCCTGGGCTTCGGCACCTACAAGCTCCGCTACGGCCACCGCGGCATCAACCAGCCCGTGATGGACCGCCGCACCGGCAAGGTGGAAATCACCTCGCAGAACCACGGCTTCGCCGTGGACGCCCCGCTCGACGGCGCCACCCAGGCTCCCGAGGAGCGTTACGGGCGTGTCGAAGTCAGCCACGTCAGCCTCAACGACGATGTCGTGGAAGGCCTCTCCTGCCTGGACATCCCGGCCTTCTCGGTGCAGTACCACCCGGAAGCCGCCTCCGGACCGCACGACGCCGCCTACCTTTTCGACCGCTTCATCGAGCTGATGGCGGACACGAAAGAGGCGGCCAAGTCTCCCACGGCTGTGTCCCCAACGGCTGCGGCCGAGACTAAGCCTTCCACCGATTCCAAGACTGAGGACAAGAAGTAATGCCCAAGAGAACTGACCTTAAGAGCGTCCTGGTCATCGGTTCCGGCCCCATCGTGATCGGCCAGGCGGCCGAGTTCGACTACTCCGGCACCCAGGCTCTCCGCGTCCTCAAGGAGGAAGGCCTGCGCGTTATCCTGGTCAACTCCAACCCGGCCACCATCATGACGGACCCCGAGTTCGCCGATGCCACCTACGTTGAGCCCATCACCCCCGAGGTGGTGGAAAAGATCATCGCCAAGGAACGCCCCGACGCGCTCCTGCCCACACTGGGCGGCCAGACGGCCCTCAACACCGCCATCGCGCTGGACAAGAACGGCGTGCTGGAAAAGTACAACGTGGAACTGATCGGCGCGAACATCGCGGCGATCGAACTCGGCGAAGACCGCGAAAAGTTCAAGGGCGTCGTGGAACGCTGCGGCGCGGAGTCCGCCCGCAGCCACATCATCCACACCATTGACGAGGCCCTCGCCGCAGCCGAAGACCTGGGCTACCCCATGGTCGTGCGGCCCTCCTTCACCATGGGCGGCCTCGGCTCCGGCCTCGCCTACGACGAAGCCGACCTCCGCCGGATCGTCGGCCAGGGCCTGCAGTACAGCCCCACCAGCGAGGTGCTGCTCGAAGAGAGCATCCTCGGCTGGAAGGAATACGAGCTCGAGATGATGCGGGACAAGAACGACAACGTGGTTGTTGTCTGTTCCATCGAGAACTTCGACCCCGTGGGCGTGCACACCGGCGACTCCATCACGGTGGCCCCCGCCCTGACCCTGACGGACCGCGAATACCAGCGCCTGCGCGACATCTCCATCGCGGTCATCCGCGAAGTGGGCGTGGACACCGGCGGCTGCAACATCCAGTTCGCCGTCGAACCGGACACCGGACGCGTCGTCGTCATCGAGATGAACCCGCGCGTCTCCCGGTCCTCGGCGCTTGCTTCCAAGGCCACCGGCTTCGCCATCGCCAAGATCGCCACCAAGCTCTCCCTCGGCTACACGCTGGACGAGATCCCGAACGACATCACGCAGAAGACCCCGGCGTCCTTCGAGCCGACCCTGGACTACGTCGTGGTCAAGGTTCCGCGCTTTGCCTTCGAGAAGTTCCCGGCCGCGGACCCCACCCTGACCACCACCATGAAGTCCGTCGGCGAGGCCATGGCCATGGGCCGCAACTTCACCGAGGCACTCCAGAAGGCGCTGCGCTCCCTGGAACAGAAGGGCTCGCAGCTGGACTTCAGCCACGTTCCCGAATGGGAAGTCGCCGAACTGATCGAAAAGTCCAAGCGGCCCACCACCGAACGCCTGCACCAGGTGCAGCGCGCCCTCCTCGGCGGCGCCACGGTGGAGCAGCTCTTCGAGGCCACCAAGATCGACCCGTGGTACCTGGACCAGCTCCAGCTGCTCAACGAGATCTCGCAGGAGATCCGCAAGTCCACCGCCCTGACCCAGGAAATGCTGCAGCGCGCCAAGCGCCACGGCTTCTCCGACGAGCAGATCGGCGCTCTCACCAACAACCAGGAAGCCGTGGTCCGCGGCGTCCGCCAGGCCCTGGGCATCCGTCCGGTCTACAAGACCGTGGACACCTGCGCTGCGGAGTTCGCCGCCTACACCCCGTACCACTACTCGTCCTATGACGAGGAGGACGAGGTGGCGCTGCACGCCAAGCCGTCCATCATCATCCTGGGTTCCGGCCCGAACCGCATCGGCCAGGGCATCGAGTTCGACTACTCCTGCGTGCATGCCTCGATGGCACTCCGCAAGGCCGGCTACGAGACCGTCATGGTCAACTGCAACCCGGAAACCGTCTCCACCGACTACGACGTCTCCACGCGCCTCTACTTCGAGCCGCTGACCCTTGAGGACGTGCTCGAAGTCATTGCGGCGGAGGAGCGCACCGGCGGCGTCATGGGCGTGTTCGTCCAGCTCGGCGGCCAGACCCCGCTCAAGCTCGCGCAGCAGCTCGCCGACGCCGGCGTGCCGATCCTTGGCACGTCACCGGAAGCGATCGACCTCGCCGAACACCGCGGCGCGTTCTCCCGCGTGCTGGACGAAGCCGGGCTGATCTCGCCCAAGAACGGCACCGCAGTGTCCTTCGAGGACGCCAAGAAGATCGCCGACGAAATCGGCTACCCGGTACTGGTGCGGCCGTCCTACGTGCTGGGCGGACGCGGCATGGAGATCGTCTACGACGAGCCCAACCTCTCCCGCTACATCGCCAACGCGACGGAAATCACCACCGAACACCCGGTGCTGATCGACCGGTTCCTTGAGGACGCCGTCGAGATCGACGTCGACGCCCTCTACGACGGAACCGAGATGTACCTCGGCGGCATCATGGAGCACATCGAAGAGGCCGGCATCCACTCCGGCGACTCCGCGTGCGTGCTGCCTCCGATCACCCTCGGCAACAACGTGATCGAGCGCGTACGGACCGCCACCCTGGCCATCGCCGAAGGCGTGGGCGTCCGCGGCCTCATCAACATCCAGTTCGCCCTGGCCTCCGACGTCCTGTACGTCCTCGAAGCCAACCCGCGGGCCTCCCGCACCGTGCCCTTCGTCTCCAAGGCCACGGGCGTCCAGATGGCCAAGGCGGCTGCCCTGATCGGCACCGGCGTCACCATCAACCAGCTCCGCAGCGCCTACAAGATGCTGCCGGAAACCGGTGACGGCTCCACCTTGCCGTTCGACGCCCCCGTCTCGGTCAAGGAAGCCGTGCTGCCGTTCAGCCGCTTCCGCACCCCGGAGGGCAAGGTTGTGGACTCGCTCCTCGGCCCGGAAATGCGCTCCACCGGCGAGGTCATGGGCATCGACAAGCACTTCGACACGGCATTCGCCAAGAGCCAGGCGGCCGCCAACAACGCGCTGCCCACCGAAGGCAAGATCTTCGTCTCCGTGGCCAACCGGGACAAGCGCTCGGTGATCATGGGCGTGAAGCGCCTCTCTGACCTCGGCTTCGAGATCGTCTCCACCGGCGGCACCGCCGACGTGCTGCGCCGCAACGGCATCCAGGCCACTCCGGTCCGGAAGGTCGCCGAGGGCAGCAGCGCCGAAGGCGAAGGCACCATCGCCGACCTCATCATCGCCGGCGAGATCGACATGGTCTTCAACACGCCCTCCGGCGGCGAAGCCCGCATCGACGGCTACGAGCTGCGCGCCGCGGCCACCTCGATCGGCATCCCGTGCATCACCACGGTGGCTGAGTTCAATGCCGCGGTCCAGGCCATCGAAGCGCTCCGTACCTACGAATGGTCCGTGACCAGCCTGCAGGAGCACGCCGCTGCGCTGACGGCCTCGCAAAACAGGGCCCAGGAAGCAGCAGCGCAGCATGCCTGAGCCGGAAGCTGCAGCAACGGCCGGCCGGGAGTCCTTCGGCTCCCGGCTCGGCCAGGCCATGGCGGACCGCGGTCCGCTCTGCGTCGGGATCGATCCGCACCCCGCGCTCCTGAAGGCATGGGGACTGAACGACGACGCCGCCGGCCTCGAGCGCTTCTCGCTCACCGTCGTGGAGGCAGTGGGCTCGCTCGCTGCCGCCGTGAAGCCGCAGGTGGCTTTGTACGAACGGCACGGTTCTGCGGGTATGGCGGTGCTGGAACGCACCCTCGCAGCCGCCGCTGATGCCGGCGTGCTGACCATCGCGGACGCCAAACGCGGTGACATCGGCTCCACCATGGCTGCCTACGCCGATGCCTGGCTCCGGGACGGCTCGTCCCTGGCAGCGGATTCGGTCACCTTGAGCCCGTATCTTGGCTTCGAGTCCCTGCGCCCCGCGCTGGACCTTGCGGCGGACTACGGCCGCGGTGTCTTCGTCCTGGCCCTGACGTCCAACCCGGAAGGCGCCTCCGTCCAGCACGTGGGCGGCGCTGATTCGGTGGCCCGCAGGATCACCGAGGCGGCAGCTGCGGAAAACCGCCGGTATGCGGGAACCTTCGGCTCGGTCGGCCTCGTGGTGGGCGCCACCGTGGGCGGGGCGCTGCAGGACCTGCAGCTGGACCTGGAGGCCGTGCGGGGAATCATCCTCGCGCCCGGGCTCGGTGCACAGGGCGCCACGGCCGCGGACCTGCGGGCAACGTTCGGTGCCGCCTATTCGCAGGTTCTTGGCACCTCAAGCAGGGACATCCTCTCAGCCGGTCCCGCCGTCGGCGGGCTCCGCGAGGCTGCACTGCGTACCCTGGAACCGCTGCTGACCAGCTGATCCGTTGATTTCGGCGCCATTGATTTCTGCGACGGGCAAAGGGTAGGTTCAGGGGGAATCCAACGGCCGATGCCTTGGATCCGACTGACGATTCGGGGGTGACGGAAGTGAGCTTACGGCCCTTGACGGAGCAGGAACGCGCGGAAGCCCTGGGCAAGGCGGCAGCGGCACGGGCAGCCCGGGCGGAGGCCAAGGAACAGCTGAAGGCGGGATCGCTGTCGGTGGCTGATCTCATCATTTCCGGCGACGGCGATTCAGCCCTGGCACGAATGAAGGTCTCCGAGATGCTCGAGGCCCTGCCCGGCATTGGCCGTGTCAGGGCGGCCGCCATCATGGATGAGCTGGGCATTGCCGCGTCCCGCAGGCTGCGGGGGCTCGGCATTCACCAGCGCCGGGCGCTGGTAGATTTTATGAACGAGAAACAGGTCCATCCGAATACCGCACAAAGGAATATGTGAGCAAGAAACCGGGACTGACAGTCCTCGCCGGCCCGACGGCTGTTGGCAAAGGCACCGTGTCCACCTACATCCGGGACAACTACCCCGAAGTCTGGCTTTCCGTCTCAGCCACCACGCGTCCGCCGCGCCCGGGGGAGCAGGACGGGGTGCACTACTTCTTCAAGTCGGCCGAGGAGTTCGACGCGCTCGTGGCCGGCGGGGAACTGCTGGAGTGGGCCGTGGTCCATGGCCGCAACCGCTACGGCACGCTCCGCAGCACCGTGGACGCCGCCATCGCCGATGGCCGGGCAGTGTTGCTGGAGATCGATCTGCAGGGCGCGCGCCAAGTCAAGCAGGCCGTTCCGGAGGCCCAGTTCGTCTTCCTTGCCCCTCCCAGCTGGGAGGAAATGGTCCGCCGCCTGGTGGGCCGCGGCACGGAAACGGCCGAGGAACAGCAGCAGAGACTGGAAACCGCTAAACTAGAACTTGCCGCTGAGCCGGAGTTCGATCACACCGTCATCAATGATGACGTTCGACGCGCAGCGGACGAGCTTGTTTCACTCATGGGGCTGACCCCGCACCCGCATTAGCAGCTGGGTCGGATCGGCCCGCTAGAATTTGGAGAATTCGTGTCCACGAACCTTGAAGGCATCATCAACCCGCCGATCGACGAACTGCTGAAGGCAGCTGATTCCAAGTACGGCCTGGTGATCTTCGGTGCCAAGCGTGCACGTCAGATCAACGCATACTACGCCCAGCTGCACGAGGGCCTGTTCGAATACGTGGGCCCGCTGGTCGACACCAAGCTGAACGAGAAGTCGCTTTCCATCGCCCTGCGCGAGATCAACGAAGGCAAGCTCGTTTCCACGCCGATCGAACCTGCAGAGTAGAACTCTTCAGTCCAGGTCTCATCAGACTACAGACTGCCTGTTGACGGAGGTCACGTGCGCATAGTCCTCGGAGTCGGGGGAGGGATTGCCGCCTACAAGGTGGCATCGCTCCTCCGGCTTTTTACTGAAGCCGGCCATAACGTCACGGTGATTCCCACAGAGGCGGCCAACCGCTTCGTCGGCGTGGCGACCTGGGAAGCACTGTCCGGAAACCCGGTCAGCAACAGCGTCTTTGACGATGTCCCCTCGGTCAACCACGTACGCCTGGGCCATGAGGCGGACCTCATCGTCGTGGCTCCGGCCACCGCTGATCTCCTGGCACGGGCCGCCGGCGGCCACGCCGACGACCTCCTGACCAACACGCTGCTGATGGCCAGCGGTCCCGTGCTGATGGCTCCGGCCATGCACACCGAAATGTGGCTGCACGCCGCGACCCAGGCCAACGTGGAGACGCTGCGGAACCGTGGCGTGACCGTCCTCGAACCCGCCAGCGGGCGGCTCACCGGTTCCGATTCAGGTCCCGGCCGGCTGCCCGAGCCGGAGGCCATTTTTGACGCGGCCCTGGCCCTGATGCAGGACGGCGGTGTTCCCTCGCAGCTGCCGCTGGCCGGCAAGACAGTCACCATCAGTGCAGGCGGCACGCGTGAGCCGCTTGACCCGGTCCGGTTCCTCGGCAACCGCTCCTCCGGGAAGCAGGGTGTCGCCCTGGCCGTGGCCGCCCGCAACGCGGGCGCCAGCGTCCGGCTGATCGCCGCCCACATGGAAGTACCGGTTCCCGCCGGCGTCGAGGTGGTCCAGGTGGAAACAGCGGTGCAGCTTCGCGAAGCTGCGCTGCGCGCGGCCGCCGACTCCGACGTCGTGGTCATGGCCGCCGCCGTGGCGGACTTCCGTCCCGCCGAGGTTTCGGACACCAAGATCAAGAAACGGGAGGACACAGCCGATCCGGTCATCAGCCTGCTGCGAAACCCGGACATCCTGCAGGAGCTCGTGGAGGTCCGGGCAGCGAACAAGCCGGGGCAGCTGATCGTGGGATTTGCGGCCGAAACCGGCGACGCCCACGGCGACGTGCTCGCCTACGCCGAGGCCAAACTTCATCGGAAGGGCTGCGACCTGCTGGTGGTCAACCACGTCGGTGAGGGCCTGGTGTTTGGGCAGGACCACAACTCCGTGGTCATCCTTTCCCGCTCCGGTTCCGAACCACAGGCGGCGTCCGGTTCGAAGGATGATGTTGCGGCCGCTGTCATTGACCGCATCAGCTCTGAGCTGAGCCGCGTTTTTCCACGATCCTGAACAGCCGGCGTGTGCAAGGCCTCCTTAGCAGGGGGACACATGCTGAGGCCTGACCGAATCCCAACCAGTAAGGTAGTTGAGTGACTTTACCGCTGCACATTCCCGCATCCCTCGGCGCGACGCCGCCGTCCCTTCGTCTTTTCACGTCGGAGTCCGTGACTGAAGGCCATCCGGACAAGATCTGCGACCAGATCAGCGATGCGATCCTGGATGCCCTGCTGGCGAAGGACCCCGAGTCCCGCGTGGCCGTCGAGACCCTGGCCACCACCGGACTGGTGCACGTAGCGGGCGAAGTCACCACCGACGCTTACGTTGAGATCCCGCAGATCGTGCGCGAAACCATCCTTGGGATCGGCTACGACTCCTCGGCTAACGGGTTCGACGGTGCCCGCTGCGGCGTCTCCGTATCCATCGGCCAGCAGTCCAACGACATCGCCGGCGGCGTGTTCAATTCCCTGGAGGCCCGCGAAGGACGCCAGGAAGACGACTACGATCTCCAGGGGGCCGGCGACCAGGGCCTCATGTTCGGCTACGCCAGCGACGAGACGCCGTCCTACATGCCCGTCCCGATCTGGATTGCGCACCGTCTTTCCGAACGCCTCACCGAAGTCCGCAAGAACGGCGAGCTTGCCTACCTCCGCCCGGACGGCAAGACCCAGGCCACGATCGGCTATGACCGCGACCGGCCGGTTTCCGTCGAAACCATCGTGATCTCCAGCCAGCACGCGGAAGGCGCCAGCCTCGAGCAGTTGCGCGCCGACCTCGCCACGCACGTGATCGATCCCGTGCTGGCAGCAGCCAACCTGGACATCTCACGCACGCGCAACATCCTCAACCCCGCCGGTGCCTTCGTGATCGGCGGCCCCGTTGGCGACGCCGGACTGACCGGCCGCAAGATCATTGTGGACACCTACGGTGGCATGGCGCGCCACGGCGGCGGTGCCTTCTCCGGCAAGGACCCGTCCAAGGTTGACCGCTCCGCGGCGTACGCGATGCGCTGGGTGGCCAAGAACGTGGTTGCCGCGGGACTGGCCAAGCGGGCCGAGATCCAGATCGCCTACGCCATCGGCCAGGCACGGCCCGTGGGCACGTATGTTGAAACCTTTGGCACGGAAACCGTGGATCCCGATCGCATCAGCCAGGCGATTGCCGAGATCTTCGACCTGCGTCCGCGGGCCATCATCGACGCGCTGGACCTCAAGCGGCCCATCTACGCCAAGACCGCGGCGCACGGACACTTCGGCCGCGACGATCCCGACTTCACCTGGGAGCGTCTGGACCGGGTGGACGAGCTCAAGGCCTTCTTCAACGCCTGAGAAGCACCGCCAGTCCGCAAACCTAATGCCGGTAAGCCACGAAGGCGTACGTCGCCGGAATAATTGTCGGTGCCGTGTGTTTTGCTGTAGCAGGGCCACCGTCCGGGCGGCCCTGCTACAGTGCTTTCCGGCTGATGGCGCCCGATCTGCTGCCCCTGAACCGCCGGCACCACTACTGGCAGGATGCTGAATGGAGGTTGGTCCCGTGGCTTCCTTTTCCGGCGATGGTTCCGCCACCGAAGAACCCCTCCAGCTGTCACTGCTCCAGGGATTCCCGGCGGGCCGCCCGCAGTCTCCCGGCGGACCCGCCCTCGCGCAGATGCTGCCGGTTGCCCGGGTGCTCATCGAGTCTTCGCTGCCCCACCTGGACCGCCCGTTCGACTACAGCGTGCCGGCTTCACTTGACGGCGCCGCGCAGCCGGGCGTCCGCGTCAAGGTCAAGTTCAACGGCCAGGAACTTAGCGGCTTCATCCTGGACCGGCTCGCTGAATCCGACGCCGGGCACACCCTCGTCCCGCTCCACAAGGTGGTGTCGGCCGTTCAGGTGCTCACGCCGGAACTGGCCGAACTCGCAGGCAAAGTCGCCGCCCGCTACGCCGGCACGCTGAGTGACGTACTGCGTGTGGCCATTCCGCCGCGGGTGGCCAAACTCGAGAAGGAACTGGCCGCGGACGGGACAATCTCCGCAGGCCCGCCCGCCGCGGCAGCGGAGGCCGCAGCCGGGGAACAGGAACCGGCTGGGGGCAGCGTTCCCGCCACGGCGGGTCCCTGGGCCCGCTACGTCAACGGCGCGGCGTTCCTCCAGCATCTTGAGGCCGGAGAGTCGCCGCGTGCGGTCCTGAGCGCCCTCCAGGGCTTCGGCCCCGCCGGCTGGCCCGCGCTTATTGCCGAAGCCGTGGCGGCCGTCCGCGCCTCGGGCCGCGGCGCAGTGGTAGTGGTTCCGGACTACCGCGACCTGGACCGCGTGGAGGGGGCCCTGGCCGCCCTGCTGCCACGGGAGGACATTGCCCGTCTCACCGCCGACGACGGCCCGACGCCCCGCTACCGCAGCTACCTTCGCATCCTCGCCGGCACTGCCGGGGTTGCCGTCGGCACCCGCTCGGCAGCGTACGCCCCCGTGCACAACCTGGGTCTGGTGGTGTGCTGGGACGACGGCGACGACCTCCACATCGAACAGCGGTCGCCCTATGCGCACACCCGGGAAGTCCTCCTGCTGCGGGCGGAACAGGAAGGTGCCGCCTGCCTGATGGCGGCGCACACCCGCAGCACTGAACTGCAGCGGCTGGTGGATGCCGGCTGGGCCAGGGCGGTCGAGGCCGACCGGCAGGAGGTGCGCCGGACGGTGCCCCGGGTCCTGAATACGGCAGACAGCTTTGAACAGGAACGCGACCCCCTCGCCCGGATCGCCAGGCTGCCCGGTGCGGCCTGGCGCGCCGCCAAGGAGGGCCTGGAACGCGGCCCCGTCCTGGTCCAGGTGGCCCGTTCCGGCTATGCGCCGTCGCTGGTCTGCGACTCCTGCCGGGAACCGGCCCGCTGCACGGCCTGCAGCGGACCGCTCGCTGTTGCCGGCGCCGCCGGCAGTTCAGCGGTGCCCCAATGCCGCTGGTGTTCCGCTCCCGCGCCAGCCTGGTGCTGCAGCCACTGCAGCAGCCCGCGGCTGCGCCGCTCCGCCACCGGCGTGCTGCGGACCGCGGAAGAGCTGGGCCGGGCATTCCCCGGCAAGCCGGTCATCACATCGTCCGGGGACCACGTCAAGGCCACAGTCCCGGACGCCAAGGCCCTCGTGGTGGCCACTGTGGGAGCAGAGCCCGTAGCAGCCGGCGGGTATGCCGCCGCACTGCTGCTGGACGGGGACTCCTTGCTGCGCCGTGAAAACCTCCGCGCGGGGGAGGACGCCGTCCGGCGCTGGTTCAACGCCGCGGCGCTGGCAAAACCTGCCCGCGAGGGCGGCCTCGTTGTCATCACCGCCGACGACACGGCGGGGGTGGGCGCACTGCTTCGCTGGGACGCCGGGGGATATGCACGCCGCGAACTCTCCCTGCGCCAGGAGCTGCACTTGCCGCCGGCAGTCCGGATAGCCTCCGTGACCGGCGGCCGGACCGCCGTCGGGCACTTCACCGAGGCGATTGAAAAGCAGTTGGCCAGGCAGGACATTTCCCTGCGCACAGCCGGTCCGGCGCCGTTGCTGCTGTCGGACGCGCGGGCCGGCCAGCGGGAGGCCGGCGAGGACGTCCGGACGCTGCTGTTCATTCCGTATGCCCGGGCGGCCGAAGCCACCCGCGTGATGAGGGCCGTCAAGGCCGCCGCAGCGGCCAGGCGAAGCGACGATCCCGTGCAGCTGAGGCTCGACGGCGTGGATGTGCTCTAGCTGACGGGCTCCTGCGGGGCGGGCGTCAGCGCCTGTTGATCCGGGCAGCTTCTTCGGCCAACTGGACCAGCTGCCGCGCGGAGTGCGCCCAGCTGAATTCCGCGGCCCGTTCCACGGAGCGCCGTGACTGCGCCTTCCACACGTCCGGCTGTTCCAGCCGCCGGACGGCCTCGGCGAACTCCGACGGGGAATCCGGATGGACATAGCTCACGGCGTTATGGCCCACTTCGCGGAAAATCGGAATGTCGCTGGCGATGACGGGCGTGCCGTGGGACATCGCCTCCACGAGCGGCAGGCCGTAGCCCTCTGCGCGGGACAGGCTGATCAATGCGGTGGTCCGGGCCAGCAGCTCCTCGTACTCCGCATCCGTCACGCCGTTGTGGAAGACGATGTTGGCGCCGTCCGGCGCCAGGGCCTCGAGCTCCGCCCTGCGCTGCGGAGTGATGCGGCTGAGGAGGTGAAGAGTCATGTCCGGCAGTTCGGCCATTCCCCGGACCATGGTTTCGACGTTCTTGTACGGCATGAAGGAACCCATGTAGAGAAGGGTTTTGTCCGCTCCGGCCCCGGGATCGCGGGGAGTGTGGCCGTGCTGCGGTGCGTTGCCCACAATCCGGACGGGCCGTTTGGTCAGGCTGTGTTTCGCGATCAGCGCCTCAGTGGTGTGGCTGATCGTGGCCACGACGTCGGCACGGTTCAGGAGCATCCGCTGCGGCCAGTAGGCCTTGTGGTACAGGCGCCACAGCACCCGGACGGGAGCCGGCAGGAATCCCGGCGGGGCAGGGTGCTCGTAGTAGATCAGGTCGTGAAGGGTCAGGACCAGGCCGTATTTCCTGCCAAGAGTCCCCATCGTCTGCATCGGGCACACCACGACGTCGGCGCCGAGCTTGTTGACCTTGGCAGCCACAAACAGTTCTGCGGGGGAGAGCGGGCTGTTGATCAGCGTGTAGGGGACGTCCGGCAGCAAGGCAAGCTGCCGGGGGTCGCTAATGAGCATCGAGACGTCCGCAATCCTGGCCGTGGCCGCGATCAGGCTGGCGCCGTACCTGCTGATGCCGTCGTGGTGGTCCAGGCGGGTGAAGCGGGCATCGATAATGATTTTCACGCGGGATGGTCCTTCAGGAAGCGTCTGATGAAGCCGGCGGCCGGCTCGGGCGTCTCGTAGTGGATGAGGTGGCCGACGCCGGGAATGACATGCAGGGTGCCGTCAGGCAGGAGCGCCGCCAGTTTGTGCTGGTCCGCGAGCATCGCGATTTCGTCCTTTTCCCCGGCCACCAGAAGTACCGGCAGGGTGAGGTCCCGGGCAACCTCGGAGACGTTGCTGCCGACGGATGCCTTGAAGGATTCAAGCAGGCTGTCCCGGTTGGCGAAGGCGGAGAAATAGGCGTTGTGCTGCCCGTGGATGAACCGCAGGAGCTGCTTGTCCCGGGTCTTTGCCATTGCCACGCTCATGACCCTGACGATGAGCCGGCTGCGCAGCAGGAACAGCCCCAGGGCGCGGGGGAGCCTGGCGGAGGCCTCGTAGTAGAGGACGGCCAGTTTGGTCATGATGCCCTTGGGGCCCTCGAGGGCCGGTGCTGCGATCGGGTTGATGAGGACAAGGGGGAACACCGCGCGGGGGTTGGCCGCCACGAAATGGCTGGCAATGATCGATCCGAAGGAGTGTCCCAGCAGCACGGTTTCCGGCCCAAGGCCAAGGGCAGCCATGAAGTCGCTGATGAACTGTCCGTACCGCATCACGCTGTGCTCACCGTCGGCAAAGGCATCCGAGCTGCCGAAGCCGGGGAGGTCTGGCATGATGAGGCGCATTTCGGGCAGCTGGTCCGCAATCCTGAGCAGGCCGTGGTGGTCGCCGCGGAAGCCGTGGATCACCAGGATGGTCCTGGTTTCGGGTGTCACACGCACAGGCTCGTACACCCAGTAGTCGACATTGCAGCCCTGCAGGTCCACGCTGCCGGCCCGCGTCCTGGCATCGAGTTGCCCGCTAAAGAGGGGCGGGGCCTGTGCCGGTCCCGTGTCCACTTGTTCCATGGTTTCGAATCCTAGTTGACGTTGTCCGGGTGGGAGCCTGTGCGGTGGCCGCGTTCCAGGCCGGCAAGGGCGGCCATGTCTTCGGCGTCCAGGGTGAACCCGAAGACGTTCAGGTTCTCCCGGATCCGGGCGTAGGAGCTGGCTTTCGGGATCACCACGTTCCCCAGTTGCAGGTGCCATCTCAGGATGATCTGCGCCGCGGTCCGGCGGTGCGCCGCTGCGAGCTCCAGAACCACCGGGTCCTCAAGCACCTGGCCCCGGCCCAGCGGGCTCCACGCCTCGGTGCGGATGCCAAGCCGGTCGTGCAGCCGGCGGAGTTCGTCCTGCTGGAGCCAGGGGTGGAGTTCGATCTGGTTCACGGCGGGGACCACTTCAGCGGTCTCGAGCAGGCGCTCCAGGTGGGCGGGCTGGAAGTTGGACACGCCGATCGCCCGGATCCTGCCCTCGCGGTAAAGGGTTTCCATGGCCCGGTAGCTTTCTGTGAAGAGCCCGCGGCCGGCGCATGGCCAGTGGATAAGGTACATGTCGACGTATTCCATGCCCAGGTTGGACATGGACGTGTCGAAGGCGCGCATCGTGGCGTCGTAGCCATGGTCGTCGTTCCACACCTTCGTGGTGACAAACAGGTCCTCGCGGGAGAGGGACGGGGATGCCTCGCCGGAGCCTCCGGCGGCACCGCTGCCCGCGAACCCGGACAGTGCGCCGATGGCCTTGCCTACTCCGGTTTCATTTCCATACATGGACGCGGTGTCGAAGTGCCGGTAGCCGGCTTCGAGGGCCATGGTCACCAGCCCGGCCGCGCCGGCCGAGGGGACCTTGTAGAGCCCGAAGCCCAGCTGGTCGATCAGCACACCGTTGTTGAGGCTTAGCCGGGGCGAGGTTTTCATAGCACTGACTCTACCGACTCAGCGCCCCGCGCTCCCGGGGACAGGCCGTCGGGCGGTCGTCGGGCGGTCGTCGGAGACGTCAGGACAGTCCGTCAAAGCTGACCAGGCGCCGCGCCATGGCTTCATCGAGGATCAGGTCCGTGGCCAGCCCGGCGGCGAGCGCGCCGCGCAGTCCTTTGATCTTTGAGGCCCCCGAGACGACGCAGATGCGGCGCCGGACCTGCCGCAGCTGAGCCAGCGCAGGACCGGTGGACCTTTCGTTCAGCGTGATGCCGTCTGATGACCCGTCGCCGCGGAAAAACACTGTCGCCACGTCACCCACCACGTCCGAGGTGGCCAAAATGTTCAGGTCGCTCTCGTCGAGGTAGCCGCCGGCATAGACATGGCTGGGGTAGTCGGCGTCCACCGAGCCCACGCCGAAGATGGCGATGCTCATGCGTGACTGGAGCTCAAGGATGCGCTGGACGCTGCGTTCATTCCACATGGCTGTTTTGGTGGCGGCGTGGTCGAAGAAGGCCGGAACCGGAAACTGTTCAACCCGTGCGCCGTAGGCGCTGCCGAACCTGCGCATGATGTCACTCGCGTAGGTGATGCCGGTGGTCTGCATGTTGCCGGCGCCGTTGAGCTGGACGATCACGCTGTCATGCGTGATCTTGCGGGTGAGGTGCCGGCTGACGGCGCTGAGCGTGGATCCCCAGGCGACACCGATGATGGCGTTTGAGTCAACCAGCGGTCCGATGGTTCGTGCAGCCTGCATGGCCACTCTGTCAAGGGTCTCCGCTTCATTCAGGGTGTCGACGACCGGAACGACGTGGACATCCACCCGATATTGGGCGCGGATCATGTGCTCCAGTTCCGGCCCGGTGTCGAGGGGATTGCGGATCTGGATCTGTACCAGCCCGGTCTCCCGGGCGGCCGAAAGTAGCCGTGAAACCGTGGATCTGGAGGTCCTGAGTTCCCTGGCTATGGCGTCCATCGTGAGGTCCTGGAGGTAATACAGTTGTGCAGCTCTGAGGGCTTCTGAGTGGCGTGAGCGAGGCATTCCGTTCCCATCCTGCACGTTTGTGCATAGTGCTTGACTCCATTTTCCATTACTCCAAACAATAGTGGTGAACGGCGCCGCGCTGTGAGGCGCGCCGCACAGGACCAAACCCCAAAGGAGCAGTTTTGGGAACCAAGGATTCATCCGGCCATCCGGCCACCAGCCGCGAGCGGACATCAGTGCAAAGCCTGCGCCGGCGTCCCCGCGCCCAAGTCCTGATCATCGGCGGCGGGATCAACGGGGTAGGTACATTCCGCGATCTGGCACTGCAGGGAGTGGACGTCGCACTCGTCGAACGGGGCGACTACTGCCAGGGCGCCAGCGGTGCATCGTCGCACATGATCCACGGCGGAATCCGGTACCTGGAAAACGGTGAGTTCCGGCTGGTCCAGGAGTCCGTCGTAGAACGCAACAGGCTCCTGCGCATCGCTCCCCACTACGTCAAGCCGCTCCAGACCACCATCCCCATATTCAGCACCTTCTCCGGAGTGCTCTCGGCGCCGCTGCGGTTCCTGACCCACAAGCAGCAGGGCAAACCCAAGGAACGCGGAGCCTTCCTCATCAAGCTCGGCCTGAGCATGTACGACTTCTTCTCCCGTGACGGCGGCAGCGTTCCGCGCCACCAGTTCCGCGGCCGGAAGCGCGCCCTGGCCGAGCTGCCGCGGCTGCACCCGGGCATCAAGTACGCGGCCACCTACTTCGATGCCTCGGTCCACAACCCGGAGCGGCTCACCCTGGATGTGCTGCAGGACGGTGAGAAGGCAGGCACGGCCGGCCCCAGCGATGCGCGGGCCAGCAACTACCTTTCGCTCGTCTCCATGGGTGGAGCGGCCGGGACCCGGACCGGCTCCACCGGCGGCAGCACAGTCCAGTTGCGCGATGAACTCAGCGGCGAGGTCTTCGACTTCACGGCTGACGTCATCGTCAACACCACTGGCGCCTGGGTGGACCTGACCAACGGGGCCATGGGCGCGGCGTCGACTTTTATGGGCGGCACCAAGGGCTCGCACATCGTGCTGGACCACCCCGAACTCCTCGAAGCCTGCAACGGCCGTGAGATCTTCTTCGAACATACCGACGGGCGGATCGTCCTCATCTACCCGATGGGCGACCGCGTCCTCGTGGGAACCACCGACGTCGATGCTGACATGGCCGAGGACGCCGTGTGCACCGACGCCGAGATCGACTACTTCTTCGACCTGATCGGCCACGTGTTCCCGGACGTCACCGTGGACCGGGACCAGATTGTCTACACCTTTTCCGGTGTCCGCCCGCTGCCCAAACACGATGCCACCCAGCCTGGCTTCGTCAGCAGGGACTACCGGATCGAACGCCGGGCCGGCGGGCAGGAAGCGGCCGCGGGCGGCAGCGGCGCCGTCGTACTCAGCCTTGTCGGCGGTAAGTGGACCACGTTCCGGGCGCTGGCCGAACACCTGACGAATGACGTGCTCAGGGAACTGGGGATGGAACGCAAAATCTCGACGGCGAAACTCGCCATCGGCGGCGGTGCCGGCTTCCCGGACACGCAGGCCGGCGTCCAGCAGTGGATCAAGGCCCACATGTCCGCGGGCCGCGATGCCGACCGGATTTCCGGATTGCTGACCCGCTATGGAACCCGCGCCGAAGAGGTCCTGCGCTTCCTCGACGCCGGCCCGGACCGGCTCCTGCATTCCACCCGGGAACTCAGTGTCCGCGAAGTGGAATTCATGGCCCGGCACGAACAGGTGGGACACCTCATCGACGTGCTGATCCGGCGCACTTCCCTGGCTTTCCGCGGCCTCGTGACGGGCGAACTCCTCAACGAGGTGGCCGACGTCCTCGCCGGTCCGCTGGACTGGGACGCCGCGACCCGGGCCGCCGAAATCCACTATGCCCAGGAGGTGCTTGAACGCTTCCACGGCGTCCAGGTCCACAGCCTGGTCGCTTAGCAGGCTTGCGTGCCCGGGCAGCGATGCCCGGGCGCAAGGGCTGCGCGGTTCCGCTGGAGCAGGAGCCGGCGCAGCAGCCGGCCGGCATTGCAACAACAATGCCGGCCCAACAGCCCTTCAAACTCGCGAAGGGCTGACAACAGAAAATAGAGGAGTCAAAGATGTCTCTTGGAATTGTTTTTCTTTCCGAAGTATTCGGAACCGGGATGCTGACCTTGTTGGGTTGCGGTGTGGTGGCAAACGTCGCGCTCAAGGGCACCAAGGGCAACAACGGCGGATTCCTAATGGTCACATGGGGGTGGGGCATAGCAGTCTTCGCCGGCGTCTATGTCGCCGCACGGTCCGGCGCGCACCTGAACCCCGCCGTCACCCTGGGCCTGCTGATCAACGGAAAAGCGGAGTATGCTCCCGGCGTCAGTGTCGACTTCGCCTCCACGCTGACATACTTCGGCGGTGAACTCCTGGGCGCGTTCCTGGGCGCAGTGGTCATGTGGCTTGCCCACAAGCAGCACTTTGACGCCGAACCGGAGCCCGCCAGCAAGCTCGCCGTATTCTCCACCGGCCCGGCCATCCGTTCCACCCCCTGGAACCTGATCACCGAGATCATCGGCACGTTCGTGCTCGTCTTCGTCATCCTGACGTTCGGCGGCACCCCTTCCGGCCTCGGCCCGCTCGCAGTGGCCCTGCTGGTTGTCGGCATCGGCGTATCGCTCGGCGGTCCCACCGGATACGCCATCAACCCCGCCCGTGACCTTGGCCCCCGCATCGCGCACGCGCTGCTCCCCATCAAGGGCAAGGGCTCCAGCGACTGGAGCTACTCCTGGATCCCGGTTGTCGGGCCGCTCGTTGGCGGTACCCTGGCCGGCGTCGTCGCAGCGGTAGTGCCGATCATCGTCACGGCAGCTTCCTGATCCCCGCCCCGCACCAACACACTGACCAAGCCCTTCACACAACAGACAAGGACGTCAACATGAACCAGTACGTAATCGCCATCGACCAGGGCACCACCAGCACGCGGGCCATCGTCTTCGACCACAGCGGCAGCATTGTCTCCTCCGGCCAGATGGAACACGAGCAGATTTTCCCGCAGGCCGGCTGGGTGGAGCACGACCCCGCCGAAATCTGGGACAACACCCGCGAGGTCATTGCCTCGGCCCTGTCCAAGGCGAACCTGACCCGGCACGACATTGCCGCGGTCGGCATCACCAACCAGCGCGAAACCGCCGTCGTGTGGGACAAGACCACGGGCAAGGCTGTCTACAACGCCATCGTCTGGCAGGACACCAGGACCCAGGACATTGTGGATGAACTGGCGAAAGACGGCGGCCCGGAGCGGTTCAAGCAGAAGGTGGGCCTGCCTCTGGCCACGTACTTCTCCGGCACCAAGATCAAGTGGGTCCTGGACAACGTGGAAGGCGCGCGGGCCAAGGCCGAGGCCGGCGACCTGGTCTTTGGCAACACGGACTGCTGGGTGCTGTGGAACCTCACCGGCGGAGTGGACGGCGGCGTGCATGTCACCGACGTCACCAACGCCTCCCGGACCATGTTCATGGACCTCGAAACGCTGTCCTGGGACCAGGAAATCCTGGATGCCTTCGGCGTTCCCGCCTCGATGATGCCCGCCATCAAGTCCTCCTCCGAGGTCTACGGCACCGTCCACACCTCCCAGTTGCTTCGGGAAGTGCCGGTTGCCGGCATCCTCGGCGACCAGCAGGCAGCCACGTTCGGGCAGGCGGCGTTTGAGGCCGGCGAAGCCAAGAACACCTACGGAACGGGCTGCTTCCTGATCTTCAACACTGGCGAGGAAATCGTCCACTCCAAGAACGGGCTCCTCACCACGGTGGGCTACAAGCTGGGGGACGCAGCCCCGCACTACGCGCTGGAGGGCTCGATCGCCGTCACGGGATCCCTCATCCAGTGGCTGCGGGACAACCTCGGCCTGATCAGCAGCGCCCCGGAGGTGGAGACGCTCGCCGCCTCGGTCAAGGACAACGGCGGCGTCTACATCGTGCCGGCGTTCTCCGGACTGTTCGCGCCGTACTGGCGTTCCGACGCCCGCGGCGCGATGGTGGGCCTGACCCGCTTCGTGAACAAGAACCACATCGCCCGCGCGGCCCTGGAAGCCACCGCTTTCCAGACCCGTGAGGTCCTCGACGCCGTCAACGCGGACTCCGGAGTTCCGCTGACGGAGTTGAAGGTCGACGGCGGCATGGTTGCCAATGACGCGCTGATGCAGTTCCAGGCGGACATCCTGGGCGTGCCCGTGATACGGCCCAAGGTTGTGGAGACCACCGCATTGGGTGCGGCCTACGCTGCCGGCCTAGCCGTCGGGTTCTGGAAGGACCTGGGGGAGTGCTCGGCCAACTGGTCCGAGGACAAGCGCTGGGAACCGCAGATGGAACAGGACGAGCGGGACCGCCAGATGCGCCTCTGGAAGAAGGCTGTCACGAAGGCCATGGACTGGGTCGACGAGGACGTGAAATAGTCTGACCTGTCGTTGATGGCAGCCGCACCTGCCCCGCCCGTCCCCTGCTGCTCCCAACACTCGCAAGCTCGTGTAGGGGCCCTCGCAGCAGTGGGCCCCCCCGCGGGTGCCCACCACACCCGGGCGAGGTGCGGCTGCCATCAACTTATCCGTCAGCTATTCAGCCGCTCGTGGCGACTTACGTTTAGGTGAACGTGCGGGTGCGCTAAAGTAGTTCTATGCGTGCGATCCTTCTGCTTAGCTAGCCGCCCGGTATCCCGACCAAATACGGATTGCCGAGCGGCCGCCCCTCCATGTCGAGGGGCTTTTGTGTGTCTGGGGTTATCTCCCGGCCGCAAGAAGGGGATCAGGAGGCCGGGGCGGGACAGCACGCCGGGGCCGGACGAAAAGCGGTACAGAACAGAAGAGGGCAGCAGTGAGCGTTCAGCCGGAGACAGAGACCGGAACAGCAACAGTCGCGACGGACGGCCCTGAGGAGGGCACCTACAGCTTCGCCGCGATGGAGGCCAAATGGCCGCAGGTGTGGGAAGACCTCAAGGTGTTCACCCCCGTCGACGACGGCTCGCGCGAGCGCCGCTACGTCCTCGACATGTTCCCCTACCCTTCAGGCGACCTGCACATGGGCCACGCGGAGGCGTTTGCCATGGGCGACGTCGTCGCGCGTTACCTGCGGCAGAAGGGCTACGACGTCCTGCACCCGATCGGCTGGGACTCCTTCGGCCTGCCCGCGGAGAACGCCGCCATCAAGCGCAACGCGCACCCCAGCGAGTGGACGTACGCCAACATCGAGACCCAGGCGGCGTCCTTCAAGCGCTACGCCATATCGGCTGACTGGTCACGGCGCGTGCACACCTCGGACCCGGAGTACTACCGCTGGACCCAGTGGCTGTTTAAGCGCTTCTACGAGCGCGGGCTGGCGTACCGCAAGGATTCCCCGGTCAACTGGTGCCCCAAGGACCAGACGGTGCTGGCCAACGAACAGGTCGTCAACGGTGCGTGCGAACGCTGCGGCACGCCCGTGACCAAGAAGTCCCTGAACCAGTGGTACTTCAAGATCACCGAATACGCCGACCGCCTGCTGGATGACATGGACGAACTGCGCGGCCACTGGCCCGAGCGCGTCCTGGCCATGCAGAAGAACTGGATCGGCCGGTCCGAAGGCGCCCACGTCAACTTCGTCATCGAGGCCGACGGCAGCCAGCCCGCCAAGAACGTCACCGTCTTCACCACGCGGCCGGACACCCTGTACGGCGCCACCTTCTTTGTAGTGGCTGCCGATGCGCCGCTTGCAGTGGAGCTGGTCACGGACGAGCACGCGGCAGCCCTGGACGCCTACCGCGAACAGGTTAAGGCGCTCTCCGAAATCGAACGCCAGTCCACCGAGCGCGAAAAGACCGGTGTCTTCACCGGCCGGTACGCCATCAACCCCCTGAACGGCGAGAAACTGCCCGTCTGGGCCGCGGACTATGTCCTGGCAGACTACGGCACCGGCGCCATCATGGCCGTCCCTGCCCACGACCAGCGCGACCTCGACTTCGCCAAGACCTTCGACCTGCCCGTCCGCGCTGTGCTGGACACGGGAGAGGACGACCCCGCTGTGACCGGAACGGCCACGGCGGGCGAGGGCACCCTGATGAACTCCGGTGTGCTCGACGGACTGCCCAAGGCGGAAGCCATCCCGGCCGCGATCGACATCCTGGAGAAGCAGGGCACGGGCGAAAAGTTTGTCAACTTCCGGCTTCGCGACTGGCTGCTCAGCCGCCAGCGGTTCTGGGGAACCCCGATCCCCATCATCCACTGCCCGGCCTGCGGTGAAGTTCCCGTCCCGGACGAGCAGCTGCCTGTCACGCTGCCTGCTGACCTGCGCGGCGAAGACCTGTCCCCGAAGGGCACCTCGCCGCTGGCTGCCGCCGAGGCATGGGTCAACGTTGAGTGCCCCAACTGCCACGGCCCCGCCAAGCGGGACACCGACACCATGGACACCTTCGTTGACTCGTCCTGGTACTTCCTGCGTTTCGTCTCCCCGCAGTACACCGGCGGCCCGTTCGACCCCGAGAAGATCAACGACTGGATGCCGGTGGGGCAGTATGTGGGCGGCGTGGAGCACGCCATCCTGCACCTGCTGTACGCACGGTTCTTCACCAAGGTCATCCACGACCTGGGCATGATTGACGCCGACGAGCCGTTCAGCGCCCTGCTCAACCAGGGGCAGGTGCTCAACGGGGGCAAGGCCATGAGCAAGTCGCTGGGCAACGGTGTTGACCTCGGCGAGCAGCTGGACAAGTTCGGTGTGGATGCCGTGCGCCTGACCATGATCTTCGCTTCCCCGCCGGAGGACGACGTCGACTGGGCGGATGTTTCCCCGTCGGGCTCCGCGAAGTTCCTGGCCCGTGCGTGGCGGCTGGCGCAGGACGTCACCAGCGCGCCCGGAACGGACGCCGCCCAGGGAGACCGGGCGCTGCGCTCAGTCACGCACCGGACCATCGTGGATGCCGCCGCGCTGCTGGACAGCAACAAGTTCAACGTGGTGGTGGCCAAGCTGATGGAGCTGGTCAACGCAACCCGCAAGACCATAGATTCCGGGGCCGGCGGGTCGGATCCCGCCGTCCGTGAAGCAGCCGAAGCCGTGGCCGTCATCCTGAGCCTCTTCGCGCCGTACACGGCCGAGGACATGTGGAACGTGCTGGGGCACCCCGCGTCGGTGGCCAACGCCGGCTGGCCCGGGCATGACGAAGCCCTCCTGGTGCAGGAGACGGTGACTGCAGTGGTCCAGGTCCAGGGCAAGGTCCGCGACCGCCTCGAGGTCTCTCCCGGGATCGGCGAGGACGAGCTGCGGGAACTGGCACTCGCGTCCGAGAACGTGCAGCGCGCCCTCGACGGGCGGGGTATCCGCACGGTCATCGTGCGTGCCCCTAAACTGGTCAACATCGTCCCGGCCTAGCCGGGCACCGGCCGCCGGTACTGCCGGCGGCCGGCCATGATGTTTAACCGGAACAGCAGGGGGATGCCGTGAACGACCGGGAGCCGGCCGGCTGGCCGTGGCTGAGGGAGCGGCTGGTCCGCCTGCGGCAGGCCACCCGGCAGGGAGCTGCTCCGGAAGCAGTGGTGACGGCCGCCGTCGTACGCACCGCTGTGGTTACCGACTCCGCAGCCGCACTTCCCGCCGACTGGGTCAGGGACTTCGCCGCAGACGGGCGGCTGACCGTGGTTCCCATGCCCGTGATGGTGGGGGAGGAAATCTACGGCGAAGGCGAAGACGACATCACCGACACGATCGCAGTGGCGTTGGCTACCGGGAGGCCGGTCAAGACGTCACGGCCGTCGCCCGGCCAGTTCGAGCAGGCCTATCTGGCAGCGCTGCGCCACGGCTACGCAGCCGTGGTCTCCGTGCATATCTCCGGAGCGCTTTCCGGCACTGCCGACTCCGCCAGGCTCGCGGCATCCCGTGTCGGCATCCCCGTGGAAGTGGTCGATTCGAAAACCGTGGGCATGGCGCTGGGCATGGCGGTGCAAAGCGCGGTAGTGGCCGCCGCGGACGGCCGCCCGGCAGCGGAAGTGCGCGCTTTTGCCGAAGAGCGGCTGGCCCGCACCAAGGTGTATTTCTATGTCCCCAGCCTCGAGCAGCTGCGCCGCGGCGGCCGGATCGGAGCAGCGGCTTCCCTGTGGGGAACCGTGTTTGCCATCAAGCCGATCCTCGCCGTGGACGACGGAAAGATCGTCCCGCTGGAGAAAGTCAGGTCGGCGGCGCGGGCGGTGGCCCGCCTCGAGGAAATCGTGGTTGCGGACGCGGCGGCGCGGCCTTCGGGCCAGGCCCGGCTGGCGGTACACCACTTCGGCAACCCGGCCGAAGCCGCGGAACTCGCCGGCCGGCTAGCCGCCTCGCTCCCGGAGGCGCCGCCGGCGCAGATCAGTTCGCTCCCTGCAGTGCTCGCCGCACACGCCGGACTGGGAGTGCTTGCCGTCATCGTGGGGGAGAGCAGCACGCCGGCGAGGGATCCCGCGGGCAGCACCGGATGACCCGTTCTGCAGGGGCCGGCCGCCGGCCACCACTGGTTCAATCCCGGCGCTGGTAGTACAGTCTCCCCACCGGGCAAGGAGGCTCCCATGTCAATGCAGGTCCACCACGTTGCGCAGTTCGACAAGGACGTGTCGGAAGAAGTGACCAACTGGTTGAAGTATCTCAAGGGCCAGGTGACGAGCGTCCAGTTCCTGACCACGACGGTTCCTGATCCCAAGGCGCCGGAGGCCTGGCGGGTCCAGTACGAGGCGTACATCACCTACCAGAAGTAGCCTTCCGCGGGCGCTGCCGCCAACCGGCTATCCACATACGCTCATTCGCGCTGTTTGTTCCACGGCCGTTCTCCTAGCGTGGGGGTATGTCACGCCGGAACGCGGAAGCGGGAGAACCTGCCGCAGCCAGCCGTGCAAGGCGCCGCCTGACTGCTTCGCTGGGACCGGCCGGGCGCGCTGATGGCGCCGGCGGGCACGGGACCGGCGGCGCGGTATCCGGTCCGGGCCTTTTGGGGCACGGCAACGGGACGGCGGGCGGGGACTCTTTTAGGTACGACGGCGGTGCGCAGCCGGCCTGTGACGAGGTCGGCGCGCCTTCCGGTGGCTCGGCGCCCGGACCCTCGAGGTTCAGGTGGCGCACCGGAGTTCGTGTGGCCATGGTGGTGGGGGTCCTGGGTCTTCTCCTTGGGGGCTGGTTCTGGTGGGACGTTGCCGCCGGCAGTCCCCAGGTAACTCCCCTGGGCGACGTCCGCAGTACGGAAGGCAGCGCGCAGCCGGACGACGCCACTGGTGCTCCGGAGGTAGGCCCCGGTGGCGCGGCCGGCGGAGGCCCGGCCACGGGCGGCACACCCGGCGCGAAAATCGTGGTGCATGTCGCAGGCGCCGTCCAGAGGGCCGGCGTGGTCGAGCTGCCGCAGGGAAGCCGCGTCCACGAGGCCATCGCGGCGGCCGGAGGCAGCACGGCGGAAGCGGACCTGAACCGTCTGAACCTGGCCGCTGTCCTCATCGACGGCCAGAAGATCTACGTTCCGGCGCATGGCGAGGTTGTGGATGGGGCGGCCGGGGTCCTGCCCGCCGGTCCTTCACCCGGCGAAGCAGCCTCCGGCGGACCGGCGTCCGGCGCCAGGATCGACCTGAACTCGGCGTCGGTGGAAGACTTGGGGGCCTTGCCGCGGGTGGGGCCCGTCCTTGCCCAGCGGATTGTCGACTGGCGTAAGGAGCACGGGCGGTTCAGCACAGTTGAGGAACTCGACGCCGTGGACGGTGTGGGACCCAAAATGCTGGAAACGCTGCTCCCACTCGTACGGGTGTCCTGAGATGGGCAGGCCCAGCCCGTGGCAACGTTTTGTTTTTTCGGCTGTCCGGGAAAGCCCTCGAGTACCGGCGCGGGCCCCTGTAGGACCGCCTTCCGGTGTGCGCACCAACCCGGACGTCCACTCCACGGGCGTCCGGGGTATCGTTCCGCGCACGGCGGGCGGCCTGCGGGCGCTGCTGGTGGCCGGCCTCCTTACTGCCCCCGCGGTCAGGGCACAGGCAGCGGGCAAGCAGGCTTCGGCCGGAGCCGGAGCCGGGACCGGAACGGGAACCGGGGTCAGGCCGCGGCGCCGGACCGACCTGCGCCTGGCGCCGCCCGCCGTCCTCGCCTGGGCCGCCGCGGTCGCCGGCGTATGGCTGCCGCTGCCGGCGCTGGGCCTGGTGATCGGCGGACTGCTCCTCGGTGCGGCCGCACTGTTTGCCGGCATGCGCCGCCGGTCGCGGACTCAGTCCGGACCTGTGCCTCGGAGCTTCCTGACCACACTATGCGTTGCACTGGTGCTGGCGGCAGCCGTCGCCTCCCACTCCGCGGTGGCCTCATCGCACAAGCACGGCGGGGCCGTGGCCGAGGCAGTCGCCTCGCGGTCCGCCGTCGTGATTGAACTGGAGGTCGCCGGACCGCCGCGACAGCTCAAGGCGCCTGGCCGTGCGGGGGCGGACCGCTGGGCAGTTCCGGCCACCGCGTCTACGATCATCGCCGGGGGTAACCTGATCCGCGGGGAGGCCCAATTGCTGATCATGGGCGGTCCTGATTGGCAGCGTGTGGTCCCCGGTCAGCGGATCCGGACAGCCGGCAAGCTGCGGCCTCCCGAAGACGGCCAGACGCAGGCAGGAATCCTGTCCGCCAGTACCGGCCCGGCCACCCTGGTTGCCCCTTCGGGATGGCAGGAGGGGCCGGCCGCGCTGCGCGGCGGGTTTGCCGCCGCCGCGGAATGGACCGGCGGAGATGCCAGGGGCCTGTTGCCTGGAATGGTGACAGGTGACACCGGCTTTCTGGATGAACAGCTTCAAACCGCCATGAAGACAGTCGGAATGACCCACCTGACCGCAGTCAGCGGGGACAAGGTTATGAAGTAAGGTGGGTTTATGGACCCTAAGACTCTCCTCGTCCGCGAGTATCTGCGCGTGTCAAAAGATCGTAGTGGCAAGGGCAAAAGCCCGGACCAGCAGCACACGGAGAATGCTGCAGCGCTGGCGCAACATGGTTGGGATCTTCATCCTGAGCCGTACAGGGACAATGACAGAAGTGCCAGCCGCTACTCCAAGCAGGCGCGTGAGGGCTTTGCACGATTGATGATTGACCTCGAAGAAGACGCCTTCGGCGCAGGTGCACTTGGCCTCTGGGAGTCAAGCCGCGGATCACGCCGGACAGGGGAATGGGTCGACCTCATCGAGCTTTGCGAGATGCGCGGTATTCGCATCTGGGTGACGACGCACGGCAGACTCTATGACCCGGCCAACGCCCGCGACCGCCGAACCCTGCTGGAAGATGCCGTCGACTCTGAATACGAAAGCGCCAAGACGAGTAAACGCCTGCAACGTGACATGCGCTCCAACGCCGAGAAGGGCCGGCCCCACGGTAAGAAGATTTACGGTTACCGGCGTATCAAGGATTCTGAGACAGGCACCTTGATCCGGGTTGAGCCTCATGAGGATGAGGCTCCTATTGTGCAGGAGGCAGCACGGCGCAGTCTTGCTGGCCAGACCTTTTATGCCATTGCCAAGGACTTCAACGAACGCGGCATCCCGCCAAGGCGGGAAACCCAAAAAGCCCATCGGCAGGGCGTTGGCTGGACACCTCCTGCCATCAAACAGATGCTGACCATGCCGGCGTACGCTGCCAAACGCCAGCACAGGGGAGAGATCATCGGTGACGCTATGTGGCCGGCACTCATCCAGCCGGGCAGCTGGGAAAAGCTCCAGGCCATCATGAGTCCTCCGGAGCGTAAGCGGACCAACGACTGGCCGGCCAGACACCTGCTAACCGGCATCGCTGTATGTGGTGTCTGTGGGGCTCCAATGCGGATCGGTAAGCAGAATGCCGGACGACGGAAGGACAGGCAAACCGGCGAACCGTTGCCGAAGCCTATTGATGAGCATGGCAATGAGCTGCCGTATCCGTTTTACAACACATACGTCTGCATCGGTGTGCCCGGGAAGACGGGGTTTCACGTCGCGATGCGAGACTCGCACTTGGACGCAGTTGTTACCGAGCTGGTCTTGGCCCGGTTGGAGCGGCCTGATTTCCTTGCCATGATCGGAGAACGCGGCGAGGGAAACGATGCCGAGCGCCATGCCATTCTGGAGGAGATCGCAAGCTACCAGCAGTACTTGGACAGGGTGCGTGCGGACGCCGCTCAGAAACTTAGGTTTGATCTGGTGATGGATCAGGAGGCCAGAATCGCGCCGAAGATCAAAGCAGCCCAGGACCGGTTGGAAAAGCTCGCCGAGGTGGACCCGTTCGTGCTGCGGCTCGTGCGCGAAGGCTCGGTTAGGGACACGTGGGACGAACTAGAACTGCCCGACCAGCGTCGCGTCATTCGTGCCGTGATGACGCCGCGGGTCAATCGCGTTCCACCGGACGCGAGGGGACAGAGAGGCATCAACCACGATCGTGTCGATTTGATTTGGCGCTGATTACACTCACTTAATCGAGGAGGACACGGCCGCGTACAGAATCCTCCGAGGACGACTTCCCACCCGTCCGGCAACATCCCGGTCAACTAATCGGTGTGCGGCGCCAGTTGCTGCATTCGAGAGCGAGTGAGAACCGTTCTAAATGAGTTTCTGGTATGACCGGAATGTGCATTTGCATCGCTCCTGTGAAGTAGAGTTCACAAGAACTGTCCAGACTGGGGAATGGAGCAACGAAATGGAACCGCTAAAAGAGTGGATTTGCGATGAATGCGGGACTGTTGTCACGGTCGACGAAGGAACAGTCCTATGGAATCGGGATCATCCGGGAGACGGGCAGGTTCCGGTCTTCCACACAGACTTCATCATCGTTCACAACAAGTGCGACAAGAACGAGCCGACAAGGCTCCAGAGTCTTCACCTCGCTGAGCTCGTGGGTCCCAAGGGGTTGATGCGACTGACGGAAATGCTGTCAGGTGGACCCTTCCAGCAGGGCATGACTTATCTTCCGGACCCGGACTATAAGTCCTATGTGGACCTTTTCCGGCGCCTCCACGTTCCCTACTACGAAGAGGCCCGTCGGTTCTTCTTTGGGACGCAGACGGCAGACAAGTGGTTCAACCAGGGCCAGCGGATGGTTCTGGACTCCCAGGACTGGCAGGACTTCATTGTCGAGGCGAAGAAAGAGATACATCCGGCGATTGCGAGTGGTCTGCTTTAGGGGGTCTAGAGCTTCTATTTCTTCTGGCGGCCAGGAACGGGAATGTCCTGGCTCCAAGTGACTCCGTTGCTTAGACGCATGCCCTCCATGTCGAGGGTCATGCCGCGCGTTTTCCTCGGATCAAACTTCTCGAGTTTTCGCGGGACGAAGACGGTGTCCATAGTCGGTTTTTTGGCGAGGTCCCAGTCGGCGATGATGATATCGGATTTCTTCATCCGGACAATGAGGCGATTAACGTCATAGCGCAAATCGCGACTTATTTTCAGGTTCCAGTTACCCAACGCACGTGCAGCAAGCTCTTGCGCGGTCTTGCCTCCGTGCACTGTTCCACGATCGGTGCCGTCGCTTAGTGCTTCGGGTCTCATGGTGACGATCGCTGTATTTCTCAGCGAAGAATAGGTGACAACGCCGTCCCTACGGGGAACGTACGGCACCAGGTAGCGGCTGCTCTTCGTGGCGGCGCGATTGGTGGATGAGATTGTTGTTGCCTGCTCTCCACCCACCTGCCCCAGTTCGTCATCCGCGTCGAGGAAAACCGTCTTACCTGCACTGACTGCGATGTGGATGGCGATTGCTTCGGCCATGCGGGCATCTTCCACACTGCTGAACTGGAGTGGAGTCTGCGAAATTACGGTGTCGTGGGCTTTGATGAGTCTTTGGGCGTCGGAGTTGTGGTGCCCATGAATGCGAGTCGTCGATTCCCCGATGCCGATGTAGATCTTGGTGGTGTTGCTGTTTTCTGCAATGTAAAGGTATGCCCCGACTTTGGTCATGCTGTTTGTCCCCCTGATGCGAGTACTGCTGCCAATGCTGCCTTTGGTTGGGCGACTATAACGTCTACGGGAAGAAATGAGGAACAAAACGGCAGTCTTTCTGCTTGTTATTTCCGCATTGAGGTTTCCTGCGGGCCAATTCATTCAACAGGCGGCGGTTGTAGCGTGGCGGCTATGAACGAAGACGTGCCCCGGCTCTGCGCCTGCCTGTGTCTCTGGCATTGGCCAAGGCTGTGGAATCGGTGCCTGCCGAAGGCGCGCTGCCTGGCGGCTGCCTGTATGAACCGAAGTGGGACGGCTATCGTTTGTGCGCCCTGGCAGGGGCTGACGGGGTTTCCTTGTGTCGTGCCAAGGCAAGGACCTAACGCGATACTTTAGGGATCTTCGTCGGCCTTCGAGGCCTAGGTTCCTCCCGGGTGTGTGCTGGACGGGGAGGCTGTGATCTGGACTAATGACCGGCTGGACTTTGATGCTTTGCAGCGCCGTCTGGTGACTTCAAAAAGTGCGCTGCCCGCCTTAGTGCGGCAACACCCGGCGTCGTTCGCTGCGTTTGATCTGCTGGCCGTTGCCGGGCACGACATCAGGGACGCGCCCCTGGCACAGCGGCGGGAGCTGCTGGAGCACTTGGCGGCCGACTGGGAGCCTCCGCTGAACCTCTCGCCCGTGACCAGGGACCGCGCCCAGGCGCTGCGATGGTTTGAGGAACTTCACCACGCAGGGCTGGAAGGGTTGGTCTGCAAGGCGGCAGCGCAAAAATATGAAGGTGGCGTTAGGCAGTGGTGGAAGGTCAAATATCGTGAGGTCGCAGATGTGGTGTGCGCTGCCGTAGTCGGCCCGATAAACCGGCCTTGGTACGTCGTGGTCGGTTTGCCGGTCAAGGGCCGGCTACGGATTGTTGGCAGGTCCACGCCCCTGACGGCGAAGGCGGCACGGGAACTGGCCGCGCACCTGCGGCCGCCGCAAGGCGCTCATCCATGGCCGGAAGTCATCACGGAGACGATGCTGAACAGGTTCAGCAAGGACAAAGGTCCGGTGACACTAACGCGGGTTGAACCACTGGTCGTGGAAATCTCCGCTGATATTGCCTGGACGGGGAATGCCTTCCGTCATGCTGTCCGGTATCTGCGGCCACGGCCCGAGCTGGCAGTGGAGAATGTGCAGCTGCCTGGCAGGTAGGTTCGCGGGCCCAGCGGCCCGTCTACGGCTGATCTTTTGCGGCCGGCGGCGCCACGGCTGACAGGCCGGACTTCGACGTCCCGCAACGGCGTCTGGTGGCCACCGGCTCAGGGTTCACCAAACCATTCACGTGCATACTCTATGAATGGACGGGGCCGCCGTGGACGCACGGTCGATGGTGAGGATTCAAATCCGACCGCATCGTATGGGCCCCGTCCACCTTGCATTACTTGGCAGTCAGCTGTCCGTGCGAATGACGGTGAGCTTTTGGCCGTCCTTCAGAAGCACATTTAGCTTCTCGCGGGCTTCAAAGCCACTTCGCGCAGCAAGACCGTCGATTCCTTGCCGACATCCGGAACCCAGCTACGAACGATGGTGAGAACACCCGCCAGGCAGTATTCGCCTAGATCTGCCGGCACCAGTACGGATTCGCCGCGTTGAATTGTTTGGCGGTTTTTGTCGGCGCCCCATTCGATCACGCCGGCTCCGTCCACGCACGTTAGCGTGTGGAATGACTGGCCACGGGTTTCGAGCGTCATCCTTCCGTCAACAGAGAGCTCCGAGATGCCCATGGTCGGTGCGAGGCAGAGCACCCGTTCTCTACCTCCCTCACGGCTGATGATGAGTCCGCGTCTGGGCTCCGCATGCGCTTCGAGATCCATGTTGGCGAAGGTCTCCTCAAAGTCGAGGCCGCGATCGCGTCCGTAGTCGAATACGCGGTAAGTGGTGTTGCTGTTTTCGCAAATCTCGATCAGCGTTACCCCCTTGCAGATGGCGTGAATCGTTCCGGCGGGGATGTAGATGCAGTCGCCCGCCCTAACCTTGCGCTTGACAAGGTGATCCCGCACAGAGCCGCTGTGGACGGCGGCCCTGAATTCTTGGTCGGAAATGCCGCTGACACCGGCGTAGACAAATGCATCGTCTTCTGCGTCCAGGACGTACCAGGCTTCGTCCTTGCCAAAGCACTGGCCGACGGCCGTGGCGAACGCGGCGGTCGGGTGCACCTGTACTGAAAGGTGCTCACGCGAACTCACATGCCGCACCATGAGCGGAAATAGCTGGCTTTCTGGTACAGAGCCCAGCAGGGCACGGCCGCGCCGCTGAACGACTTCGTCGAGTCCGAGTCCGGCGAGAGCGCCGTTGGCTACTACGCTGATTCCTTCCGGCTGGGCCGAAACATCCCATGTCTCGCCGATTTGCCCATCGGGTAGTGGTCCTTTGAAGCGCTCCAGAGTCCGACCGCCCCAAGGTTTTTCTATGTAGATGGTGTTGAAGCGGAGCGGGTATGTCTCAGTTGGTTCCATGGAGGCCGGCAACCTTTCTCAGTTCGATGATCCGCTCTTCGTAGTGATCTGTACCCACGCCGAACAGCGACGATGATCCGAGCACAAGAGATTTGGCACCGCTCGCTACGACGTCTGGGATGGTGGTGGTGTTTATGCTTCCGTCGACTTGAATTGTGACGTCGTGGAGTCCGAGCTCCTCAAGCATGGTCCTTGCTTCTGCGACTCGTTCGTTCGAGCGCGTGAGAAAGGCCTGGCCCGCGAACCCGGGGTCGACCGTCATGATCTGCAGCAGATCGACGAGGTGCATCACGTCTTTGACTGAAGTGACGGGAGTTGCGGGATTGAGCGAGAGGCCGACGCGGATCCCGCGCTTCTTGATCGAATGGAGCAGCCGGCTGAGGTGGCGGGTTGATTCGGCGTGGACCGTAATGATCGCCACGCCGTAATCCGCGAGCGTTTCGACGTAATCCTCGGGCTTACTGACCATAAGGTGCACTTCTATTGGCACCGTGCTCAATTTTGAGAGCGCTTCAATTTGATACAGGCCAAGGGTGATGTTGGGGACGAAGACGCCATCCATGACATCGCAGTGGAACATGTCGATCCCTGCGCCGACCAGGGCATCGACTTCGTGGCCGAGGTGCATTGGGTCGGCGCACATCATTGAGGCGTTCATCAGTACGTTGCCGGCTATTGCAGTCACTTCGTCTCCTTGCTTCGTGCCAGTCGATCGATAAGAACGGCGGTGATGATGATGGCGCCTTGGACGACCATCTGCCAGTAGGAAGACACGTTAAGGAGCGTGAGTCCGTTGTTGAGTACACCGATGATGAGCACGCCGATGATGGTGCCGCTGATCTTGCCGCGCCCTCCGGAGAGACTGCTTCCGCCAAGGATCACGGCGGCGATTACATCGAGCTCGAATCCGTCGCCGGCGAACGGTTGTCCTGATCCGAGACGGGCCGCCAGGATCACGCCGGCGAGCCCGGCGAGGAGACCTACCAGTGCGTAGACGGAGATCTGCATCCGGTCGACCTTTAGTCCGGTCCAGCGGCTCGCCTTTTCATTGCCGCCGACCGCGTATACGTACTTACCGAACTTCGTCTTATTGAGCAGAAATGCCCCGGCCGCGACGATGATGATCATGATGATTATCGGGACGGCAATCCCACCCACGTTTCCCGTGCCCAGGAAGGTGAATGACTTGTCCGACGCCGTGACTGGTTTTCCTCCGGTGACGATAAAGGCGAAGCCTCTGATCGCGCCCATCGAGGCGAGCGTTACGATAAAGCCGGTTATCCGTCCCTTCGCGGTCAGGATGCCGTTGAAGAGCCCCAACGCCATCCCGGCTCCGACACCCGCCAGCAGTGCGAGCACGGGCGATCCGGTGGAGGCGAAGACCGTGGTTGCCAGGACGCCGGAAAATGCGAGGTTCGCGCCGACGGAGAGGTCGATTCCGCCGCTGATGATGACAAAGGTCATTCCGACCGCCACAATCGCTGTGACCGACACCTGCCGTGCGATATTTAAGAGGTTCTCGGGGGTGAAGAAATACTCCGTCGAGAACGAGAAAACTACACACAGGATGACGAGGGCCAGGATAAGTCCGTATTGTCTAAGCCGGTCGAAGCTCATAAGATCTCGCGCCGAGAAAAATCTCGGCGGTTCTGGTGCCGAGAGCGTGCTCAGCGGCTTGCTGGCCGTATTGGTCATGCGACTTCTCCCATCGCTGCGGACAGAAGGGCATGTCTGTCCAGCTTTGTAGTGATTGCGTCGAGGGTCACAGAGCCCTCACGCATTACGATTACGCGGTCGCTGATCATAAGAACCTCTTCGATTTCCGATGAGATGACGAGCACGCCGGCACCCTCTGATGCGAGTGTGCGAATGAGCGCATAGATGTCCTCCTTTGCTCCGACGTCGACGCCTCTGGTCGGTTCGTCAAGGATGAGTACGGAGGGTTTCAGGGCTAGCCACTTGGCCAGTACCACCTTTTGCTGATTGCCGCCGCTCAGGGTACCGACCGGCTGTTGCCAGCTCCGGGCCACAATCCCGAGGCTCTTGGAGAAGATGTTCCAAATATTCCTCGTACGCTTCGTCGTCCATGAAATGAAGGCGGTATTACGGAGTGCGGCAAGCTCCATGTTCTGGCTGATGGGAAGATCCAGGACAAGACCGCAGTCCTTGCGGTCTTCGGGCACCAGGGCAAGTCCGGCAGCTATTGCCTTATCAGGTGTGGTTTTATGAAGCCTGCGGCCGTTGACCTCGACCACGCCCTCTCTGGGTTTGTCGATCCCAAAGACTGCGCGGGCCACCTCCGTGCGCCCGGCGCCAACCAGCCCGAACATCCCGACGATTTCGCCGCTGCGGACATTCAAAGAGACGTTTCTAAGGAGCTCATCGCTGGATAGGTCCGTCACGTTGAGGACGGTGTCCCCGAAAAGCTTGGGTTCGTCGGGAGTGTTCGCATACTCTTCTGACAGTGTGCGTCCGATCATCATCCGGATCAGCGTGGAACGGCTGGTGTCCGAGGTCTTAAGAGTGTCGACGTAACGCCCGTCCCGCATCACCGTGATGCGGTCGCTCATGCTGAAGATTTCCTCCATGCGGTGGGATACATAAACGATTCCGATGCCGGCGGCCCGGAGCGAATGCAGGACCTCAAAAAGCTTCTGGGCTTCGCTGTCGGTCAAGCTCGTCGTGGGTTCGTCGAGAATCAGTATCTGCGCTTGGCGGGAAAGGCACTTGGCGATTTCGACCAGCTGTTTTTCTGCTGTGCTTAGGGAGCCAACGACCCTGCTTGGTTCGATGTCGGCGCCGATTACCGCCAGGGCCGCCCTTGCGTCGGAGAGCGATGTCCTCTTGTCGATAACCTGGCCGGCCCACTTCATGGGCTCATCTCCAAGGCTGATGTTGTCAGCTACCGTCAGGTTCTCGGAGAGAATCAATTCCTGGTGCACGATCGCGATGCCGAGCCTCGTGGCATGTTTTGGGTCCTCGATGTCAGTGTCGACGAGCCGACCCTGTTCATCGGCCAAGGCGATTCCGCCCGAGTCCTTCCGGTACACTCCGGTGAGGATTTTGAGCAGTGTCGATTTACCCGCTCCGTTTGCCCCCATCAGCGCGTGGATTTCGCCTCGATTGACCTCAAGTTGTCCGTTCTGGAGAACTGAGGCTCCCGAGAAGCTCTTGGTGATGTTAGTCGCCAAAAGGAGTGTCTGCATTAGTCCTCCTCGAAGCGCCGGCGGCAGCATGCTGACGTGTCCTGGGTGTGTTTGGCCTGGAAGGTCATTTTGCGTAGGCCGCTTCACGGTCGATGAATTTCTGCACGTTTTCCTTGGTGACCAGGTCGATGGGCACGTTCACCTTTTTCTCGACCGTCTTGCCAGCCAGTTGCGCGACGGCCTGTTCCACCGCTGTCTTTCCCATCTGGTACGGATCCTGGGCGATCGCAGCCTTGACCTGCGTGCCCTTGCCAATGGCTTCGAGAAGATCAGGTGTTGCGTCAACGCCCACAATGTAGACACCCGTCTTTCCCTGCGCGTCCGCCGCACCAAGCGCACCCAAGGCACCGGATTCATTCACGCCGAAAATAGCGTCCAGTCCCGGATTGCTCTGAAGGATGTTCTCAGCGGAATCGAGCGCGGCGGCGCGATCAGTGGCGCCTCCGGAGGTGGCAACTACCTTGATGCCCGGCGCCTTCTGGAGTTCTTCCATGAAGCCCTGCTGGCGATCGCGGGTCGATGTGATCGTCGGCCATCCAAGGACAGCCACGCTGCCCTTGCCGTTGAGTTTTTCAATGATGTTCGTGGCGGCCATGCGCCCGATTTGAGTGTTGTCCGAGGCGACAAATGAGGACACGTCGGCGCCCACAACGTTGACGTCGACCGTGAAGACCGGCACGCCGGCAGTGGTGGCCTGGACCACGGTGGTGGCGAGCGCTTCGGAGTCGATCGGGTTTACGAGTATGGCGTCAACATGCTGCTGGAGGTTGTTCTCGATGTTGGCGACCTGGGTTTCCAGTTTGGAGTCGGCGCTCGAGGTGCTCAGATCAACTCCGAGTTCCTTTGCTGCGTCCTCCGCTCCCTTTTTCATGGCGATAAAGAAGGGGTGCTCATTCTGGCCGAATGAGAACGCTATACGGGGCTTGTCAGTTTCTGCGGCTTTACCGGATGAACATGCTGTGGTCAAAGCCAGAAGGGAAATGGTCAGTCCGGCGATGATGGTCTTCTTGATGTGCACGGGACTCTCCTTTGAGTCGTAAGTGGGTGTTACCAGTTGTTTTCGTCGTTGGGCAGCCGGCCGCTCGCCTTGGCGTGGCGGGGGGCGATTGCGATTTTGCCCATGACGGCGTAGTGATCCGCGTGGCTGGCGGCCGGGATGTTGTTCGCGATGCTGTTCAGCGCTGCGAATCCAAGGGCAGCAAACTTGACTGCTTCCTTGAACTGCGGCGGGATGCCGTATTTATCGCTCGTCACAAGTTTCAATTTCCCGGGCAACCTGTCCGCGATTGCTGCCATGAGGGTGGGGTTGAAGACTCCACCGCCGCTGGCTACGATTTCAGACATTCGGTCCAGATCGGGCACGTTGTCCTGCAGGCTCTTCGCGATTGCTTCCGCGGTGAATACGCAGAACGTTGACATGATGTCTGCCTTCGCGACATGCGAATACTTCTTGAGGATTGAGTCACCGTAAGTCGATGAAAAGTCGTTCCGCCACGCTGAGCGGGGCAGCTTGCGGCAGAAGAACGGGTGCTGCATGAGCTCGGCCAGCATCTCCTCGTGCACTGTCCCGGATGCGGATAGTTCTCCATCCTTGTCGTATCCGACGCCGAAGAGTTCGCGGCAGGCGTGGTCAAGGAGAACATTGCCGGGGCCAGTGTCGAAGGCGATCATCTTCGATCGGTCGTATTCGACGTACTGGATGTTGGCGATGCCTCCGATGTTCAGGGTGAGCGCTGGCGCGTGCTCCTTGAACATCACCCAGTCTAGGTATTGCATCATCGGAGCCCCGTTACCGCCGAAGGCGTGGTCGGCCTGGCGAAAGTGCGTGACGGTCGAGATGTTGGTGTGCGCCGCGATGACGTTGGATTCGCCGAGCTGGTAGCAGATCGGGTATGGGCCGTCGAACCAACGGGAAACGAGGTCTGATTTCTCGTGGGCGCTGAGCCGGCCGATGCGAGCATGGTCGGGCTGCTCCTGGTAGATGGTTTGGCCGTCCACGCCAATCCCCAGAACCTCGCTCGGGGACAGATTTAGCTTGTCCATCAGTGTCCTGGCGGCATTCGCGAACACCGCCCCTGCCACGTAATTCAGTCGGCCGAGTCCTTCCATATCCACTTTGTTTGCGAAAACGTCGAGCATGACCTTCTCGACTTCTTCAGGCCACTGGATGGAGAGCCCGTCGAGGAATCTTGGGGGAGTCGGCTGCCCATCTGCGCCGATTTCTATCTCAACCAGAACGGCGTCGATCCCGTCGAGGGAGGTCCCGCTGTTGAGTCCGATCATTTTTGCCATTGTGTTCGTCTTTCTCTCTGCGTCACGCGTCCCCGGGTGATCCGGGTCACGCTAAACGTTTAGTTTTTTTGGTGGAGTGATGTTTTATTCGTTGAGTTTTTTCGCTACTTCGAGCAGCCGCAGGATTCGCGGATGATCAACCGGGACGGGGGCAAGCCCATGCTCGGAGTGCCGCCGGCCTCCACGCCGTTGGCCCGGTTGATTTCGTAGAGCATGCGGTTGCCCGCAAGACGACCCATCGTCTCGATCCCCTGGTCGACCAGGGTAATGGCCGGCGTCAGGAGTTCTGCCCATGCGAAGGCGTCATAACCAATGAGCGCCACATCCGCAGGCACTCGCAACCTAGCCTTGCGCAGAGCACGCATTGCCCCCGTTAGGAGTGGCTCGTTGCCAACAAAAATGGCACGAGGCGGTGTCGCAACCGAGCCCAGATATCTCTCGACCGCGGCCTGGGCATCATCTATGTCGTTATGCCCTTCAATAACTGTCAGGCGCGCACCGGTCGCACGAGCGGCCCGTCTGATGCCCTTCTCTCGGGTGATACGCGTTGGCCACGTCGTGGGGTGCCCAACGAATAACCAGTCCATGTAACCGTGTTCAAAGAAGTGCATGCCGACGGCGAAGCTCACGTCCTCCCCGTCCGCGAAGACCGCCGGAATTTCCGGGTGGTCCGCAGGCGCATTGCTGTCGACAAACACAACAGGAAGGCCCCAGTCCGACAAGCGACGCATTTGGGCGCTAATCGGCTGGTAGGTCAGCGCCACTCCGGCCACACGCTGTTCCAAGAGGTTCTCGAGGAACCTGGACTCGCGCTCCTCGCTATAGTGTCCATGGTCGGTCGCATCAGAGACAATGCAATGAAAGCCCTGAGGAATGACAACTTCTTCAAAGGCATTGACCAGAGCAGAATAGAAAGGGTTGGAGTTATTGGCCGTAAGGAAGCCGATAGCACTGCTGGATTTCTGCTTAAGAGTCTGTGCAAGCCGGTTGGGAACGTAGCCTACATCGGCGGCAGCTTCGCGAACGAAGAGCCGGGTCTTTTCCGAGACTCCCGGCAGATCTGCCAGCGCCCGCGAGACGGTGTACGTGGAAAACCCCGTGGCGACGCTGACATCCTTCAGGGTGGGACGTCCGTTCGGTGCCTTCATTGCCACGTTCTCCTAAACGATTAGGTTTCCAAGTGTTATGACACTAACCGGAGGCCTGCCGAGCTGTCAGTCACCCAGCAAAAGTCTGCACCTTTTGACGCTGATGACGATGGACTGCACACCGAAGTTGCACTTTTTGATGCTGCCGGCATCGACGAGTGGACGGGAACGAGTGCCTCCGATCATGCCGGGAGGGGACGGATTCGATGTCCCCGCTTACGTTCAGCAGACCTTTGACGTTCCCGTACTCGTCGATAACGATGTCAACATTATGGCCCTCGGCGAGCGGGCTAAACGCTGGCCCAATGAGGACAACATGATCTTCCTTAAAGTCGCCACCGGCATCGGCTCGGGCGTTATTAGTGGAGGAATCTTGCAGCGAGGCGCGGCAGGAGTCGCAGGAGACGTCAGTCACATTGCCGTTTCCAAGGCGGCAGGAATTCAATGTCGCTGTGGCAAGACTGCCTGCCTGAAGGCCATCGCAGGCGCTCCGGCCGTCGCCGCCCAGCTCCGCGAAAACGGACTCGAAGCAACCACCGCAAACGACGTCGTTTCACTCGTCCGTTCCGGCGATTTGGCTGCTATTCAAGCCGTCCGGCAGGCTGGCCGCGACATCGGAGAAATGCTCAACATGTGTGTGAGCCTCATCAACCCTTCCCTGATTGTCGTCGGCGGATCGCTTGCACTATCCGGAGAACATCTGATCGCCGGAATCCGTGAAACCGTCTATTCACGCTCAACGCCGTTGTCGACCCAGCACCTGAATATCACCCAATCCGAAACCGGCCCGGAAGCTGGAGTCGTGGGGGCCAGCATCTTGGCCATCGAACATGCCCTCGCCCCTGAACGACTCAATGACCGTGCAACCACGCTGCATCCCGGCGGACACCTAAAAACCGATCTGCAGAATGTGGAACGCGTCGCCCAAGCATCCCAGCCTTCACTCCGTGACCCCGTGGCCAGTTACTTGCACCGCGCATTTCTTTGGCCACCTTTCCAACTATGATGTGGACGACGCGCGCGCCATGGCTAATGGCTCCTCGTGTGGAGCGGAGCATATCGCACGAGCCCGCGCCCTATCCAACGGCATGCTCACCCAAGCCAAGGCGGCGACAAAACCGGTCGTATTGGGGCGCCGGGACTGAACCATCAACGCACCAAATAAAGATGTATACAGGTAAAATACGCCTAACGGCTGTGGTTTCTGGCCAGCCTTGCGTGCGCGCAACCGCTGCCTCAAGACGTCGTGGCCATTCAAGGGGAGCGCCATGAAGCTTCACGCTGGTGAAAAAGGAGGATGGCATGCCTCAATCTGCTACCGAGAACAGCGGTCAGCTGCGACGATATGCAGTTCCGGAGGGGCTCAGTCCCGAACAAAGGTTCGAACATTGGCGAACGTGGTACGGCAGCGCTGTCGAAACTCCGATGCGGTTGGAAAGGTCGGCACATGCTGTTCGCCTGCCTTTCACTCCTTCGGCCATTAGTCTTGCCGGGCCAGGTTTCAGCCTCATAGAAATGGTCAACGCCCCGGCTTTGGGCTCGTGGGCGCCGAATCCTGACACTAGGGATCTGCGCCTGGCCTACTTCAGGAAGGCGCCGGCCTTAACCCTCGCTCTCAACGGCGTGCCCGAGCCAGTGTCACCGGGCACTGTCAGGTTCATCGATACTTCGCTGGGCGGCAGCTTTGATGCGCCCGAGGGCTTTCACGCCTTGCAGATCAACATCGACCGCAGCAGCCTAGGTGTGAGCGAGGCCGCGCTAGGCTTCCTGCTTCGCCTGCCTGACGTCGCAAAGCATCCAATTGTGGGCACTTTCGTGATTCCTGCTCTGTTGAGTTGGAAGCGGCCGGGCATCGACCGGGAGGTGTCGGGAACCGCCGACATCCTCAGATCCGTGATGGCGACTCTGGTGGGCTCCCTGCTCGAAACGCCGGTCGACGATGAGGCGAAGAAACCAGCCCTAAGTCGGGCGGTGAAGAAGTACCTTGAGGCCAGCTATGACAACCCCGATCTGGACGTGGCAATGGTCGCCGAAAGGTTCAATCTCTCCCGTCGCTCTCTGTTCTACTTTTTCGAGAATGAAGAACTCCACTTGGGTGAGCGTATACGCGCTTTGAGAACGCGCAGAGCGCTGGAGCTCCTCCTGCAGGCCGACGCCCAAAGGATCACCTACTCAGAAATTGCGGCGTCGTGCGGATTTAACAACGTGCAAAGCATGCGTCGTGCGGTGAAAGAGTTTACCGGGATGAATGTGAGGGAGATCCACCGATCCGAGACCGGAGTTCGTGTTGCGCTCCAACAGCTGCGGGAGTCGCTGATCCCCTAGCGCCTGATCGAGTTGGCGGAGGGCGCTAAAGAACTCCCTCGCCATCGCCTCAAACGAATCATTTCTCCGGCTGGACCAAAACCTTCACCCACCCACGCCTTGCGCCGCGATCGTTGACCGCCTCACGTCAAATGAGTGCGAAGAAACGATAGTGAAGTTGGCCTTGTCAATGCTGCCTTCGGGTGGTCCGTTGATGAGCCATTTTCCTGACATTGCCGGCCACAAAACGGTCAAGGACGAGACGACTATTCAGTGTGCAGCGTCAGGGACGTGTCCTGTGGCGGCTGCCGGCCGATGCTCAGCTGCATCTCGCCCTCTGCATCATGCTGCACGGCCACGCCCCAGGCGTTCCTGCTGGTCCAGAAGTTGGCAATACCGTCAACGTCCGGAATCTGCAACTGTTCTTTGTCTTCTGACATGAGCCACATCAGTCCGTTCGGGAACGCAGCTGTGACCGTGAAGTCTCTGCTCATGCAGCTGGCTCGATCAGCTCGGGCCCGTTGTTCCGGACGCTGTTTACCCTCGCACTGACGATCCGCGGAGTCAGGGTCGGCTCAGGCAGGGAGCCCAGCAGATGCTGAATGTCGTTCTTGTCGGTCAGGTCCGGGTCCAGCCACTCAGCGAACCGGTCCCCGGGGATGATGACTGGCGACCTGTCATGGACGTGTCCCAGGGCGTCCTGGGTGGTCGTGGTGAGCACCGTGCAGCTGAGCAGCCACCGTGCCGGATCATCCTCGGGCAGCGACGGGTCAGCCCACCATTCATAGAGGCCGGCGAAGCCGAGTAAAGGCTCTTTCTCCGAGTACAGGTAGTTGGGGATCTTCTTGCCGTCCTCAGTCTTCTGCCACTCGAAATAACCGTCGGCTGGGAGGATTCCGCGTCTTTTCACTGCCGCCTTGCGGAACGACGGCTTCTCCAGGATGGTCTCGCTGCGGGCGTTGATCAGTTTGGAGCCGATCTTGAGGTCCTTGGCCCAGGACGGCACCAGGCCCCAGCGGGCCACAAGCAGATGTCGCTCGATGCTGCCCTCGTCTAATCGCTCCGCCACGATGGGGACATTCTGCGTCGGTGCGACGTTCCAGCTTGGCGGGGGAGGGGTGCCTTCCACCTCCTTGGCGTCGAAGTAGCTCAGAAGGTCACCGGTGGCCTTGGACATCACATATCTGCCGCACATGAGGCCATTCTGCCTGACTCGGCGCATCGGGGTTGAGTTTAGCCAAGCTCAGTGGCGGGCCAGGACTTTGTGCTGGATCGCGACACCAATACCAGCATTGGAGCCGGCGCAAGCGTGCTCGTCATTTCCGATCCTTGCCGGTGACCAGAAGTTCCTCGTTGGCGCCGACCGCCGCGTGCAACGCGGCCGGTGTCGGTCAGAATGTGGGCGACTGGCAGAGCTGCGACGCGTGCGCCGCCCTGCTCGAACGCGGTGATTGGGACGGCCTCACCCGACGCGCTTGCGCTGCTGCCCAGGAACGTGGCCAGACCGACGGACTGGACTGGGATGTGTTTGTGGACAAGTATCGTCAGCTCCGTGGACACGTCATCGGCCGCGTCGGCCTTCACTGAAGATAGGGTTCAGGACATGTCAGACCGTCCCGCAGCCCCACCGGGCCAAATATTGCCACCGAAAGGGACACATGAAAATTGGCCTGGTTACAGCACTCTGCGCATTGGTCTTGGCACCAGCTTTGATCTCCTGCGTGCCACGTACCGACCAGAGCGAAACGCTGAGGGAGGTCAAGCCGATGATCAGCTCCGCCGTGGATGAAATCCAGGCAATGTTTCCAGTAGCATCCGTCCAGACCTCGGATAGCCCCGATGAGCTATCCAGCTGTTCGCGTCCCAAGGACAACAGCCATGACGGGGAGTGGAAGTCCAGTGATATGCGGTGGATCGAGCTCAGCGGCGACGTGGACCAGACTCAACTTCTGGATGACATCCTCAAGCACATGACAGCCGAGGGATGGAAGCCTGGCGATAACCACTTCACCAACGGTGTTGATCGACTCGAACTGGCACATACGGACGGCGGATATGTCTTCCTGTCCTTTGACGAGAGTTCACCAAACACCCTGGAAATACACTCCACGTCTGACTGCTATTACCTCCCCGACTACAGTTATAAATCGGAGTTTCAGTAATGGCTGGACTCAGCGGCCGTGAACCGGTGCGGGCCATCACTGAGCGGAGGCTGGTTCGACTAACTGCTCGTCAGGTCAGGCGAACAGGTAGGAGAGCTTCTCGTTGTAGATAAACCTGATCTCATCAGGTGCATCGAAATCGAGGTCGCCAGAGACGACGATGCAGTCTTCCTCATCTTCTTTGCTGAACACGCCAGGCATCGCGGCCTTGTTTGCACCCGCAGCAGTCAGGAACCGAAGAAAGTGCTGCTTGCCGTCCAACGTCAAGCCCAGATCCACTTTGCGACCCGTCCCCTTCTCACGAAGGAGAGCGCTCAGCTGGCCCTGCTCGTTCTTGTACTCTTCGATGTAGCACTTTGTGCTCTTGGTCTGGCTCATGCTCGTCTCCCATCTATGGTCGATTGTTCGACCTTATCCTGAGCGTTCCGGACATCTGAGGCGACCGATGACTGGGGGAGTAGGAACACCATGGAACAGAAACTCTGCAAGAAATGCAGCAGCGAACTCCCTGAAGATCACAAAGGTGCACGTTGTGAAGAGTGCACGGCGGCAAGAATTCGCAGGATTAAGAAAGTTGGATTAGTCGGCGGTGCAGCATTGTTTGCGGCAGTGGCTGTTTTTTCGATCGCTCGTACTGAATCCGACGAGGACAGTGAAAACGACGAAAACACTGAAAACAATGAATTGTCTCGATCTGATAGCAGCAGGGCCGCTGAAATGGGAATTTCTCTTACGGATTACCTCATACTGAGCGAGGGCATAGAGGATGGAAAGCTTTCGATCTCGTGGGCCAATTACAACCTTGACGCCATAAAAGACGGGCTATTGTCGGCGCGTGAGGTCGTCAACTCTGGGAGTCCCGACGATGACGACTGATCATGCAACCCGGACGCCGACAGCCCGTCACGTTGTCACGGCCTGAGCAGTAGCCAAAGGTCAAGGCCTGCCCTGGCGGCCGCGATTACCAGGGCAGCGGCGGAGATCCACACGCCGGCGATCTGCCAGCTGTTGGCACGCGGTCGTGGCTCTTCGCTCAATGGTTCTCCTGCCTTCTACTCCGTGTGGGAGAACCATCGTAGAGGCGGCTGCCGACTGCCGGAGGAGTGGGAGCAAGCCCTGGTATCGCTTCTGCACAGGACGTACACAGGCGCCGGACCGGCGGGGCAACCAGCTGTGGATCCAGGGCAGTCAGCCGTCCACAGAAATCTCACGGCGCGTCGACTCACCCGGGCGTGCCGTCACTAAGCAGACGCCGCGTCCCTTTCTTTCGCCTCCGCTCTGGCTCTTATCTCCTCTGCCTCCTTGCGCTTCCCGACGAGCAGTTCGATCAACTGCTCGTCAGTGATCCAGTTATGCATGGCCTTGCGCCTGCGGCTGCGCCACATGCCGCCAGGGACCTTCTCGTAGATCAGTGCGAAGCCCACCCGGACACGGGTGCCCACCGGCAGGTGCCTCAAGTCGCTCATGTTTCCTCCACCTTTGTCGCCTCGACCTCGCGGCCGGTCAGGTAGGCCGGGCTGTCGCTCATGGTCGTGGCTTCATTCTTCTCCTTGGCCCACATCTCGGACAGTGCAGGACGGTGGCCGGCTGACGACCGGGTCAGCGAGCCCTCGGGATATTAAATGAAGAAGCCGGAAAGCACCATACTTTCCGGCTTCTTATTTCTTGTCCCGCGAAGGCTTACATCAGAAGCGCAATCACCGTCAAGCGAAAATAGGCCGAATCTGAGGTTTTTTGAAGAATTCTCAACACGCTCCAAATCCACACCATAATGTCACTTATGGTGTGGGAAGGTGGAGTGTGGACCTCGCTTATAACACCGTGATTGCCGGAAACGCCGAAAGACACGCCCAAATAATTGCGGCGTGGCAATTGGCTCAGGTTTCGCGGCACACGCTGGCTGCTTATACCCGAAATCTGCGCGACTACTGTTTGTGGTTGGACAGCCACAACCTCGATCTGTTCACGGTGCGCCGGGTGCACGTGGACGGGTACCGGCACACGCTGGCCGGAGCACCTTCCACGGTGGCCAGGACACTGGCCGCGTTGTCGAGCTTCTACCGGTACGCGATGACAGAGGACGTCACCCACCTCAATCCGGTGCAGACGGTCACCCGCCCGAAAGTGGACACGGACCACAGCCCGACGCAGGGACTTACACGGGACCAGGCAAAGGCGATGCTGCGGGTGGCCAAGGTGGATGGCTTGCGCTCCAATGCCCTGATTAACGTTCTGCTGTTCACCGGCGTCCGGATCAGCGAAGCCCTGAATGCCACGACAGCCAGTTATGGCCACGACGCAGGCCACCGGACGCTGAGCATCCAGCGCAAGGGCGGCAAGACGGCCAAGGTGGCGGTTCCGGCTCCTGCGGTCGAAGCGCTGAACCTTTACCTGGGCATGTCCGGGGCTGATGTGGTTCCTATCTTGGGGCCCGGTGCGGAGCCTGCCGCTCTTCACCACCAGAACAGGTAGAGCCTGGAATCGCTCAGAGGCACTCCGCACGGTTCAACGGCTGGCCCGCAAAGCCGGTGTTGACGGTCAGATCAGTCCGCACAGTCTGCGCCACACCTTTGCCACGAGCGCTCTGGACAACGGGGTAGCTCTCCACGATCTGCAGGACAGCCTGGGACATGCGGATCCGCGGACCACGAGACGCTATGACAGATCACGGCACAAGCTGGCGAAGTCGGCCGGCTACGACGTCGCACGGGCACTGGCGTGAAGCCCGAACCATATCTTTAGTCACGCTCGTTCGACGCAGCGGATCAACTGCGGGCCTCCCGAGCGACGCGCCCGGCGCCCGCGGCACGCCGATGACTTTCCTGTGGACGGGCGAGAGCTGCTTATCCACAGTCCTGCCTGGCGGTTCCGCGGAAGGTGTGGAACGGCTGTGCATGCGGCCCCCGGGACCGCCCGCGCGGCCGGGCGCGTCGTCCCTCCTGCCGCCTAGGATGGTTCCCCCACCAAGGCAGGGAAGACGGGAGGATTATGGCGGAACCTAGACCAAGGGCAGGCTCGTGGCAGATCGCAGGTGTCTGGATCGCCGCGGCGGCGCTGCTGCTGGCGGCCGCACGCTCGGCCGTGGACCTGTGGCTGCTACTCGCGTCCTAGGACAGGAGCCAGTGGAAGTTTATAGAGAACTGTCCCAGCGGCTTCGCGATGATGTAGGTCTTCCCGCGCTCCTTCGCGGTGAACCAGACCGAGGAGCCGTCCGGAAGAAAATCAGAAACGTGCGCGCCGGCTCCCGTGGTGGCTCCAACCACACAGCTCGCGGTGAAATCCCCGAAATGGGCTACGGGCCAGTGGCTCTTATCTGGCTTCCCAAGCCTCTCGGTGATGCATTCTCCCCTTGAGCGGGAGGCCCAGTATGGAGACTGGATGTACTGTGTCGCGGATTTGGCCACGACCGACCCGTTCCACACCTTGAAATCAGCCAGGAACAGGTCCGGGGCGATATTCGGCACGTAGTCCAGACGAATGGTGACCACAGATCCGGGTTGGATATGGCCAATGGAAGGGATGTTCGTCGCCGGCGGATCTGCTGTGGCGGGGTTGTTGGAAATCGTTTCCCAGAAGCCGTGCCAGTCCATGAAATCACCCTTCAGGCACCAGCCGATCAGCCCCACCTGCGTCAAGGGGTGCCACGCATCTGTGTCACTGTCCATGCCTATCCAGATGCCAACGTGTTCTTCAGCTTTGGTTCTATCGCAGGCAAGAGCCGGGACGGTGAACCGCATTGTGACGTCGGTGACAGGGTTTGTTTTGGCCCTGTTGGCTGAGGCGGCGTCCGGCGCGCCGGCAGGGCCGGCCCAACCAGCGTCGGGGAGTGCCGCATTCGCATTCGTCGCGGGGAAAGCAAGCAGTGCGCAAACGAGGAGAACGACTGACTTCCATGAGCGAAAAGTACGCGCCGGAGGCCGCGTGTTCTGGTACTTCATAATGGTCCTCACCGAGCCGGGTGATGTCGCTGGAGGCCATGATCCACGTGTGGACCAGCCGGTGCCCGTGGCCGGCGCTAGGAGGCCGTCGGGTGCTTGAGAGGCCATCATCGTGGCAGTGCCTCAAGCGTGGTGTCAAGGTGGATTCACTAACCGGGGACTGCCCGGTTCACCAGTCAGTTCAGCGGGACAGAAGCCTGGATGAGTGGACGACTGCCGGTAGGATCCAAGGCATGAAGATCACCTGCGACTTTCTCGGCGGCCCGTTTCATGGGCAGCGCAAGGACATTGACGAATCCGAGCTGCCGATGGCCGTGAAGGGCGGAACTTACCGGCTGTCCGGACCAGTGGGCGGTCCGGCCGTGGGCCTCTTCCTGCCCCACCGGGAAACGCCGCGTAGCCCCGGCGACCCGATCACTGTGGGCGAGCCGTTCCCGCTGGACGAAACCAATGTCGGTGACTGCAGTGGCGAGAAGGTTGACGGCAGCGGGATCTTCACCGCGTATTGCGCCCTGGACGAAGGTCACGGCGGCCGGCACGTCGCTTCCGACGGTGAGACCGTTGTGGAGGCCTGGGACTAGCGCGTATTGAGGATCTGCTGAGCTTCATCAAGCGGCCTTTTCCCCCATGGTCCCGGGGCCCATCGTCCCCTTGAGCGGACCGTACCGGTGACATTCGACTACTGCTGCGGGTTATGCCCATTGTGGGTTGGGTGGAGCCCTCCGCACAGCTCAAAGCTGGTCGGTTTCTCACGGACGTCGCAACAGGGGTCTGCCTTGAACATACCTGCTGAGGCCGGGATCGAATACTAGTACTACTCCCGGAATGAGGTGTGGCCCTTCGGGTACCGTCATCGGGCAGTTTTGCAGGCGAGTCTTATTGGATGAGTAAGGCTCCGGATGCTGGCCTTCTCTAATGAAATCCTGGTCTGACGGGCGACCCGTGAGGGAGTGTCTTGCGGCACGGATTCTAAACCGGGACAGCAGGACGTGCCGCAGCGGGGCAGCCGGAGTCTTGACAGCCGATTGCTATCAGGAATCAGGTGTCGCGAACGGGATGGGGCCACGCTGATGACAGACACAGGAGCTAAACAAATGGGGACGATGATCGGCGCTGTGCACTCTATGGGGGGCGAGCCGCCTCGGCTCGAACGCGTGCTACTTCCCGAGCGGCATGAGTTCGAGGTGGTAGTTCCGGACGGCTCGGGGGGTCCGGGGGTATGTGACCAGCTATGAGGTTTGGGACTCGTTTGTGCGGGTGAACGTGACTTTTATCGATCAACCGCTGCGGAGCGGGCGCGAAGACGCGCTCGTTCTACGGCTCTCAGACGGCACATTCGCGAAGATGGTTCACGGGAATGGCGGCGGGAGTGACCGGTCAGCGTTATGGGAACGGCGTTCGCCCGCCCGCTCGTCGCCCAGACTGCGACGCTCGGGCTCGGACGGGACCCGCGCAGACCCCCAGTGCCTCGCATTGTCCAGGATCCGCGAGGCGTGGTGCTGCCTGCTCGCGATCCTACCGAGGATATGGTTTTCACACCGATCATGGACCTCGCGCTCCCGTAGCGGATCTGGCGGCGGGACTCACCATCCGTTCCCGTTATCCAAAATGGGGGAGCGTTGGCTTCTGGCGTCTCTTGCGGTCAGTGTTGGCTGGGCGTAACGTCCGCAGCATAAGGGTTGCCTTTGGAGGCCTCCATGCGTGTGCTGCTACGCCATTTCATCTCCATGACATCAGTCTTGTCCGTCTGCCTCGGCCTTTCGGGGTGCACCGTCGCCGAGGCGCCATCCCCCGCACCGACTACGGAGGCGCCATCCCCCGCACCGACTACGGAGGCGCCATCCCCCGCACCGACTACGGAGGCCCGCACGGTCCCACCGGTGCCCACGGTTCCACCGCTGCCGGAGAGCGGCGACATCGACGCTGGTACATACCTCGTCACCAGCTTCGCAGAGAATTTCGAGATCACCGTCCCAGACGGCTGGGTGAGTGAAGGCGGCGCCGGCGTGGGCAAGGACGACCCGGATCACCCGGATGAAATGGCGGTCTTCGTGGGTTGGTGGCCCTCCGACCATGTGCCGAGGGACGCATGCGCGTGGCAGGGCGCGCTCGTCGAGGTCAATCCATCGGCTAAGCGTTCGTCGACGCGTTGACGGCGCAGACGTCAACCGTGAGCACCCCTCCCGTCGAGGTCGTGGTGGGCGACTACTCCGGCGTCGAGTTCGACCACTCCGTCGAGGGCGACGTGGATATCAAAGCCTGCGACAATGGTCAGTTTTGCGTTCACTCAGAATATTCGAACCTATGCACCCGCTGGTACTCGAGCGTCGCTGAGCGCGAAACCTACCGGGTGGTCAACCTGAACGGCCAGCGCGCTATGTTCTGGGTGGTCCAATTCCACGAATCGATCAATCCGGAGCTGACACGAGAGGCACGCGCCGTCTTCGACTCGATCGTGTTCAAGGTCCGACAATTTACCAGCTGATGCGATACGCGATCTCCTTACGGGACGGAAGAACCAGATACTGCTAACTTGGCCGCTGCGTCGTGATAAGTCGCAAACTTGGCGGATGCGCTGGACCAATTCAGCACAGCTCTGGGGCGGCTGTTGATCTCCGTTGCGGCGAAGAGGGCATCCGCCGGTTTGATGGTGCTTAGGTCATCTCCTTTCGGGGAGCAAATCCGTCTAGCGTTTGCGGCCCATGATGCGTTCGATGGCCTCTGCCTCACGTTGCGCCTCCCGTTCCGGGTCGATACGCGGCGCACTTGCGCTGGCTCCCAGTACCTGACTGTAACTGGTGCGGCTCCGGTACTGCCTGAGTGCGTCCGTCCGCCGTTCCACCGGCGTCGCCGGCGGTCTGGTGTCCGCCGTGCCAGCGCCTCATGATGGGCGTTGAGTTGTGCCAGCCGGGCCGGTTCCGGCTTGTGCCAATGAATTCAGCCATCCCAGGTGGAGGCACGAGGGATCCTGCGTCCGACAGGCTCCACTCGGACAGCGGGGCGGAGGCGTAGTGGGTGGGAGACAGAATGTACCGCTCAGCCGTGGGGTGGCGGTAACGGCCGGAGTCTTTGGCCACAAGGACACCGAGGGACTCGTAGGCCATGTCCAGGACGACACTGGTCAGCGGCAGATCGAGGACCACGTCAGGAACGTCCGGAGACCACAGCCATACGTCACGGATGCCCGCCGTCTGATAGCCGCCGTGGCGGTGATCCCACTCTTTGCTGTCCATTGGTTTGCGCTGGACCTCGAATGCCAGATGCCGGCCGGAGGCAGCTGTTGCTCTGACGTCGCTGCGCAGTCGGACGCCGGGAATCCAGACCTCATCTTCGACGGACCAAGGAAGGATGTGGTGCTGGTCTCTGGCCCAGTCCATGATGAAGCGCTTGCCGTGCAGGTGCTCAGCGGTCTCGCCGTAGCGGCGCAGGCCGTCGGGAGCCTCGCCGGCCTGATGGCGGAAATGCTTGCATCGTGTTTTGGCGTCGACGAGCTGGACCGGAACTTCACGGCCCGCTTCCTTGCAGTCGATGCAGACGATCTCCTTGGAGCCCTTGTACCCGTAGCGGTCGTAGTAGGAGTTGTTTCCCCGGCCCATGGCCCCAGCTATGACAACCTGTCCGTCCGCGTTGTTGTAGGCGACGAGGGGATCTGACGGTTCCCACTTGCGGGGAGTAAGCCGACGTATCTCGATCATGGGCACAGTATGAGCCGAAGGGCCGACATTTCGTCGTAGGGTCAGAAAAAAGACTTGTGCTACTTCAAGAAGACCAAAACGCTGGTGACAAAACCTCTAGCGGCTATCAGACGGCGGGCTCCGTGCGGGGCTTCCACCAAGGGTTACGAACCTCAATTTCGGGGTGGTGCTCCGTGACCCACTCAGCCATCCGACGCCCACGTCCCGCAATGAACTGGAGCGTGGCATTCCGGTACGTCGCGTATTCCTCTTTTGTGACCGGTATGCCCGAGCGCTCGAAGTCTTCGCAGGGCAGGTAGAACCGAACGGCTTTGTAGTCGGGTGTCACAAGGTCTTGAAAGTGAAAGAAGTCTACGAACTCCTTGAATCCTTGCTCCCGCTGCCCGAAGAGCTCGAAGAAAACCTTGTAGGCGGTGATGACGGCGAAGAAGTCCGCGTAGGCGTCTTTGAGGGCGCCGACGGGGGCGTTCTCCGACTCTCCGGTGTAGTGCCGCCGGATGCACTCAAGGGTAAGGTCCATACGATCAGCGATCAGCCGACCCGAGGGACCGAACCCCCGGGCCTGGTTCATGGTGGGTTGGCCCTTCCTGACGGGCCAAATCATCGCGCTGCCGATGGTGTACGCCGGGTCGAGGTAGGCGGACTTCTGGTCATCGCCCAGACTGGCCATCGCGTCAGCCAGGGATCTCGGGGTTGACCTTCCGGTGTAGGAGCTGGTGATGGCGTCGCTGCCGTAGCAATGCCTATCTTCTTTGGCGTCGGTGAAGACGAGGTACTCGCGCTTTCTGGTTGTCACCTTAGGGGCGAAAAGGACGCCGGGGCGCAGTTCCTTGCTCCACAGCAACTCGTGGTCCCACCGGAGCAACTTGCTGTGTGAGTCGGGGTCGCGCTGGCTCGCCGAAGGTGTGTCCGTCTTGTAGTCGAACGAAGTGTCGAAGACGCGTGGCAGATGCTTCTGCGGGTATTTCGGATCCCTCAAGATTCCCCCAAAAACCAGAGTGATGAGACGCGTTCATCGTACGGGAGACAGGATCTCACCGCACTGGTTTGCCAGCCCTTTAGTTTTGGTTGACGACGCCAGGAGCACGGCCCCGACGTACCCGACTGGCGCCCATAGGATGGTGCAGTGACTGATCAAACCTCACAGCGTCGCTTCCTGACAGTCGAGCAGGCAGCCGAAGAACTCAACGTGAAATCGAGCCTCATCCGGGGGCTGATCAGCAGTGGAGAGCTGCGCGCTCTGCAGGTCGGCGGGAGGGGTTATCTTGGGCAGCTTGCCAATGGAGAGCGTTCTTGTGCCGGAATCCCAGGGCGTAGGTCCGGATGATCCCCATTGCTTTCTGTTCGGATTGTGAGGATCAATACGCCGTAGCAGTGCAATTTAAAGGTAGTGATCTGGCAGAGCCTTAATGCGGTCGGACGACTTGCCCGCCATGTCGCGATTTAATGCGCTGAATAGATTTTTAGGGAACTACTCACACCGCAGCTCAGAAGCAAGAGAGAGGAGCGTGGCTAATCCAGGTTGATCTGCGCGCCAGCGTCTTTGCAGGCTTCAACGACAGAGTTCTGGTGCAGGAAGAAGGCCGTGCCGTTGTCTTCCGTTTGAGATGCTTGGTAGGCGGCCGCGTACCGGTACGACTCCTGCATCTCCACTAAAACATCACCGTGAGCCATATCGGCAGCCGCTTTGATTCGTGCGGGCAAGCCTTTGAATTCGGCGCGAACGTCCGCTTGGCTTAGGATTCCTGCCTTTTGGCCTTCAACGGCAGATGCTAGATCGTTGTTCGCGCTTTCGTACAGGGTGCAAGCATCTGCATTCGCTCCCGTCTGAGAGAAAACACTCCCGAGCAACAGGCCGGCGAAGATCAACACTGCCGCCACGCCTCCGATGGCCCACCACCACCGGGCGCTCATACGGCGCCGGCCTGCAGGTGCTTGAAATTGAAGAGGTGCAGGCACTCCGGGATGCCCAGGAAGCAGCGGAGCGGTAGTGCGTTGTAATTCGGGAGGAAGAGTGTAACCGTCCTGTGTGTAAGGCGCTGGAGTCTGCGCGTACGTCCCAGATGCCTGTGCGTAGGGTCCTGAAGAGTAGTAGGGGGATCGGGGCGGGGCTGCCAGGCGCTTTTGTTTGGCGAGTTCCAATCCCAGAAGGAGTCCGATAGGAATGGCTAGGGGCAAACTGACCATGAGCAGCGCAAAGTTGAACAGATCAAGCAGCGGGCCGATGATTCCGAGCATGACAGCCGACGCCGACGTACTCAGCAGGGTCACTGGGGCCCACTTGGCCTGTGCACCAAGCTTCACCAGTATCAGGATGCCGACAGTGATGTTGCCAAGCGCCGTCAGGAAGAGCAGGAGGGCCATGAAGCCTAAGTGGATGTCTTCGAGCATCACCAAGGCTGGAAGGAGAAGCAAAACACCCAATATGATTCCGACAATCCCTGCTGCCTTTCTGCGGCCCGACGCCTTCATCTCGGGCTGGCCGGGGCGGGGGGCGGGTGCGTACTGTGGCGCGTACGGCTGCTTGCCGTAATCGGCCGGCGCGTAAGATCCTGGCTCTGGCGCGACCGGCTGCTGGTGGGGTGCCTGGTACGGCTGCTTGCCGTAATCGGCCGGCGCGTAAGATCCTGGCTCTGGCGCCTGGTTCGAGCTGCCCGCGGGAGCCGGCTGGTTCTGCGGCTGCGGTTCCGGCGAAATCGGCGGAATTTTTTCGGTCAAGGGTCCCCCAGTGAGTGATGACTGATTCCCTGTCAGATTACATGTGCGGTGCGGGGTCCTGGCTTTACGCACATAGGCCTAGAGGCCGTGCCGCAGGCGAGCAGATGCAGCGTTGGCCTTCAACGCAGGATCCCGCTCCGCAGCAGCTTCCCACGCACTGGAACACAACGCCCGGACAACGTCTCGAAAAACGTTCAACCTCACGGTTCCCGAAGAGTGTTAGTTTCAGAGCCGGGGAATGCCATAACGCACGATCCTGACAACGGAAATCGAGTCAAGATAACAGGGGCCTGTGGCGCATTGGCCTTCAGGATATTGAAGACTACATCGCCGAAGCGTACCGACGCACAGCTGCTCAAATCGCCGCCGGCGATCTCCCGGACGATGGGGAACAGGACAGCCGGTAGTGCTCTTCAGCGTCGCTGACACGCCAGTGCGACGGTCAGTCGAGCAGATTGACAGTGAACCGGATGCCGTATTCAAAGAGAGGCTGGCCGCCGCTGACGAGTGATAGTTATAAGCACATAGCCCGGCGGGAGGTAACGTCACGGACATGGGGACGACAGAAACGGGCCATGACCAACGCGACGCCGAATCAAGTGGCCGAAAGTTGAATGCAGGTCTTCTTTCCTTGCTGATCCTGGTGCTCAATACGACAGGAGTCTTCTGGGCTGTGTGGGCCGTCGGGGACGGTGTCGACTCCGGGATTGGCCTGTTCTACTTCCTCTTCAGCGTCACCTTCCCCGCAACCCTTGCCACTATCGCCCTGGGCGTCGTCAGTGTCGTCCGTCGCCGGGGCCGCGTTCCGGGCACCATCGCCCTCACCATCACCGCCGGTGTCCTGATCTGGTTCGTTTACGGCTTCCTGGAGTCTCAGGTGTTCTGAAAGACCCTGTGATAATGGGGAATTCTTCGTATGTCCTGTACGTTGCAGGACCGGTAACACCAGAGCAACAGAGAAGGAGATGCACTTCCGTGGCCACCGATTACGATGAACTGCGCACCGACGTCAAGGAATCCCAGGAAAACTCACTGGAGGCCCTGAAGTCTGCCAAAGCACCGGACGCCCAGTCCGTGGTCCGGGAGCTCGACGAGGCTGACACTCTGGACGGCCTGACTCCCGGCGGCGAGTTCATTGCCGAAGAGCTCGTTGTGCAGGTTATTCCCCAGGCCGACGACGAGTTCACCTGCTGGTCCTGCTTCCTGGTCCGCCACCGCTCGCAGAAGGCACGCGAGAAGGACGGCCATGCCTACTGCGTCGAATGTGAAGGCTGAACGGTTCTGGCCGGCTGTCCCGGAGCATATCTGGGACAGCATCCGCGAAGAGTTCACCCTGCCGACGGCGGCAGATCTGGAGGCGCACTTCCAAGCTCTCGGTCAGCCCGAGGCCATGCGCCGGGCGGTGAGGGTGTTCTTATCCGGACTACGGAGGTGACGTTCCCGCAGCCCGGTGCCAATCTGACGCCGCCCTGGCATCATTCGTCAACGATGACGTGGTGGTCGGGTTGCGGTCGCTCTCGACGTTTCAACTCGGACCCGGCAAGGGTCCCCTGATAGAAGGAGAAGAGTGCGCAAGCGAAGGCCGCTATGGATACCCAGGTCTTCAGCGACATATCCCATTCAAACAGCACAATGCTGAAGAGAACGAGACTTGTGCCAGTGAGAACTCGGCTTAGTCTCAAAGAACTGAGCTGAGCTATGGATGACCGATGCAACTGTTCTCGATACATGGCTAAAGCTAACAAGATTGCATCAGGAACGATAGGTGACTGTTGGTTCAGCCTTGGCCACCGAGTCGATGGCGTCCCGATCAAGGTTCTGTCCCTCTGGCTCGTGGAATCCCGAGTTCGACGGTTCCTTGGCGGTTCTGCAGTTTATACATCTGCGCGAGTTTCATTTCGGCGCTGTTGAGCGTGACCCGCAGTCCTTCGGCATCGCCGAGCCAGCCGTGTTGTTCGGCTTCGGTAATGCGTTCTTCGAGGTTGTCGATGATGTCCTGGAGCCTGTTGATCTGGCTGGGATCCGGACGGAGAAGGGCACAGCGGAGGCAGGCGTGTTCGTGTTGGCAGCCTGTGCCGTAGGCGCGTCCGCAGCTGCCCAAGCTGAGTTTGCGCTGAACGAAGTGGGCTTCGAATTCGTCCCATTCGGCGGCGGTTGGTTCGCGGTATTCTTCGGTGGGCCGAATGACCCGTCGCTTTTCGATGAAGGTGCGGTGGTGCCGGATGACGTCCCTGGGATAAATCGCTGCGTATCCCTGAGTCGTCGCCAGACTGGCGTGCCCCATCAGCACCTGCACGATATGTGGAGGCAGGCCGCTGGCAAGTGCCTCGGTCGCGAAGATGCGACGGAAATCGTGCGGGGTGAACCTGACTTCGGCACCGCTGACCTTGATATGCGCGCGTCGCGCCAAGTCATTGAGTAGCGTGGAGACGGTGGCCGTCGTCATCACGTTCGGGGGTCCGGCGCCACGGCGGCGGACGAACAGGTGCGGAAGAGGTGAGCTCAGCACTTTCTCAGCTGAGTCCCATCGCTGTGTCAGCGGTGCACCACCCGTGTCCTTGGTGATACGAGAAAGCACTCGGTAGAGCACGTGCACGAGCTCGGGGCCTGCCACCATCAGACGCTCTGTGTCGGTCTTGCTCGGAGCGAAGTGCAGCAGCGGTATGGTCTCCCCGGTCCCTGGAACCTTATAGGGCTGGATGCTCATGTGCACCAACTCGAGGACTTCTTCGATCCGTGCACCGGTGTGTCGAAGTGTCTCAACAAGCGCCCAAGTCCAGAAGGCGTTGTCCTCTTCGAACGACAGGTCCCGGCTCTTTCCATTGCGCCGAATCCGGACATGTGCATATTCACTGCTCTGGAAGACTTCCCAAGCCTCGCCGTCCATGTCGATAGTTTGGCCGGCGCCGGCCGTCTTGGCATCCGCCAGGGTTGCTTCTGCTGCGCGGAGGGCCTGTTCGGCAGCCTCCACCAGACGGGGCAACACGGGAGCCAGTTCACGGGTGCGCTGTTGCATCGTTGCGATGGTCGCGCGCCGGTGCTTCACGTAACCACGGGTTTCCGCGAAGGTTACGGGGCTTGGGGCGGCCCATTGCGCCCAGAAGGCATCTTCGAGTGCCCATTGGCTGATGTCGAGATAAAACGCCCGGACGGAGAAGAAGACGCTGTAAACTTCCCGGCGCGGCGAGCCGTCGGCTTTGACTTTGACTCTGGCTTTCCAGCCAGCAGCCTGCTTCGGAGTCAGTGCGAAGTCGCGTTGATCAGGGTAGTGCTTGACGATGTCGGCGAAGAAGAGGCCGGCCAGATACCTGCCCAAAGCACAGAGCGAGGCGTAGTCGAGGCCAGCCGACCGGACCTGAAGATAGCGGATGAGTGGTTCCCGGCAGGGGCCGGTGATGTCGTAGTAGTCGACCATCTCATCCACCGTTTTCGGTCCGACGCGGAGCCGTGTGGGCATGGTCCCGGAATCGTGTCTGATCCATCCCAGCCCGTGCAGCACGGGCCATACGGCGGTCAGCCCGCTGCGGCTGACGTCGATCAGCTTCCCGGGAAGCTGGGTAGTCAGGTCGAGGATGTCTTCGGCTGTGAGCTGGCGGATCGATTTGCCTGTATGGGCCTGAATGCGACCTAAGGTGAGGATCCCGCTAGTGGCCTGGGCCGGTGAAGCCTTCGCATGGAGGAGGGCGTTTTCGAGTTCAGCTGTGTGGGCGGGATCCCGGAACCGGCTGAGTGCTTTCCAGAAGGCAAAGCGCTGACCCGCGAGCCACCGGTGGGACGGGCGCATGACGTCCAGAGCCAGCAGCGGTCCCATCGCCGCATTGAGTCCTTCGACCTCGTAGCGATTCTTCGTGTTCTTGCTTGAACCGCCGGCTATTCTGAGCCGCCACGCCAGAGCGTCATGCCCGACCTGGCCCTCGAACAGCGCCCAGCGGTCCTGCCAGGTTTCACCCGGCAACTGCCTCAAATGACCGAGTAAGCGCCGAATGCGCGCCCTGTGCTCATGCACCTGTGGCCAGTACGGGCTGCAGTCCTCAAGACGGTTGATGATGTCCTCAATGCTGGCGCTGGTCAGCGGTCCAGAAGGGATGGGCGGCAGTGCAGGCGGTTGTTGTTCCTGTGGTGGCGGCGTGTGGTCATTCCAGCTTCGTCGTGCGGTCTGGATCTTATTGATGGGCGGAGTTGTCACTGGTTCCCCCAAAGCACGCGCAACTCATCGAGGTTATAGGGCTGACCGGCCGGTGAACTGTCTGCGGCAGGGGAAGTCCTGCTGCTCAGATGGGTCCGGTAATGCTCGATGACTTCCTCCATATGCGGAACCGCATAGACCGTGGTCGTAGTCAGCGACTGGTGACCCAGTAACTCCTGGACTTCGTGAAGGCCCATCCCGCCCTCGAGCGCTCGGATCGCGAACGTGTGCCGCAGATCGTGCAGCGTCCAGTTCGAACCGAGCAGGTCGTTGCAGCGTCTCAGTACGGCGCGCATGGCTTCGTAGGTCAGAGGACGGGGCTCGCCCCGCAGCGTGAGCCAAACCGGTTCATCCGGGCCGGCGACGCCTCCTTCGAGCTGATAGAGCCGAAGCCACACGAAAGCATCAGGCGCCGCGGGCAACCATTGCAGCTGGCCGCCTTTGCGGTAAACGCCGATTAGCTGGTCACCCACGTTGACCCGGTCGCCCGTGATCCCGAGCAGCTCGCTCGCCCGTGCACCGCTGCTGACATAAAACGCCACCAACGCCCGGTCCCTGTTGGACCGCAAACGCCGGAACAGATCGTTGAACTTTCCGTCCGGGATTGATCTGGGCACCCGGTGCGCCTCGCGCTGACGCAAGGGCTGGCGCCGCACCGGGGCAAACTCCCGCTGAGGATCATGATGCGCATGGGCTCGCCCGCGGCGCAGCTCGAAAGGATTCACGATGGGCCCGTCTCCCATCCGAAGCTGGAAAGCGTAAAACTCCTTACACACCGTCGTCGTGTGGTTGATCGTCGAGGGTGAGTAACGCATTCCGAGATGCTTCTTTCCCGTGACAAGGTTCCGGCTCCCCCGCCGCTGCGGGACGTTACGATTCCCGACGAACTTCTCGGCCTGGCGCGCCCACAACACGAAGTCGCGCGCTTCAAGGGACGTTGCCTGCTCCCAGCTGACCCCGATGGCCCACAAGAATCGAAGGAACCGAAGCAACGACAAGGCGTAGGTTCGTACCGTTTGAGGCGAACGGTCCGTCGCTGCCAGCTCAAGCAGATACTCCGTGGCAGGAGCGAACTCCTCGCCCATCGCGTCGAGGATAACGAACCCAGGAACACCGGAGCGAGGAATCACCCGCCCGACGTTCGCGACAGTCAGTCCCTCCGCCCGATGCCGATCCGAACTGCGATCCGAGAGATCCATGCCCAAAGCATGACGCTGACGGGGCTCGTCCCAGCCGGCGACACGCGCCGTGAACCGTCAACTTAGTCCGGTAAACAGATCATCGACGAGGGGACCTTTTGCCCGGGGTTCCAGCTCAAGGACGGACTCTTTCACGAACCGGTGATGCGCCTTTTTGACCAGGCGATGAGCCTGAAGATTCCGCATAATGTGTTCGCTGCTTGGATGGTCAGCCCACTGCCGGCGGAATCCCGTTCCCGGCCTGTGGACATATTGGGCAGCATGACGCTTCTCCTGAGCTCCCTGGTCGCCTTGGGTGACAGGTACCGGCCGGTCGAAAAGCGCCGTTGACGGCTCGGGGTTTCTGCTCTCCCTAGCCGGCTTGGTCAGTCGGGGTCGCTGCATGCAGACACAAGAGTGCCTGCTCCTGGCACAAAGACGAATTTCGCCGGGGCACTGTGCCTCCGTTGCTGCGAAACGGGATCAGGCCTGTGGGGCACGGGATGCTCATCGTGACAGGATTCAAGCATGTCTCCCAGAACGCCGTTGCCCCAGACCATCCAGATTTACCTTCCCCAGGGTGATCCGGCAGGCATCCGGATGGCTGAGATCACCACACGTACAGTAAGGGTTTTCGAGGTGCCGCGGCCGCTTCTGAGGGACTTCAGGGACATGCCGGAATCCAAACAGGTGGCTGTCTACTTTTTGTTCGGATCATCATCCTCGGGACTGCAATCCTGCTACATCGGACAGACCGGCAACGTCGGTGACAGGCTCAAACAGCACTCGGACAAGAAGGACTTCTGGGACCGCGCTCTTGTTGCTGTGTCACTGACCAACGCCTGGACGAACACCCACACGGGATACATGGAATGGCAGGCGATCCAGAATGCTCGGCAGGCGGGACGGTACGAACTGCACAACGGCAACGAGGCATCGAACCCGCACACGCCGCCGCCACTGGAATCCGACTGCCGCGAGTATCTGGAAACCATCTCGGTTCTCCTGACGACCCTGGGGTACCCGGTGCTGGAGCCGGTGCGCGAGATCAGCATGGCCGGCACCTCCGGGGGAGGGGGCGCTCCCGAAACCATGTTCTTCAGGGAAGGCGGCACCGACGCTCGGGCCAGGCCTACCGCCGAGGGTCTGCTCGTCCTTGCGGGCTCGGTAGGCAAGGCTACAGCCCGGCCCTCCCTCTCGGCCTCATTGGCCCGCCGCCGGGTGGCATTGGTCGAACAGGGCATTGCCGAGGTCCGCGGTGATGAGTACGTCTTCGTCAAAGACCACCTGTTCAGCAGCCCCAGTACAGCAGGGGCTATCGTCATCGGCGGCAACATCAACGGACGGATCACCTGGAAGGCCGCGGACGGGCGCACCTTCCAACAACTCGAAGACCAGGCGCTCGGCACCGAGCCCTGACATCTGGGCGCCTTGCGTGCCGGCGGCGAATAACAATCGACCTAGTTGTCGATCTGGCCCCCGTCCAGGATCTGCCTGACCTCGCGGAATGCTTCGAAGCGGCGGTTGGCCCGGGCTTCTCGCACTGCCGGGTCCGGGTCCCGGAGCGCTGACCTTCCGGGGTGATAGGTCTCCACCGCCACGTACCGGGCAACCACGCTGGGTAGTTTGCGGGCGAACCGTTTCCACAGGGTTTGCGCCTCTCCACCCTGGAGAAGCACCACTTTCAGGTTTGGCATCAGCTCTATCAACCGGGTCAGCGGGTCCAGTCCTTCAGTGATCTGCGGGCTCCTCAGACCACTGGACTGATCGTGGCGGAACCAAGGGGTAGGCGTTCCATGGGGTCAGGTCAGCAGGCGTCAGGGCCACCGAGGAGAGTAGCTGGCATTGGAGCGCAGCGGAATCGTCGTCGTTTTCCACGCACAGCATTCCGGAGCCCTTAGTCTCGTGGGTCATCGGCCCGGGATCACGCAAAATGCTCAGGATCCGGGCCTCCGAGCCGCCATAGAGAGGCTCGACGTACGGCACCCACCCCCGGCCGACCGAAGGCTCAGGCTCCCGGAGGGACTCGACCAGCTGGTTCACGGCGGTGACGTGTGGAAGGTGCACACCGGCGAACTGCTCTGCTTTGAAGGCCGGGTCCCTCATCTGTTTGACCATGGATGGATACTAACTGTCGTCCGGTTCCGTCCCGGGCCTTCGCTTTGTCGTGTTTCCGCTGGTCGTGGCCTCTTCCCCTCACGAGAACGCCAGGGCAAGCAGTCTGGAACAGAGGCTGCACCATTGAGATGGTCAGGCGCGCAGTCCGGCGCTCACGGCACAGCTGTACTTAGCTGGGCACCTCCTCCCCGGTGATGTCAGAGGTATCGGCTATATTCCGCGCATGTGCAGCGAATGGTCTCCGGAACGCCGTGATATCTACGCGGTTCTTGGCTCTCCTGACTCTCGCGTTCCGGTCCAGGCCCCGGCAGACCCAAAGGAAGCCCGGCGGCTGAAGGGCGGGAATTCCTTCTATTGTTCGGGGGCTCTTGGTGGGTGCGGAGGGGAACTGACGTTTGCCATCGGTGATGTCAACGTTCCCCACTTCAGGCACCAGGGAGGAAGCAGATGCTCACTTATTTCGTCCAAATCCCTTGCTGACCGCTACACCCACCTTGCCATGCAGGAAGCATTGAGGATGTGGATCGAAACCATGCCGGGATTCTCCTGCCGCCTTGAGGTCTTCATCGAAAGCGGACGAACGGATGTTCTGGTGACAGGTCCGTCCTTTGAAGTCGCACTTGAAGTTCAACGGTCAGGGCTCTCGGCCCGCGACGCCCTGGAACGGACTGCGATTTACCACCAAAGAGCCAACTCAGTGCAGTGGCTGTACGCGTCCAGGGAGATCGTGGCCTACCAGGCAGAACTTGCTGACCGCGGATGGAGCCTGAGGATCTGGTGGGGCTGGGCCAAGAAGGAATGCAGGATCGGCGTCAGCTACGAAAGCGACAACGAGACCGAGACCGAGGTTGAAATAAAGGAAGTCGGTGGGCCGCTGGGCGACTGGGAGGTAACCGCTCGTGGTTTGGACTCGGCCCATCTCCGGCAGGCCAAAGAGGTAGTGGAACGCCGACGAGCCGCGGAGCGCGAGCGACAGCAGCAGGAGGCTGAGGACGCGCGTTTGCGTGAAGCTGCCAAAAAGGCACGGGAAGCGGCAGCGCGAAAACGGTGGGCCGAAGAACAGAGAGCATCCCAGGAGGCGCTTCTTGAAACCCTGAAGCACACCCCGGAGGGGCTGGAAAACAAATGGCCCTCGTCGTGGCCGCAGATCAAGGGCAGCCCCAGACAGGTCACATGGGCTGAATCAATCCGCGCCCGGATTGTCGGGCTCCTTCGCGAAGAGCTGGTCGAGCAGTGGCTTCCCGAAGCCAGGGGAGTGCCGGTCGCCCGGTGGCTGGCCCTGCAATCAGTTGCCGCCTTTTGGATCCATTGCCGCTTCACGGACACGCTCGCGGTAGTCCAGATGTACGAACGCCGGTTCGGTTCACCGGGGCAACCCTCAAACGGGGAATGACACGCTGTCTGGGACAGACCTTGTAGGCTTGCGTCACCCTCGACGCGCCGTCGCTGCGCCGCTGAGGACCGCGACGCATCAACTAGCATTGCTCCCAATTGACCAGCGCTGGAAGGAAACCCCTAATGCACTATGTCGTCCTGCAGGTGATCCTCAAAGAAAAACTGTGGGGAACGGGTTCGGGCAACCTGACCTCTCTGGAGAAGACCATCAATGACCAGGCCGCGAAGGGCTACCGGCTCCACACCATAACGACTGCGAGCAGCGGGAGCAAAGGTCTCGGCGGCGGTGACCGCATCCAGGCAACGATGGTGTTCGAGAGCCTGGGATAATCGCCTGTCGCAAAACGAGCTGTGAAGAAGACTTCAAGCCTGGTATCAGGATCCAGTACACCTCTGGGCCGATAACGTCTGCTCGGAGCGGAGCACGTGGCAGGTAGGAAGCTATCCGGTCACCAAGAGAAACGGGGGGTTCGTGCCAAGCGGACTTCGCCGAATTCCTGAAATGGATGCTCGGAGGCTCTGATCTCCGATATCTCCTCCTGCGTGAACCGCGGGACGTGGGTATCGAACCGGAGGATCGCACCTTCGATGATGAGCGTGGCGTACCCCTCTTCATTTCTGAAATCCGGATCAATCTCGTCCCTGACGACATCGCTGAACAGGTTTACGTACCGGGTCAACTCCAGAACGGTATCGGCGAGATATTCGCGACGTTCCTTGTATTCGTTGAGAAGTGAGTCATACAGCTCTTTGTCCCAAGCGCGTATCTTATAGAAAGCCTTGAAGCGGAGACGCTCGCCACTACGGTCTGGATCGGTATGTTCGGAAAAGGTGCTTAGTAGCTCATTTATAAAGTGCCCGATAGTCTCAATCACTTTTCGCAGGACGTCATGGCCTTTCGGCCACGGCCGTGTGGCAATCCAATGCAAGCAGGCACGTAGTCGTTCTTCTGTCGAGACAGCCATGCTTGCTTCTCCGCCGCTGAGTACGGAGCTAACGTCGGCATGCCATGTATCCAAGCTCAGCCTGGCCGTCAGATTATCGACCAGGGCTGCCCACTTTTCATCTGCGGGATTGGACGCGGCCCCAAGGGTACTTCTCACCCACGCCTCGTGCTGCGCCTTCATATCCAACAGGAAACCAACGGAGAAGTCCTCCGGGGCCTTGTCTATAAGCGCGTGGTCAGTCGGACAGAGCAGTATGAGATTGCTGTACCCATCACGCTGCTCCGGCGACAAAGGGGAATCCCCGCGGGGCCCATCGGGGCTCTTAGCCACAATGTGAGCCTCTTCGCCTACCAGAACGGCGTCGCCGTTGAAGTCGGACTGATGGGCAAGCGTTCTACGGCATGAGGGCATCGCACAATGGCTCGCCGCGCGGCCCCAAAGCAATTTTCGGGACAAAGTAGATATACCCATCCGGGTGTCCTTTCAGGTGTGGTCTGGTTCGGGCGAAGCTCTGCTAAGACCGTTCTTTCCGGTACGCGCCGGCTCTGGGTGAACGGTTCAAGGGAAAGGTACGGGCGGAAGTTAGTTGTTGGTTCCCCGTTTCCTTACAACCGAGCCTCGGCGAACCGCGGTGCCATCGACTCCATCTGCTCCATGACCAGCTTGATCGCCTCGGGCTGCTTGTCCGGCGGGTACCCGAACCGGACCAGGAGGCGCTTGATTGAGGAGCGGAGCTTAGCCTTGACGTCATCCCGCACGGTCCAGTCCGTCCGAACGTCGCGGCGCATCACGGACACCAGCTCGCGGGCGATGTCCGCGAGCACGCCTTCGCCCTGGACCTCCACGGCGGACTCATTTGAGGCCACGGCATCATAGAACGCCAGCTCGTCAGAGTTCAGTGGGGGAGTGAAGTGCGCCCCGCGGTTGCCCTCGGCCGCCACTTCGCGGGCCAGCTCCACCAACTCCGCGATGACTTCGGCCGACGTCAGCTGCTGGTTGGTGTACTTCCTCATCAGCTCGGTAATGCGCTCTGAGAACGCCCGCTGGCGGATGACGTTGTTTCGGGTCGCCTTCGCTGATTCATCGGAAATAAGCTTCCGCAGCGCCTCGATGGCTAGCTGCGGGTTTCGCGCTTGCTGCGTCTTCGCGATGAATTCCGGCGTCAGGTCATCCAGCGACGGCTTCGGCATGCCGGCAGCCTCGTAGATGTCCAGTACCTCGCCCGAGGACGTCGCGGACGCGATCAAATTGCCCAGCAGTCGCTGGATCTCCTCCGGTACCGGCTCGCCGCTGGCCTGTCGGTCGGCGGCATCGTACTTCGCCATCCAAACGCGGATCTCCTCGTACACCTGGATCTCCGGCCGCAGTTCCGCCAGAGTTTCAGAACCGGAACACAGCGCCCAGGCCCGTGAAAGCTGGCCAGAGAACCTGCGGTATTTCGCGGCCAGTGACTCTTCGCCGTCGGCCGGCTGGTTGCCGGGCGTCCCGGGGCTGCGCAAATAGCTGACCGCGCCGGTGACCGCGTTCAGGAACGCCTTCGGGCCGCCCTTCATCAGCACGGCCTTCCAGTCGTAGCCGGCGAGCAGCCCACGAAGTGAATCAACCAACGAAACCGTCAAGCCAACAGCCTCGTCAATGTTCTTGCCCACCGGCTTGTTCGTGCGGTCGTCCTTCGTGTATTCGCCCAGCGCCTTAGCCAGGTTCTCCGCCAGCGGAGCGTACGCCACCAGCAGCCCGTCCTCCTTGCCGCGGAATGTCCGGTTCACGCGGGCCAGGGTCTGCATCAGCAGGGCGCCCTTGAGCGGCCGGTCCAGGTACAGGGTGTGCAGGGGCGGGGAGTCGTAGCCGGTGAGCATCATGTCCTTGACGATCACCAGTTCCAGCTCGTCGTCGACGTCCTTGAGTCGTTCTTTCACCACAGCGTTCAACGAGTCGCGGCGCACGTGGTCGGAGACCGGGGGAACATCGGATGCAGTGCCGGAGTAGACCACCTTGATTTTGCCCTTGGCGAGGTCATCCGAATGCCAGTCGGGCCGAAGCTCAACAAGTGCCGTGTAGAGCTTCGCGCAGATTTCCCGTGTGCCGCCCACGATCATGGCCTTGCCCGGTGCCTCGATGTACTTGACCATCCTGGCGCTGCGGTTCTCCCAGTGCGTCACGAGGTCCGCGGCCAGCGCCGCGATCCGCTGCGGTGCGCCGTAGACGGCGTTCACGACGGCGACGCTAGCCTCGATGCGTGCCCGCTCGGTATCGTCCAGGCCCAGTGTGGCCTCGTCGGCCGCCTGATCAAGGATCTCCTCAGTCAGCTCCGAGGCCAGGCCCACCTTGATGAGCCGCGGTTCGAAGTACACCGGCACCGTGGCGCCATCCTCGACTGCGCGTGAGAGGTCGTAGATGTCGATGTACTCGCCGAACACGTCCTGGGTGTTGCGGTCATCGAAGGAGATCGGTGTCCCGGTAAACGCGATCAGCGTGGCGTGCGGGAGAGCGTCGCGGAGATGGCGGGCGTAGCCGTCCAGGTCGTCATAGTGGGAGCGGTGCGCCTCGTCCACCACCACGATGATGTTGCGCCGGTCCGAGAGCAGCGGGTGGTCCGAGCCGGCGTCCTTCTCCGACTTGCTGCGGCCGAACTTCTGCAAGGTGGTGAAGTAGATGCCGCCGGTAGTGCGGTTGCTCAGCTCCTCCCGAAGCTCCGACCGCTTACGGATCTGCTTCGGTGACTCCGCCAGCAGCAGGCTGCGGTCGAAGCCCTCGAACAGCTGGCCGTCGAGTTCGTTACGGTCCGTAATGACCACCACGGTGGGGTTCTTCAGCTTGGGGTGCCGTGCCACCAGGTTGGCGTAGAGTTCCATTTCCATGGACTTGCCCGAACCCTGCGTGTGCCAGACGACGCCGGCCTTGCCGTTGCTTTCCACCGCCTGGACGGTGCTGCCGACCGCTTTGGTCACGGCGAAGTACTGGTGGGGCTTGGCGATCCGCTTCATGAGCCCGTCCGAGCCGCCATCAAAGGCAGTGAAATTGCGAGTCAGCTGCAGGAAGCGCTCCTGGTTGTACAGGCCGTTGAGTGCTGTCTCCAGTGCCGTGACGGCCACGCCGTCCTCCATGTAACCGGGAGCGACCGGCAGACCGTCGTCGTCTACATTCCAGGGCGAGAAGTGATTGAGGGGAGTGAACGGCGTGCCGTACTTGGCCTGGATCCCGTCCGAGGCGAGCGTGAACACGCAGAAGCGGAACGCCATGGGGAACTCGCGCAGGTACGTCTGCAGCTGGGCGTGCGCCGAAGCCACGTCAGCGGTGGCGCTGCCGGCCTTCTTCAGCTCGATGACGCTCACCGGCATGCCGTTGCAGTACAGGACGAGGTCGAAGCGGCGCTTGTAGTCACCCTGCACCAGGGTGACCTGGTTGACGGCGAGCCAGTCGTTCTGGTCGGGATCCTGGCTCAGCAGGTGGATGGTGGGGTTGGCCTCATTGCCGTCTGAGTCGACGTAGCTGAGCCGGTAGCCGTCCACGAGGTAGTCGTGGATGCGGTGGTTTTCGGCAATGGCATCGTTGGATTTGGGCGAGGCAATCTCGGCGAGGGCCTGCTGCAGGTACTGGGCCGGAACCGTCGGGTTGAACCGCTGCAGGGCGGCGAGCAGCCGGGGCCGGATCAGCAGTTCATCCCAGGTGTCCCGCTCGCCAATGCCGGGGGCGATGGCCTGCCCGGACACCGGCCCCCAGCCGAGCGGCTCGGCCAAAAGCTCAAGGGCCATGCCCTCCCACTCGGCTTCGGAAAAGGCTACGGCGGGTGCTGATGTCACGGTGGTTCCCCCTGATGGACCGGATGTCATTCTGAAATGTCCTGCGAAAGTTCGGCTTCGAGCTCGCGGATGCTGGGCAGGCTGGCGCTGAATTCCTCGGGCAGCGACTTGACCACGGTGTCGGTCCATTCGGCGACACCGATCGGTGTTTTGTATCCCCGGAGCGCATACTCGGCGACCACGTTGTTCTTTTCCTTGCACAGCAGGAGGCCGATGGTGGGCTTGTCGTCGGCGTGGGCCAACAGGTCGTCGACGGCTGCCATATACATGCCCAGCTGCCCGAGGAAACCGGGTTCAAACCTGGTGGCCTTGAGCTCGATGACCACGTAGCAGCGCAGCCTGAGGTGGTAGAACAGCAGGTCAGCAAAGAACTCCTCCCCGTTGATCTCCAGCAGGACCTGCTCGCCGACAAATGCGAAGCCCTGTCCCAGCTCCAGCAGGAACTTCTCGACGTGCTGGATCAGCTGGTGTTCGAGTTCCCGCTCGTTGCGGCGGTCTGTCAGCGCCAGGAAATCGAAGACGTACGGGTCTTTAAGGGACTGCTGGGCCAGGTCGGAGTCCGACGGCGGCATGGTCGCCGAGAAGTTGGTAACCGCCTGCCCGGAGCGCTCGTGGAGTCTCGACTCGATCTGGTGAACCAGGACATTGCGTGACCAGCCGTGTTCAACAGAGGCATTTGCGTACCAGAGGCGTGTCCCAGGGTCGTCGAGCTTCTGGATCAGTGCCAGATGGTGGTACCACGGCAATTGTGCAAGCGGCGCTTGCACAATTGCCTCAGCCGGCCAGGTTTCGGCAAACGCCCGCATGTACTTCAGGTTTCGCGGCGAGAACCCGGAGGCCCCAGGGAACTGGCTCTTCAGATCAGCCGCAAGCCTGTCGATAATCTTGGCTCCCCAGCCTTCAAGATTCTGCCGGTCCAGGATGTCCTGCCCGATGGCGTAATAGCTGGCCAGCAGCTCCCGGTTCGCCGCAGTTATGGCCTTGGACCGGCCGGTGCTGACTTGCCGGGTGACGGAGGCAAGCAGCTCGGGGTACCACTCCGGCATGGAACTGACCGCCCGAGTGGCCGGAAACGAAGTATCCTCGGAGTACTCCCGCGCTCCCGGCTGAATCTCGCCTCCGCCCCGGTTCATACGCCTGCACCCTCCAAGACCGTTTCGGCGTCTTTGACTTGCAGCTTGCCGGACATGAGCTGAGGCAGCAGTGAGTTACGGATTTGGGTCAGGGAGCTGCTTTCAGTGCGAGCTTGAGACCCCCGACGCCCGAGACTGGTGACTTGATCGCGGAGACTCGCCGGCATGTCCCTGGGATCTAACACAGGAGTGTCCAATAGGTCGGCTGGCTTGACGCGTTGGTGACTGCCTGAGGTACCCGCGACCTTAGACTCCAATGCCAGTCCGAAAGCCGGCTGAGAGAGCATCGCCCACAGGAATGTCGTCGAAGAATAGAGGGGCTCGAGGACTAGAAATTCGGTGGACGCTAAGGCAGGAATGTCCGGAACGTTCGCGACATCCCACACCCGAGGGAACCGCGGGTTGAGTTTGGATATGAGCACAGACGGTTGCTCAATCGAAAATTTTGAACTCTTAATGTCGGTCGGTGGCGTGACCTCTGGTCGCCGACCCGCGTCAAAAGCGGGGAGGCTGAAGTGTGCGGCCTCTGCCGTTCCCATCGATTCAGGATTCTTAGTCTTTTTGTGGTACCTGACCACGACCGACAGAGGAACCGCGGGCTGCAAGGACAAGAGCATGGTGATCGCCAGCTGGTCTGAAACTTCGGCAAGTTTGGTGTTGGCGGTGATTTTGTCGTCGAGCGCCCCCAGAACCTCGGCAATCGCTCGCTGCTGTGGGATGTCAGGAAGGGTCAGAGTCATGGACCGTTGGTCGGTCAAACTCACATAGGGCGCCATATCAGTCTGCCCCTTCAACAGGTCGAGCTGCCGTGCGAAATCCGAGGACACCAGAATGTAACGCAAATAGGCCTGGCTGATGACAGATTCGTCCAGGCTGCGCCAAAAAGTAGTTTGAGGCGAGCAAACAAATTCCGGCGAATCGTCGGGGGCTACGGCAACCTTCCCAACCGTACCTTTGTGAGAGAGGATCACGTCACCCGGAGCTCCAACACCCTTGCGGATGCGGGCCCTTGCCACAGAATTAATGCGGCCAGCGGTCGTAAAGTTCACTACGCCGCTTGTCATGTCTGCTGCACGGATGAACGCAACCCCCGTAGATTCGAATTCGTCCGGCCGAGGTCGATCATTTCCGTGATTACCGTCCTCGACACGAAGCACTCCCTCGGACACGAGATCTATGACTCGAACGCGTCTCACGAAACCCGCCCCAACTGCTGGCGCACTACCTGCGCCAAACGCTCAGACTCCTCGAACTGCTCAAACAGCTCTATTGACAACCGTGCTATCTTCTCCTCGATCGGCTCGCCGTCGTCCTCGACGTCAGCGGCCCCAACGTATCGCCCGGGCGTCAGCGCGTAGTCTGCTGCCTTGATCTCGGCGAGGGTGGCCGAGTAGCAGAAGCCTGCCTCGACGTCGTACGTCAGACCTGCCTCAACCGCCGAAGCTGTCCCGCGCCACGCGTGGTAGGTGTTGGCGATCTTGGCGATGTCCTCATCAGACAGCGCGCGCTCGGCGCGGTCCACCATGTAACCGAGGTTCCGGGCGTCTATGAACAGCACCTGCCCGGTCCGGTCCACCGAGCCGTTCTTGCCGGCAGTCTTGTCCTTGGCGAAGAACCACGTGCACACAGGAATGCCGGTACTGCGGAACAGCTGGGTGGGCAGGGCCACCATGCAGGAGACCAGGTCTGCCTCCACGAGCTGGGCGCGGATCTCGCCCTCGCCGCCGGAGTTGGAGGACATGGAGCCGTTGGCCATGACCACGCCTGCGCTGCCGCCCGGGGCGAGCTTGGAGATGATGTGTTGGATCCAGGCGTAGTTGGCGTTGCCGGCCGGGGGAACGCCGTACTTCCAGCGGGGGTCTGACTCGGAGCGGGCCCAGTCCTTGATGTTAAAGGGCGGGTTGGCCATGATGAAGTCCGCACCGTTGTTGCCGGTCAGCTCGGGGTGCTGGTCGCGTGCGAACGTGTCGCCCCAGCGGGACGCGAGGTTGGCATTCAGCCCATGGATGGCGAGGTTCATCTTGGCCATCCGCCAAGTGCGCTCGTTCAGCTCCTGGCCATAAACGGAGATGTCCGAGCCCTCCATGTTGTGGGCCTCAAGGAACTTCTCGGCCTGTACGAACATGCCGCCCGAACCGCAGCACGGGTCGTAGACGCGGCCGCGGTGGGGTTCCAGCACCTCCACAAGGACGCGGACCACGCCCGCCGGGGTGTAGAACTCGCCGCCGCGCTTGCCCTCGGCCTTGGCAAACTTCTCCAGGAAGTATTCGTAGACTTCGCCGAGCAGGTCGCGGGCCTTGCTGGCCCCCTGGCCCGTAAATTTCGCGGAGTTGAACAGGTCCAGCAGTTCGCCGAGGCGGCGCTGATCCACGTTGTCCCGGTTGTAGATGCGGGGGAGCGTGGCAGACAGTGATTTGTTGTCCGCCATGATGAGATCCATGGCTTCATCGATGAGCTGACCGATCGACTTTGGCTCGGCGCCGTCCATCGCAGGCAGGCCCTTGGCGTTCTCCGCCAGGTAGGTCCAGCGGGCCCGCTCCGAGACCCAGAACACGCCGCGGCCGGTGTATTCGTCCACGTCGTCGATCAGCTGGGCGATCTGATCGTCGTTGAGCCCGTCCGCCTCCAGCTCGGCCTGGATCTGGTCACGGCGTTCGTCGAACGCGTCCGAGACGTACTTGAGGAACACCAGGCCAAGGATGACGTCCTTGTACTGGGAGGCATCCATCGAACCGCGTAGCTTGTCCGCGGCCTTCCAGAGGGTGTCCTTGAGTTCCTTCATGGTGGACGGGGCGAGGTCCACCTTCAATTTCGGGGGCATTAGTGGGTTCCTTCGGTTGGTGCTGCGGCGTGGTTGGAGATTGGGTCTGTCAGGGTAAGGCTTCCGCCCGCTACGCCGTCCGTAATCAGGGTAGCGAGTTCTTCCAGTTGGTCGAGCCTCAGCCGAGCTTCCTGCTGCTCGTGTTGCAACTCGGCGAGAGCGTTCTGTAGTGGCTGGCGCTGCGTATCCGGCGTGCGGCGCAGCTGCCATTTGCGCCAGTCCTTATCTGCCGGAGCTGTTCTGTTGATGTCGGCAGCGACGACGTCGGGCACCAAACCGCCGGGATCGCCGTCGTCGATCCTCAACACCCTGGCCGGGAAGACGACGACGGCGCCGCCTTCGACGTCGACCCTTGCTGCGGGCCGCGGGCTGGTGCAGAACACGACGTCGCCGGGCTCAGTGAGGCGCCCGGAGGGGTACGTGGCCGCAAAATGCAGGAGGTCGATGTGCCGGGGAGGCACGGAGTGCGGCTCGATCAGCTCCGCAGAGCCGATGACCCTGATGCCCGCACTCGCGGCGAAGTCCGCATCCTGCAGACGGTTGCCTTTCACGTAGCTGAGTTGCCCGGCGGCCAGTAAGTTTTTGACCGTGTCGGGCAGGAGGGTGGTGGTCTGTTCGTCGGGCGACGCGGCGACGTGGAGCTGGCCTTGCGGCTTGGCATTGTTCAGGCGCCGAACGAGTTCGTCGATCCGGACGAGGGCGTCAGCAATATCTGGGCGTTGTTTGTCCGCATTGGTACTGGAGGATGGCCGGGGCACAGCAACCAATGAGCCAGGCCCTGCCAACAATTGCCGGGTCCGCACAAGCCGCGCGAACCGGAAGGAATGCGCGCGTACCGTGGGCAGTTCGCTCATGGAAGCCACAATGTCGCTAATGAGATCCTGCGCGACATCTTCAGTGAGCCGTCGAGTGGACAAGTCGGCGACCATGGTCCACTTGTCCGCAATCTCCACGTCCGCAAACGACGGCCCGAGCACCCAGAGCGCCTGGGCTTCCCTCGGCTTGGACCGCAGCAGACCTTGAGGAAGGCGCACGATTGCCCTCACTCGGCCGGACCGCAGGAGCCCTGAACGCAGCTCCGTGGCCAACGGTGGCAGGGGCGCATCGCTGAGGACGCGGGCCGGGGCAATGATGACTGCCCTCTGCTCATCGTCCATCTGGAGGACTATGCGTTCGACGGCGGACAGGATGCCGGCGGCGTCCATGCCAGGTTCGCTGGGGGAGGGGTACTGGGCGACGTGGACCGCAGTGCCTTGAACAATGAATCCATCGCCATCTTCTTCCACGACCTTCGCGTCGTGAACTCCATGCACCCTCAGCCGGCGCCGGACAAGCCGCGCCGCCCCGCCGTCGTCGTTGGCCGTCACAATATTGAGGTGGCCCGAGTCCCCGAACTGCCGGATGACTTCGAGCAGGAGATCGCTGGAGCTGGACGAGTCAACGAACACCGGGTCCGAACCCAGGGCTACGGCTAGCTCAACGGCGGCTGCGGCAACGAGGTCAATCGCGGAGTCAGTCAGGGCTGTATCGGCATGTTCCTTGAGGCCCGACCGGAAACGGTCCGCCAGAAGCCGCTCAAATGCTTCTGCCGGGTTGTAGGCGCTGTCCGCAAGACGGTCTGCGAAGTCGGCCATTGAAGGCAGTGCGGAGCCGAGGGCTGCCAGCTCCGAATAGATGAAAAGGTCGTCCGGATCGCATTCGTCCGCGGCGTCCATCAGGTCGTGGCTGTCCATCCGGCCGAGCGTGGTTCCCGTTATGGCCTTCAGTGTGAGGAGGGCAGTCAAGCCGTCGAAGTTGGGCCGGCCGCCCGGTTGCTGGCCGGCAGTCGGGGACGGCATGCGGGCGAAGGCGGCGACGTCGTCTGCGGCTTCCGGGTTGTTGCCCCGGCCTGTGGCAACGAGCCATCCGGCGACGTGGCCGGCATCGAAAACCTCGAGGCCCTGCTCAACGGCAACAGGCATCGGGAACGGAGAATCCGTGCCGGCGCTTCGTTTCCGCCACATCGACACAACGGGCCGCTGTACCTGCGCCAGGGAAGCGATGTCCGACATTGTCATGCGGAGCGTGTCTGCTGGTGCGTCCATTGTTCCCCCCTTTCCGATGGTGTCCGCCCAGCCTAGCCGGATACCAAGACATTCCTGCGTCGCTGCTGATAACGGGGGTTATCAGTCATTTTCACGGCTGATAGTTGGTTCGGCCGTAACTTCAGTTCTGCAGCTACGAGCCATCTTCCGGAGCTGCGACGGCGGCGGGGAGCCATGCATTGGGGGACCGGTATCCCGCCGCCGCTCAGCAGATATCCACGTGGTCAGCCAGCAGAGGAAAAACATGTTCAACACAGACGCCAGCGACGGCCTCACCCAGGCGCCAGCTGCGACTCAGCCCAAACCCGGACGCAGGAAGCGCGTCTTCGCGGTGATCGCCGCCGTCGTACTCCTGGTTGGCGCAACCGCTGCCGGCACCGCGCTCCCTGACCCCAGGGCCAGCGATGCGTACGCGTCGCTGATGGCGGAGAAGACATCCGCCGAAGGCGAGCGGGATGCCGCCAAGTCCAGTTACTCGGCCTTGAAAACCAAATACGACACCCTCGAGAACGGGATGGCGGCGCGCGAGTCCAAAGTCGCCTCGAAGGAGACCGAGGTGGGGAAGGCTGACGCTGCGGTTAAGACCGCCGAAGCTGCCGTCAAAGCACGGGAAGAAGCGGTAACGGGAGCCGAGAAGGCGAAAGCTGCCAACACGGTCGGGGATGGCACCTGGACCGTCGGTTCCGACGTTGAACCCGGGACTTACCGTGCCGCTGCTGCCGTAGGGTCCACGTGCTATTGGGGGATCTACCGCAGCGGCAGCAACGGCGGCGACATCATCGAGAACGACATTCCCGGCGGTGGGCGCCCCGTAGTGACTCTCTCCGCCGGCCAGGACTTCAATTCAACCCGCTGCGGCAAATGGGAAAAGCAATAGTTTCCCGCCACACGATTTCACTCACCTATGAAAGGCACACCAATGAACCAGCAGTACCCTCAGCCCCCCGCCGTCGAGCCGGCTGCAAGCCCGTCCCGGCCGTTCTTCAAGAAGAAGCGCTTCGTCATCCCCGCCAGTGTCCTGCTGCTGGGCATTGCCCTTGGTTCATGCTCGGGTGGCAGCAAGCAGGCCAGCGACGTGACCCCGGCGCCTGCGGCGTCGTCGGCAATCGCGGAGCCAGTGGCGTCGGCGGCGCCGGAGAGCGCACCAACATCAGCCGCGCCGGCCGCAGCGCCGCCGGCTGCCGCCCCCGCGGGACCTTCCGTGGGTACGCCATTCAGCGTCAAGATGCGGAACGGTGACGTCGCAAGAATCACGATTGTTTCCGCAGTCCGGACGGACACAGTGACCACGACGGCGTTTGCCGCTCCGCCGAAGAACGGAACCTACCTTCTCCTGGACGTTCTCTGGGAGACGGAAGCCGGCAAAACCAGCTCCAACCCGTTCTACTTCAGTGCCAAGGACGCCAATGGGAGGAAGGCTGACCTCAGCATGTTTGCCGACAACCAGCTGGGTTCCGGAGAGGTCCTGCCGGGCGACAGGTCGCGGGGATTCATTGCTTTTGACATTGCAGCGGGACCTGCGACAGTGATGATTTCCGATCCGCTGATGCAGGAAGCGGCACGGGTTCAGATTCCGGGGTAGCCCTCATCCAGGAACACGAAAGGAGCCCTGCCCTTGGGCGGCAGGGCTCCTTGAGGCTGTGGGGGGCGTCATGCCCGGTTCGCGGATCTGCGCACCCCACACGGCGATACGAGAGGTCACGGAACAACCTGCTCAAGTCCGCCGGCTACGACGTCGCACGGGCGCTGGCGTAAACGGGCCGGGGCCCTATCCCGACAACTGCCGCCTCCCCTGGCACAGCAGAAGGCCCCGCCGTCGTTCTGACAGTGGGGCCTTCCAGACGTTTCGCGCTGGTGACTAACTGGTTGGCTGGTCGTACTGCTGACCGGCAGGGTCGGATGGCAGGAGGACAAAGACCAGCAGGATGATTCCACCCACGAACGGAATTACATTGATGAAGTACCACCAACCGCTTTTGTTGCTGTCGTGCAGCCGGCGCACCGTCAGTGCGATGGACGGAATGATGAGCGCCAGGAACCAGAGGAAGAACAGGGAAACGGCGACGGCTGCCCCTGCTCCAAACTCGGGCGTCTGACCGTTCGAGTCGGGGATCCCAGTAAGGGACATGAGGAGGCACAGGACGATGCCGACGCTGACAGACACCAGCGTCCACCACCAGTATTCGCTGCGGCTGGCACGCCCCGAGAACGTCGCGTACTTCTTGAAGAACCGCTTGACCGCCGCCGCGATCGGAGCCCCGTAGTACGGCGCCCAAAGCGGCGGTTCACCGCCTGCTGCGGACGCGTACGGCTGCTGCTGTTGCTGTTGCTGTTGCTGATAGCTCAAAGTTTCCCCCAAAGACCAGAGTGATAAGACCCTGTTCATCGTACGGGAGACGGGTTTGTTCGCTCTGATTTGCCATTGACTGGGAGCTACGGACCTCGTGGGCTGGCCATCGCCAGGGTACCGGCGTACGTCAAGGTGAAACTCAGAGTAGCCGTGTCAGAGAGGATTCTTGGCTCCCAGATCGGTGATGGGGAGCGCGTCTGTGCATCCTGTTGGCAGGAGGTCATCATCCGGATCTTTCATGAAGGCCTCGCCTAGCCATGCAGCGCAGGCGGCAAGGGGACCTTCCCAGGTCCAGCCGTCAGGCAGGTCTCTAAGATGATGCGTCGCCTCCACAGCGAGAGTCTACAGTTCCCGATTTGGCCTGCTCTGGACATCCCACTATTTAGAGAATTAGCTGGTGCCGGACGCTGATGCGTAAGCGGGCTCTTTTGAAGGCGCAACCGGTGGGCCTTCCCCACAGGATCCCTCAGCGAACGCCTTTTGACTGGATAGCTGCGAGGGGCGGGGCACGATGCCAAAGCACTCGATAAGTTCAATTTCATGGCTGATGGTGCACTAACCCTGCAGACTCTTCAGCGATTCTTCGTCGCGAGTTGGACGTTAGGCCCCGTGAAAGATTCAGACTGCTTCCTTGGATTGGATCATGACCTCATATGGTGGTGCCATGACTGAGACGATCGCTTGGAACCTGGCATTTCGTTGTGGCAATGGCGTTGGCAAGGCGCCGGGGCGAACTGCCGATGCTGCCCTTCCCAGCCAGCCGCCGTCCGGCTGGACAGGAAGCCTTGGGCCGGGCGTTCGTTGGGAGCAGTGGCCACGAAGCCTCAACACCGGTTTGCCCATGATGCATGTGCTGACGCTCTGGCTACCCGGTGACTTTCAAAGGCGTGGGCCACAGTTTCCTGGAATCGCCATATTTGCTGGTGAGGGACAATTCGCAGACGACAGCAAACCTCCCATCGCCAGCGCCGAATCAACCGATCCGTTCCTACGCGACCTTGCAGCAACCGAGGACCATCCCGGCCTACTTAGGCGTAGAGACGTGATCGACGGAGAATTCGCGATCCTCTGGCTCACAGATGATGAGTTGGCGGCCGGCCCGACGGCGCCTCGTCCCGATCTTCGTGCCGAGGGTGAGCATGCGGACGAGTCAGAAGGTACGAATGCTTGGGATGTCGTCGAGCCGACCATCGACTTTTGGTTGATTCCGCGCGTCGATCCAAATGCTGGCAAGGCCCCCGTCGAACTCAGGGGAGATGAGGTCGGCGCCGATGGGTATGTCAATCACTCAACAGGTGGGAACAGTCTTGCGGACTGGGCTGAACCGCTTTTCGCCATAAGCCACTTGGGCGGAACGGCCTTCCCCGTCCAGGCGATGCCTGACGGCCTTACTCCGTGGTACCTCGAACTGGAAGAGATCTCGGGGCTCAACTTCGGCGGTGGCGGCAACGCTCAATTCGATCTGGAATCTGATACCTTCGACTGGGCTTGCGGATAGCGCACTAGGGGTAAGTGGCTAGGTTCCTGATCGCCTAGACACAGCCAAGTTCGTCAACCGAACATGTCGCGCAAGCCGCTTGCTCATTGGACGACAATGCGTCCGATGGGGATCGTGAGCCGAACCTATTGCGAGGTTCGAAAGTAGTAGCGTCGGACAGCTTCGATAGCAGTGGAGGACCTCCAGCGCCGGGTGCCGGCGTGGAAGATCATATGATCAGAGGCACCGGGTCTATCCGGATCCGCATGCTTCTCTTCTTTTGTTGTTGTGCCCTACCGCGCCTCAAAAACGACCGTTTCCTTGATGGGCGTAAACCCGGACGTTCCAAAAAGTTTCGGGCGGCAATCAGTCCGGCATACGATGACTCGGTGCTCTTGTCCCGCGACATTTCCAAGTACTGGGTAATTGATCGGTCTCAGCGTAAAATCACGATCCTCTGCCAAGATGGCCGAGAACTGACAGAAGAAATACCAGAGGACTCGGACATCCTCGCATCCCAGATCGATATAACCATCTTCGACTGGGAAAGATGGTGGATCACCAGCCAAACCAATCGTGGCCATCTCATCGTTGCGGAGGCATATAGCCCGAGAACCGAAGACCCTTTGCACGGACGCCCCTCGGTTTACCTCGATCAAAATCACTGGAGCACGCTCGCCCAGGCAATTTTCGATCCATCCCAAATCAAGCATCCGGCAGAGCGGGACGCCGCCGATGAGCTCATTCACCTCGCGCAGGACGGTGGCGTCGTTTTGCCAATGTCCTCTGGGAACGTCCGCGAAACCGCAAACCTGTACGGCGATCATCGGTATAAGGTAGGCGCTTCACTTGCTTCCCTATCTGGAGGCTGGCAGCTTCGCCACCCTCTCGCTGTCTGGAGGGCTGAACTCATGCGAGTTTTGGCCCAGCGGCACGGAGTAGAGGTACCTGCTGTCGCCACCTTGCCGGTCGTGACTCTTGAACCACATGCCCTTCTCGATGATGACGTGCAGGCACACGCTATGGAGCCAGACGATCCCCAGCTCTTCATTCTTGCGATGTCGAATCCGAGCGTACTTTTGGAATTGCTCGTTGAACCAGGCAAGGCAGAACGGATCGATCCTCATGCTTGGGTTAGATCCAATCGAGATTTCGCAGAGCACTTGGCCAGCGGCCCCTATACGAAACCTCAGAAGGAACAAGCAGCCTATGCGCGTGCGTGGACGGAAAACGGAAGCATGGTCACTGCAGCCTTGAGGGAGCTGGGGCTTGCCACGGGGGACAATGCCATGAAGCCCAAGGAGATTCAGAAACTCTTTGCTCACATGCCGGCCCTGGGGGCTTTCACAAAACTCATGGTGATGAGGCAGATCAATGTGTCGCATAAGTGGCGACCGAATGATCTTACCGACCTAATATTTCTTTCATGCGCAGCTGGTTACGTCGATTATGTAGCCGCGGAGAAACACACTGGGACACAGTTGAGGCAGCTGAATCGAAGCATGCCGCATGGAACAGACACGTCAAACGTTCACACTTCACTCGGACCTTTAGTCGAGAAAATACGCAGTGACGGAGTTACGACTGCGAGTGAGGGACCGATCGGAAGGTAGGCCGGGCGGCACAATATCCCTTCTGGTTCCTGACGCTTCATACGCCGAAACGACCTTCTTGAGGTGAGCCGCAGGCTTCCGTGTGAGGCCAGCGAGGCCGGACTGTCAGGCCGGTGGCAGAGCTGTGAACTTTGGTGAATCCAAAAAATCTAGAAGCAGGTTGTCACTCGGCCCCTCGTCCTTCGGCCCCTCATATTGCCCATCATCGAATATCTCCGCCCGAACGATATAAGCAGTTCCAGGCGGAGGCGAAGACGTCCAGCAACGCCAGGTGACTCCATCTTCATTCGCTTTAGGACTTCGAACTTCACACGTGGACAGATCTGCATTGATTTCTTTGAGCGATTCTGCTTCCAGAAGTGTGATTTCTACGGAGTAAAACCGATCGCTGTATCCATAAAGCGATGCGTGGACTAAAACCTCAATTCCATGAGGACTGGGTCCCTGGACAGGAGATGAAGAGTCCGCATCACTCATTTTTCGTTCATAAGCAGCATGATCAACGCTCTGTTCGATGCCTATACGGTCAAGGGCGGCACCAAGCTTATCCCGGGGCTTGAGATCAGGCGCGATCAGATACGTCGCTCCAACCAGTGCTGCTATCAGCGAGGCCACGGCACCCAGCCAAGTGATCATCCATTTGGTGAATCCGCCTAGGTGCTCAAATCGGAAGATGATCCCCTTCCGCTGCTTTTTGGGGCTGCTCTTGCCCCTCCGAGGTATTTCTTCTTCCGGCATTTTTTGAGTCTAAGTGAGTTATGCGGACTTGCTGCCGCGTGAGCAGTTGAGGAGCCAGGCTGCCGCATGCGGTCAAAAACGACATGGGCTGATGTCCGCTGTCAATGGACCTTTCCTGGCTGGGCGTGACGCTCCAACGCGTCCAGAGTCGTCTCGGGCGATGTGTTGAAGCAAAAGGTGATTCCGGGCGATTCCGCATTGCACACGTTGATGATCCGTTCGAAGAGCTCGGTGTACTCCGGGATCATCCTGATGCCGCCCCCGATCATCACGAGGTCGAAACGATCACGACCGAACGCCGAGCGAATCTCTGCTTCGGCCTCGTCCGGGGAGGTGCCGATCAGGCAGTTGACGGCGTCGAAGCCGGCGGCCGTAGTGGCCCCGAACCCCGCTTCGATCCGTTCGGTCATCGTGGCCTCGTCGAGGCCAGGAGGCAGCTTGCTATAGTCGAGGGCTCGTGCGTGGATGCCGATCATGAGGATTCGAGTCATGGGCCTCATTGTGGCATGCACGCCTCACCAACGAATTAGCCAAACCGAACCACGAATCTGGCGGGCCCGCTGGATCCTTGCTCGACCCGCCCCGCCCCAGATGAGCTGTTCCTTGTAGTGCAGAGGACTCCTGACGTTCCGTGTAGACGACTTCGGGAAATGACACCGGGGCCGGCCCCAGGTTGCGAACCGCCCGTTAGGCGGTCCGTGATCCGGGCAGACTGCCGGACCACTTCATGGCCCGGATTTAGGCTCGTTTGCGCGACCGTAGAACTCCCATAGAACCTGTCCGGTTAACCGCCCGGTGCCGGGGCCTTCTCCGGCACTGTAATCCGGCCGCCGTCGTGGGCGCGGTCAGGCCGCGAAGGGCTACCGACTCCACACCATCACCACCGCGAGCAGCGGGAGCAAGGGATTGGTGGCGGTGACCGTATCCAGGCAACGATGGTGTTCGAGAGCCTGGGATAACTGCACATGACGAAACCAGCTGTGGCCTCTGGATAGACCGGCGCCGCGATGAGACAGTTCGCTGTCCCTGGATGTCGCGGGTTGTGCGACGGCGGGGGGCCGAGTACCCCGCGGCTTTGTTCCGGTCCATCGAGTAGGCAAGAAGCTTTCCATCCACGGGACCTTCCGCCGCAAAGACGTGGCCGCGAAATTAAGCGCTTCATCGTTCTGCCCCAAAATCCGGGGCGATATCGCCATGTCCCCTTAGAGTGTCAGCATGGACAGTGGCTTCCTGATCGTTTCAGCTGCAGTTTTAGCGTTGATCCTCGCATTCGTTATCGCAGCAGCCGTGCGGCCTGGCAAACCTGGCCGCCATAAGGGCGCCTATGTTCCTGCAAAGGACCGCCCGACCATTGGGAACGCCACCAACCACAGCGCCACCACGGATGCCGTTGGACCCCGCTCAAAACGGTTCCCTGAGATGGAGCGGTAGGCCGCAGCCCGTGCAGCCGACTTGGCGCCCGCCAGCAACGGCGCTAATCGATCGCCTCAGTAAACATCCGGTCGTGAAACAGGATGATAGGTGACGTAGGCTCGAGCCATGTCAGATCTTGGGGGAGTACGACAGAGGTGGCATTTGTGGTCCATGTGGGCGGCCGTCGCCATTAGCACAGTGGCACTGACGGGTTGCGAGTACCAGGACGGGTCCGCTGTGCCAGTGCCACGCCCGCCATTAGCACTGCGAACCCGCTGCAGGAGCCGGCTACGAAACCCGCCGAGGTGGCCGCGCTGGAGCAGGGCAATCGGGTGAAGCTGGGCGAAGTGCTGGGCGTTCCGACGTCCGACACTTACCTTGATCTCACCGAGATGATCAGCGGAGGCATGAATTCCTTTGTCGTCAGCGCGCAGGTACCGGCTGACGGCACGTACACAATTACAACGGCCTGCATCGGCACGAACGCCAGGTTGGTCCTGAATCAGGAAGCCCCCGCTGCGGAACCAGTGAGATTCACCGAAGCCTTCGCATGCGCCGAACCTTCCAGCAGGGTTGTTGACCTGCGCGCCGGTGGCGTCACTGTTGATGTCATCAATCTCACGCCCGACGGGTCTCGCTGGGGAAACGGCGCCTTCGCCACTGTGCGCATCACGTGAGCAATGCTCTAAGCACACCTAGGATGGTCCGGTGTCCTATCAACCCACGCAACGCCGCTTCCTGACAGCTGAGCAGGCAGCATAAGGTCCAGGACGCCTTGATGCAGCATTGATACTCTGGGTTCGCGCAAGCTCAGAAGGGGGACACAGAAATGGGCCTTAGAAGTCTTTTTCACCGAAAGGCCGCAACTTCGGCGCCCGTGGGTCCTGTTGAGGGAGCCGCTCATGTGCCGGATGCATCTATGTCACCGGAGCTCCTGGAAGAACTGCGCATAGCGTGGGCAGAACTCACTGAGGCTGCCAAAGCTTCGAGGGTGACGAGCTTTCAGGCCTGCACCCGGACAGGCCGGCCCTGGACGGAAGACCCAGCGGCGGTCAGAGACGTAGCGGCCACGCTCCGTGAATTCCCGGAGACGGACAGCCGGCGGACAACATAGAGGCCCGCGTACCTGAGCGCGGCGGACGCTCGAAGATTCCGGATCCGGCGCGCGTGGAAGGATGGACCGGTGACGGCTCCTCCGCGGCGCAGCGCGGGACACGAGTCCCTGGGAGACATGAGGGAGCGACTGCGGACTGCCTTGAGGTAGACCTCGCTCTGAAAGATGCTGACTGGAACTGCGTCCCTGTGCTTATAGTGCTCTCTTGTCCATTATCAGAGAGGATTTGCAATGGCTGCCGAGGACTACTTCGTTCACCGCCACCGGGACACCTTCATCCCCGAGGATCACCTCGATGTGTGGCGGCCAATTCCACGCGGAAACGCGGACGCTTGCATCCAGATTGACCAGGCGGACGGGGTCAGCGCAGCCGTGGGATACCGGGCAGAGCATGCACCGGCTCTGGCCCGCGCAATCCTCGAAGCAGTCGGCCTTGATCCGCGGACTGTCTTCCTGGGCAGCCTGCCCGAACTGAAAGCCTGATAGCTGGGGTCCAGCTCGGCCTTGGATTCCTGGAACTGACGCCTGCCGAAGGAACTGGGTCAATGGAGTCCGCCGTACGCAAATTCAACCGAATTCCAGCCGCGAATCACAAACGCAAGATTGGGTCAAACCCAGTGGCGCAAGCCTATAGTCAAAGGGACGGCACGTGCCAATTGTGCGGATTAACTGTACTCTGGCGACGTCGAATTACACGGAATCGAGCCCGCCATGGTCTCTACTCCCAGAACACCCCATCGCGGTAGCAGCCCCTTGGACAGCGGTCCCCAGCATCCCCCCGGCCAGGACCGTGGAGCGAGATGGTGCATCGGCTGGGTCGTTGCCGGCTCATTGGGCGCAGGGCTGATCGCTGCGCTTCTGCTTGTGGCTGCCCCCTTCATCCGGGCGGGGGAGAGCGAGATTACCGGCGCGGTGCTGTGCGGTTTCGCGGTGGGCTGGGGGCTGCTGGCCCTCCTGTCGGTGCGGGTTACCGACCAGCCACAGAGATGGGCTGTGGCTCCTGCGGTCTTCATGGGCGTGGGTGGTCTTCTTCTCGTGTTGTTCGGCACCCCGATGGATAAGGCGCTCAGCTGGGTGTGGCCGCCCGCTCTGCTGCTATTGGTGATCTGGATGTTCTTCCGTGCGCATCGGCAACTTCATAGCCGGAGCAGGCGGTCGCTTATCTACCCAGTCCTCGCGGTGTTGGTTCTTGCCTCGGTCGGTGGCGCATACCAGACCCTGGGTGCCGCGGCTGATGCGAAAGCCTTCCCGAGACCGGGGCAGCTGGTCGACGTCGGAGGCTACAGCCTGCACCTCAACTGCACCGGCAACGGAAGCCCGACTGTGGTGCTCGAGCCAGGAGCTGGTGAGATGTCATCCAACCACGCCCTGATTTCCCAAGCTGTTTCCTCAACGACACGCGTCTGCGTTTACGACCGTGCGGGCAGGGGCTGGAGCGAGTCCGCCGACACCGTCCAGGACGCCACGCAGATAGCTGCCGACCTGCATGCGCTGCTGCACAACGCGAACGTCCCGGGACCCTACGTAATGGCTGGTCATTCCTTTGGCGGTCTATATGTGCAGACCTTCGCCGCCAACTATCCAGATGAGGTAGTCGGCATGGTCCTCATCGATGCGACAAACCGGGCATCAGCACCGGTAACTCGATCCGTATCCACCCGCGGTGGGTATGACATCCTGAGCCGGCTCTCAGCCCTTATCTCAATCCTGGAGCGTGTCGGTGCAGCCCGTTTGTATGCCCCACTCGAGGACGTCAGCAGCCTGCCGCCACAGTCACGGGACGAAGTCCGCGCCAATATCGCCGGCCCAGGCAACCTCCGAAGCACCGTTGACGAGTACATCCAGGCAAACACGTCAATGGAAGAAGCCGCTGCGCTGCAAGGGTTCGCAGACAAACCGCTCGTCGTCCTGACGGCCGGCATTGGCAACGACAGCAAACATGAGGCGTCGCAGAACGAACTAGCCAAGCTGTCCACCAACAGCGTTCACAAGACCATCGACTTCGCCTCCCACGAAGCACTCATCGTCGAACCTGATGCCGCAGCAATCACAACGCAAGCGATCCTGGACGTCGTCTCCTCGGCGAGGACGGGATCGCCCCTAGCCAAGTGAACTTACGGAAGAGTGGGTAGCTGGATTTCCGTGATCTGGTTGGCGCGGCCTGACGATCAGGGTAACGACCTGGGCTGCGTCCAGGTCCGGGCTGGTGACGTTCAGGAGGTAGTTGTATTCGCCATCTGTTCCTTCCGAGTCGCAGACAGTCGTGGGGCCGATGGCGTTCGAACGCCGCTGGCAGATCTGGCTCGTCTTCATCTCAAAGCCAACATTGGAGACAACCTCTGCCACCTCTGCGGCGCTGAGCTCTTTACCCGAGTTCCATCGCCGGTAGAAGCTGGGGCACGGGTTCGTACTGATGCAAAGGAACCGCTCCGGCCGGACAGTCTCGACTTCCAGCTGCCAGTTCAAGGGAACCGCGAAACGGTCCGTCCGCGAGAGCATGTCGGCAGTGACCCTGTCCTCAGCGGACCGGACCAGAAAATACCCGGTGGCTCCAAGAACCAGGATCAGTGACAGGACCAGCCCGGTTCTGAGCTTCACTGGATCCCCCAATCCGACCTTGTTCCGCCAGCCTAGTCCTGCAGCGCAACCATCTGGAGGACACGCCGTCGGAATTGATAGGCCTGTCGGTACCCGCGAGGACGCCGCGTTGGTCTGCTCGGTCCTGGCGTAATTACGGGCTCATACCGAAGATGTTCCTGTAGACAACTCCTTGGCTCGCCTTTCCCGAAGGCGCAGCACGATTGAAGAGCCCGCACCAGTAATCAGCGCGCAAACAACGCCGGCGAGGGCACCGATCCAGGATCCAATGAAGATGCCCATTCCTCGGAGATCCAGCCCCCGGCCCTCTGACCGGCCGGGGATGTACGGCGGCGGGAACAGTTGGGCGACCAGTTCGCCGGCGAACGTCGCATAGATAAAGCAGCCAAGGATGCCGAGGATCAGGTATCGAGGCATCCATGGTTTGGACAACTTGTTGTGGGCGATGATTCCTATAGTCATCAGGAGAACGCCTGGGGCGCTCGACAGCAGCCAGAACGCGACAAGCTCAAAGTCGTTGTAGTCCACTTCAGTGCCTAATCACGCCGCATCTGAATGGTGACCCAGTAGGAATCTGAGCCTTCTGGAGACTCTTCGATGCAGAGCGACTCTTCGCTCACTCCGTCAAACTCGGTCTTGACGCAGCCCACATACAGTCCCGTTGACGGGTCGTCCAAACTGGATTTCCCGCCGAACCTGTCTGCGGCCTCTTTCAGGCTGACCTTGTGATCCACGGACCACCGAGCGGTCAAACGCAAGCACGATGTGTCGATGGAGAGACATCCGGGATCGACCTTGGGGTCCTTGCGGTAGACCTCAACCCAATCATCCTCCGGTACGGTGTCAGCCCGGGCCATCATTTCACTGGCCTTCTCCTGCTGGGAGCCTCCACCACCGTTGATCTCCTCGGCGAGAGCAGAGCATCCAGCGAAGCCGAGGATGGAGAGCAGAGTCACGACCATCACAATGCTGCCGAATATCCACCAGAACCTGCTCTCATTCTTCTTTTGTGGAGGCGGAGTCACCTGCCACTGAGGCTGAGGTGGACCATAGTGGGGCTGTTGCGGATACTGACCCTGGCGAGAGTGGGGCGGTTGAGGTGGATACGGCGGCTGCTGCTGTTGGTACGGGTCCATTCCGTAGCCTCTCCGGTTGAATTACTTGCCTCACCTGCTGGTCGCAAACCTGCCGGGCTGCCTGCACTCAGCGGCGGTATCTCATGGCAGCGAAGCGAGGATGCCGTGTGGCCATTCTTTAGTGAGCACGTCGTTCAGTTCTTCATTGGGGCTGCCCACACAGTACGGCGTGTGGTTCGTGTCCAGCACGGCGAGGTCAACCGGAACAGCGAACAGGCCCCAAGGCTCAATCCTGTTGGCCAGGTAGCCAGTGAGTTTCAGGTCGCCGTACTCGGGGGCGTTCCAGACCCGACAGGCCAGTTGTAAGTCGTCGGGGTGAATGGCGATCCAGACCCCGAAGCGGAATTCGTGACCGCCTTCGAGCTTCACTGGGAGCAGTGCCCGAACAAACGGGCTGATGTTGGGGATCTGCATGAGAGTGGCCTTGTTGGGATCCGGGTCGCTCAACCAGCTGTCTTCGGCGCGGTGCTGCTCCGGGCTTTCCAGGACCGGGTCCGGGAGGCGGAACCGGACATCCCTGTTATGTGCTGCTGTCTTGAGGCCACACATTTCGCATGTGTGCTTTTTCGCAAAGATCATCCGTCCCCCAGTTCTTTGATCTTTGGGCGATTCTACGCGGGCACAGGGGCGTCGGAGGTTTCAGCAGCAACGGGTACAGATCGGCGCGTCCCGGAAGCCGGCGGTTGACCAAGGCCTGTTTCAGTCGAGGGCAGGCGAGGGTGGCAGGATAATCCCGTGGCTACTGTTCAAAGGATTGCGGCGCCGAAGGCGGAGTGGGTGCTGATGTACCGGGGCGGCCTGACCCGTACCCGGATCGCGGCTTTGACCGGGGCTCCTGCCTCGACCGTCGGCTATCACCTCGCGGTGGCGAGGGCTGAGGATCCGGGTCTTGAGGCCGCGCACGAGGAAGCCGTGGCCGGGAAGACGCCCCGGGTCAGCGCGCACGGGCTGGAGCGGATGCAGGAGCTTGTGGCGGTGGTGCAGGAAACGGGACGGTATCCATCCCCGCGGGCCGGGACGGCGGCCGAGCGGAGCCTGGGGGTCTGGCTGGAGCGGCGACGCCGCGAAGCCGCCGAAGGGACGCTGGCGGCTGAGTATCGCGAGGGGCTGGGTGTGCTGCCGGGCTGGCGTGGTGCACCGCGCGCGGCGACCGACGAAGCCAGGTGGCAGGACAGGCTGGCGGCCCTGGTAACGTACCGGGCGACCGGGCATGACTGGCCCCGACACAAGGCGACCGTGACAGGTGAGGAGCACGAACTGGGCGTGTGGTTGCATACCCAGCGGTACAAGCACCGCCGCGGTGAGCTGGCCCCAGCCAAGGCACAGCTCCTGGATGAATCACTACCGGGCTGGCGGGCCGGACGGCAGCGCGGCCGTAAACCCCGGGCCGATGCCGGGCCACTGGAGGGTTAAGGCGGGAAGGCCCGCACCTAATGGTGCGGGCCTTCCCTGTTTTCCCTCCGCAAAGGAAGCGTTGCGGGGCAGCGTCGTCGCTGCCGATGTCAGTTCTTCTTGAGGTTTACCGTTGTTGTCGTTCCAAGCGCGCTGACTTTGTAGCTGATCGTGCCATTTTCGTACTTGAACTCTTTGGTGGCATCACCGGATGCCAGGAGCGCGGATTTGGTTGCCTCAACATCCTTCTGCGAGGTCCACGTGTACGGTTCGCTGGCGGTGGTCGGGGCGGCAAACGTTCCAACCCAATAGATCGAGGTCGTATTACCACCATCGCTAACCCACTCAATCGTCATTTTGTCGGCGGTGATTGTGGCTTGCTGGTACGACTTCTCACTGTTGGGGTTGCTTTGCTTCCATCCGCCGGTCAGGTCAGGAACCTTTGGCGTCTCCTGGGAGGCTTTGGAGTCGGCGGCACCGGTAGTCGTCGTGCCTGCTCCGCCGCACCCCGTCAAAACAAGGACGGCAGCGAGAGCAATGGATGCGATGGATTTTTTCATGAATTTCCCCCATTGGAAAAAGTGAATGATGCATCGAGAATCATATGCTGGTGCAGGCGCCCCGGCCGCCTCTATCGCCGTATCGGCGCTTCCTGCAGCCTGCAGACGGCGCCGCATCAGTCGTCACGTCGGGTCGCCGGGAAGCGTCCAGTCAAAGTCACGCGGACGAAGGTCCTTGGTGTCGGGATCGAAGGGAAGAATCCTGAAAGTCCCTGCCCCAGGATCCACTATCCCGTCTGGCCTCAATCTCATTCCGGACCAAACCCCCATCATGCAGAGCCCCGGATGCTGGCGGGCATGGTCGACTTCATTGCGCGTCACGATGACCGAGTCACCTCTGCTCTGGGTGCCCTTCGCTTCAAGATAGATCCGCTCACCACCCCTTTCTGCCACAGCGTCGTAGGGACGATTGTGCCGGGTGTCTGTGACGGTCCAGCCGTCGTCCCGGTAGTGGCGCATCAAACGATCCTGTGCAGCGTCCTCAATGGCTCTGCGGACCTCGGCGTCCATTTGCAGGCCCTGCCCGCGTGCACCGGGCTGATCCCACGGCTCAGACAGGTCCAGGCCCGCAGCGGCGGCAGCCTCAGGGTCCGGGCCATACAAAATTGCGGTCCTGCTGCGGGGTGCGTATTCGACCTCCCTGCCGATCAGGGCCTCGTGAATGGAATGTCCGACTGCCAGGACGCGGCCGATGAGAGCTTTCTTTGGTCGCCCTGTGTTGCCTGCCAGGAGCTCATGACCCGGGTCGTCAAGCTCCGCGACCAGCACTACCCGACCCTGGTAGTTGAGCGCTGCCCAGCGCTCACTGGAAATACGCTGCGCGTCCAGGTACCAGTCTCCGCGATTGTGCGCCCAGAGCTGGTCCGGTGTTGCGTCAGGGTCGTAACCGTACCAATCACGTCCAAGCGGATCATCGCTATCGGCGGTCTGTCGGTCGCTGAGCCTGATGTTGATCACCATGAATCGAGTATCGCCCATGGATGCGGCTGAGTGTGCGCATGACGCATGAGGCAAGCATCGAACGAACCCCCGGGGTTCTCGTTCTTCGAGGTAGATGACAGCACCTCCGAATCGATACATCGGGCACTTAATGCGATCGTCATCGTTCGAGAACGGTTCCAGGGCGATAGCGAGCTGACCGCAGATCGGGTGGTTCCGGTCCAGCGCGCGCAGATGATCTTTCAAGTCGCAGTGCCACATCCAAATCTGAGCTTTCACCAGGGGTACGGCTCCGCGTGACCGCGGCGCGGGAAACTACACCAGCCCACCTCCTCTGCCGACCCAGTTGACGGTTCAGTTGGCTGAGAGCGCGAACGTCGCCGAGCTCTTAGCTGTTCGTGCTCAGAGCCATTCGCTCAGCTAGTGAGCTTCCTTGCGCCAATTCTCAACAACGTCGGAACGCAATTGCTCGGTGAATCGCTTTCTCTTCCCCGCGTTGACTTCCGAAGCGAGGTCCTTGAGTTGGACGGCCGCATCGCCGCGCCAATTTCTTGCCAGCGCTCCCGCAAGGAGATCCTCTGGATCAAAGTGATGGCCTGCCTTCCGCAGTTTCGTGAGACCGTCGAGCACCGTTGAGCGATCCCGACTGTCCGAGAGTCGAGTCGAGGAGTTGATGAGGTCCGTGAAAGCATCCACGGCGGCAGCGACGACGGGATCGAGCAGGATGGGTTCTTTGACCTTGATCGTTGGTCCGCCTAGATGAACGAGCTTTAAAGCAGTGACCCACGGCTGGCAACCGACAATGTCTTCAGTCCCAACGCTCCGTTGATAATGCTCAGGGCCTGCGATCTCCAACGCGGCTACGGCCGAAGTAGACCTTTTCGTTTCTACTTCCCACAAATGCGCGGCAAGAGGTCGATACATCAAGACAGGGCCGGAGGGCAGTGCACCGAGCTCCCGCGGAAGTCTGGGTAGACCTTCGCCCCTTCAGCAACGAAAGCAGCCAGGAGAGGTTCGTCGTCGAGATCGTCCTTATGACCCGTCTGTATCCCGACCAGCGTGGCATCGCCATTAGCCTGTGCGAGACACCAGGAAATTGTGGTGGCCAGATCCTTTTCGCGGTTCTCGTAGAGATGGTCATGCGGGAGCGCCACGTAGGCACGAGGGACTGTAGTCCGGTCTTCTTCAAACATCGTGAATGCAGACTTTCACGCCCCTCTGACATTCTCAGTGCTCCTCGTCAAAGTAGCCCCGTCCGGGCCATCCGGGCGGGGCTTCTTTCTTCTTGCTGGGGCAAAGTCTACCGGGAGGTCGAGTGACGTTCCCTGGTCGGGGGTGTCTTCACCGCAATCGTGGTGACCTCGGGGAGCTTCAGGTTGGACAAGCGGATCACGGCTTCCGGAGTTTGGCGGCCGCGTTCGTTGTCCAGAGCGACGCGGAGCTGTGCGGCACGGATACCGCGGCGGATCTTCATCGCTTGGGCCTCACGAACCGAGACTTTGGAATGGGTGGCTCTAGCCATTGTCGGCCTCCTTCGTCTCTTCATTCTCACTTGTTTCCGGACTGTCGTCGATATGCGGCTGATTCGCGAATTCCGCGGCTTCCGCCAGGAATTCCTCGGCGACCTGCTGATTAGCGGCGGCCGTACCGGCGCGCCATGCTATGTCGAGCAGGTCCTTGTCATCATCCGAGGCCATTTCGCTCGTGACCAGCAGCTTGAGCATCTCGGTACCCGCGGCACCGAGCATGTCGTTGTCGGCGGACGATGCGGACTCCAGCCCCCACTGGGCGCGCTTCCACCATTCACTGCGGTCGTCATTTCTTAACGCTGACCGCCAGGGCCTTCTGCTGGTGCTTCAGGGGGAGTGGTGCGTCTTCACTTGGCGGGCTGGTCCGGCTCTGCTGTGTTCGCGATCAGTGGCCATAGCGATTGACCAAGATCTGCACCGTGGCGTTGTCAGCCCCGGGTCCGTAGTCGCGCACCGAGATGCGTACGTTCCAGCCGTCAATATTTCCGACAGCCCGGCAGTCCAGTCCACCTGCGTTGAACCGCGGGTTCCTCTCGCACTTTTCCAGCTCCCGGGGAACCAGGCTGACCTGATGGATGTATTTCTCCAAGTCGCCTTGCTGGTACGCCTGATGGGTGGCCCATCTGTAGGCATATTGGGAACACGGGCCGTCCAGTGGGATGCACACGGCGGCAGCTACCGGGAGCTGGTTTCCAAATTCTCCCATCCCGGACCGGTTTCAAGGCGATCCGCGATCGACTTGATCTCGGCGATGATTTGGTCGCTTTTCTAGGACGCCCAGACGAAGAAGGCTGTGAGAAAGACAGCCAGCGCGGCCAGCACAGCAAGCCAGACCTTGCGGCGGCGGCTCATTCTCTTTGGTATTCCGGTGACCCCCATGAGAACGGGGTAGTCAGGACCAGACCGCTGCACTCCGCGACCGTCAGCAATTCATTGAAAGTTGGCCGCGAGGCGTGGCGGCCGTCACCCTCTATTCTGCGCCTTGCAGATTCGCTCTATGAAGTCGGTGTTCAGTGTGTCCTGCTGGACCGCCCATACATCGGCAGTCTCGGCCTCTTCAAAAAAATCGTTCTCTCGCACCCTGAGAGTCTAGTAAGCCCCGGCAACTTCCACGTTCTTGTCCCGTGCGATATCCTCCGTGCCGTTTACGTAATCAGGGCTCCGGGAGAGCTTCTACAGCGTTTTCCGGCAAGTTCTCCAGCACGAGCGGAAAATTCCGACCCGGCAGGTCAAATGCAACGGTATAGCTGGAAGATGAGAAGAAGCCGCCTAAGTTCACATGGGCAATCGTGCCTCGGGATCCCCGCGGAACCATTTGAAGTCCCTTGAGCTCCACATTCCTCCGGGCCGTGACCAGATCATTGATCTTGTGCATCTGACCTCCTCTTCACGGTTGTCGACCTGGAGTCACTTTACTCCCGTCCACCTGGCTGGGCGAAACCTTTTATGCCGTGTCAGCCGAGCATCGAAGGGTGCAGGACGTCGGCGAGTCGTAGCTCATGTGGGACTGTAGCAGGACTCCACAATCCCTACCAGAGCGACTGGATTGCCGGCGTTGCCTGAAGTAGATCAGTGCTGAATAGCGTCAAACGAGTAAGCCGAGACATGGCCTCTGGAGTCAGGGCGATTCCTGGCTGCCCGCAGTCAAAAGGTCATGTTGGGAGAATTCCACGTAGTGAGGAATAAAAACACGCTTCCCAGAGGTTAGGCGGACCTCACAGAGAATGAGGAAAGGTCCGTGTGCCTCAACTACAACCCCTAGTCGACCGTCGTCGCTCCACGTCGCGTCAAACTTCCGCAAACCCCATTTCCCGCCGAGAAACATCGTCGCTCCCTCGATCGTTTCCGGCGGTTCAGAAGGCGTCGCAGGGTTGGGATGGCGAACAACGAAGATGGCTGCGCGGAAGTGTCCAGGGCGCTTGGGTGCGCTAAGTAGATGCGTGAGGAACAGACCGTGGCGACGCCTGTAAATTTCTACACGGACAGCCTCGAGAGTTTGACCGTCAAGATCGGCGAAGGCAGGGAGGTTCTGTAAATCCGACAAGTCGACCATCGGCGGGGACCCAGGAGGCTTTGGGGCAGGCTCGACCGGCCTCGGGGCATGCTCCCCGATGTCCATCATTTTGTGGGAGATTTCGTCAAATCCGTCCCCAATAACCTGCTCAGCAGCCTTCTCAGCACTCATGGTCCCAACCGATACTTTGGAAAACCGGATTCCCAGGATTGCGACCAGCGATGCAAAAACCCCTAGGGTGGCTAAGGCGGTGGCGAAGGCTGTGACATCAGAGTCGGCGACCACGGAACACATCACAGTCGAACTGGGCGTGCAACTAGTCAAAGCTACGACGTGGGGCGGCGGTTTAAAAATAAGCCATCCCGCTGCGGCGATCAATAAGAAGGCAATGTTTGCGGCGACTACACGCTCCCATTTGGCTAGGAAATTATGAGTAGTCCGTTTGGCGTCCGGGGGCATGGGGTAAGTTTGGACCGGCCTTAGTTAGTAGTCAACGTCCCCAACGCGATAGGGCGGGGTGGCAGCAGGGAACAGGCAAGGTCACCAGTACCGTCATTCTCGTGCATTTACCCCTTAGGGAATTACGGAAGCGGTAGATCGCTTCAAACAGGAACCAGACGCTTGGCAGAATTGCCTACGACTGGCGACTGGTACAGGCGTGGCCGGACTGCGCACTAAACGGGAACTACTGCTCCAAGTGCGGGACGTCTGCGACGATTTAACTCCTCTTGGGCGGGCCGCAAAGCCCGACGACACCGCGCTAGATTGATCTTAGGATGTCACTCGTTGGAGTGGCGCTATCGAGGAATGAGGTCTCATTGGGGGTTTCTGAATTGATGTTTGGCCGTAGAGCACGGGAAATAAGCCGGATTCTTAATAGCCAAGGAATGCGCTCCTTCGTGCTACAAACTGGCAAACGGGGGCTAGAGTCACACGTTGTGCAGGTTGAATTTCCTAGTGACGAGGGCGCTGTCAAGCTTGAGTTCTATGTGAAGGAGACTTATTTCTCTTTCCAATGGCGTTTCAATCGGTGGATTACCCGCCCTTCTGGGCTGACGGAACACGTTGATGAGGATCGGATACTGCCCCAGATGACTGGGAATCGAATGGCGGAGCTCGCAAATGCAAAACCACATACCGTGGTTCAGGACATGCGAGCTATTGATCTTTTGCCTTAACCTCCATGGCTACTGGTGCCGGCTTCTGCATGGCGGAGCGGCCGACCCCGATAGTGAAACCGGCACGAGGAGACAGACCATGCCAGATGTACCTGACAACCTGAGAAGAAGATTCGAGAGGTGGGACGCGGAGGGGCGTCCACCGCAGAAGGCCTTCGCATGGGAGAAACCGAGCTGGCAAAAGTACCTCGGCAACCGCAGCATTCTCGAAACGCTTCCGAATCCTATTGACCGCGCTGGCGTCCTGGAGCCGTTCCAGCTCGTCCATGACCAGGATTCTGCGCTTGATGCATATATCGCCAGCTACCTCTGGGGTTATGCCAAGGCCAACTTCGGCCCCTACCGCGCAGACCGCGTCATCCGCTTGAACAAGGACCTGGGGAACGGGAAGGACTTCGCCGCTGAGTTGGAGGCTCTCGCTGGGATCGCGATGACCGATGGCGGGAACGCTGCATTCCAGCACATCGTGGACAGACGACAAAGCAACAGGAAGTTCTTCGATCAGTGGGGGCCGGCGTTCGCGACCAAGTTCATCAGCTTCGCTACTAAGACCTCCGACCAGGTGCCCACAACCACGATCATGGACAGCGTCGTTGTCGATTGGTTCCGTGAACACTACAAAGCGATCGGTCCCCTCTGGCTCAACTGGAACAGCGCCAGCAGCTACCGCCGGTACACCGAATGCATTGCCGAATGGGCTGAAGACCTCGGCATTGAACCCGAGGAAGTCGAACAGCTCATCTTCGGGAAAGACGTGCCGCCGGTGCGCGGCCTCTAATCGGCGTATCGTCGTTTCCACCCGAACGCTGATCGTCCCGACCCAGGGGCGCTGTTACGCTCCAGAATATGGCCGACACGAAGATGACCAAGAGCGCGGGGGAGCACTGGGTGTGCTCGGTGCTCGCGCGGTACGGCTGGGGCGCGGCGCTCACCCGCGACGGGCTGGAGCGGACCGACATCCTCGCGGTCCAGACCGGAGGACCCGAGCGGAAGGCCATCGAGGTGCAGGTTAAGTCGATCAACCGATCCAAACAGGAAGCTAAATGGTGGTGGCAGCTTGGTGTGAAGTCGCAGCAGGCCGCGCGCTCCGATCACGAGTGGTACGCGCTGGTAATGCTTGATCCTGTTCAGCTGACTGCCGTGCCCCGGACCTTCATCGTCCCGAGAGACCACATTGCAGCTGCGGCATGGATCGGACACAGGAACTGGCAGAACGAGCCGGGCGTACCGGCCGGGAGACGCAATCCCGGGATGGAACACGCTCGTGTCGGTACCGACATCGTCGCGGACTATGAGGACCGCTGGGACCTGCTCGGCACGTCTACGAAAAAAAGTCCCCATCATGCTCCCGCCGTGGTACCGCGAACTCGCTGCCGACCCGAGAGTTGGCCTCCCAGAAGATCACCCTTGGACGACGAAACTTCCGGAGTGGTACTGAGTCGTCAATGAGTCCGTCCGGTCTAACCGTTGGGGGATCCTCTCTGGGACAACGTCGTCTTACAGGAACGGATCTGTGAGCAGCCGATCGAGCGACTTCCTATGGTCCAAGGGGGAATCTTGCACAATCCTCTGTAAATGCTGTGCTTTTGCAGGGAGGATCTTTTGCCGGGGGCAGTAGCCTCACGGATAGGTGCCGCTCCTTGGGGGAAACAATGACCGAATCAACCGTCACGCCGTTCGAAGATTGGCTGCACCGCAGCGTAGTTGAGCGGGATGAAGCACTCGAAGCCATCAACAATAATTTCGCCAAGGCACTGGCAGGACGAGCGGTCGCGAACCCAGCATCATTGCGCCCTTTTCTTGGGGGAAACATGCGCAGTGCCCTACTTGTCGTCCTATGCGCAGCGCTACTGTCGGGGTGCACCTCAGCGAGCCAGACAAGCAATGTCGCTAGCACATCGGGTGCACCTGATTCTACTGATGCACCTGAGCCTGGCGGGATAACCGCCTCGCAGAAGGCGGATAAATTCGTATACTTTGGCGAAGGCGTCGTAGCACGTTGGACCACCCCCGCTGAAGAGGCATCGTCAGAATGTGCGAGCTACGCGGCTTCGTGTTACTCCGTGGCTGTGCAGACAAACCTCTCTTGCCCAGGAGGGGTTTACATCGAACTGGCCCTATTGAACTCGACGGAGAGCATCATCGGCAAGGCGAATGAGATCACGCCCGCCATGTACCCCGAAGACAAGGGAGTCTTCCCCATCTCCACGGCAACAAAGGCTCCCAAAGCAAAGTTCGCCAAGGTCGAATGTCTCGGCTGAGACCGTCTCAGATTGTCCTTGTGTGACCCGTTGAGTGGCCTGACAGGTTCGATGAGAAACTGACAACTACGTCGAGACCGGACAGGGTCGCTTCGCCGAGAGTTGGCGCCCGCCCACGGATGCTGATTGCTCCCTGTAGTAGAGCTCGGTGCGGAAGTTCCTGTCAGGGGGCATATGGGCTCTGGCGCGCCGGGAAGAAAGCGCCTAGGGGCGCCACCAGCCCGATCAACGAGAAGGCGATGAAGACGACCTGGTGGATATGGTCCGTGCCCGGCGGGAGGTTTCCGAGCAGGTGGGCCGCCCAGAACACCGGGTAGAACCAGAGGGCGCACCACGCCCACCGTTCGAGCCGGCGGTACGGAATGAGGACAATCAGTCCGCCGAAGAGGCCAAGGCCTATCGAGGCAAGACCGTTTGCGCGATAAAGCGGCGCATCCCCGCCGATCGGAACCAGGACCTCCACTACACCGAACACGAGGATGCCCAGGCTGACGATCGCCAGGCAGATCCAGCCGAGCTGCACTGTTGTTTCCTTGGGCGCACGAGCCGCTGCTACTTCGCCAGGTCCGGGTTCCAGTCGTCCGGATCGCGTTTGTCCAGGAGTTCAATCAGTGGCTCGAACCCCTTGTCGCCTGTGGCTGCGGCGATGCCACGCAGCTGGTCGGCCACGTCCCGCCACATACCTGCCATCCATGCCTCAGGGTCGGTGCCGTTCTCGCTAAGAAAGGCGTCCAGCGCAGACTTGCGGTAGACGAGCCGGCTGCCGCGCTTCTCCACGACCGGACCCTTGTCTACATACTTGAGCCCGCGTAAGAACTTCGAGCTGAGGGTGTAGCCGACGGGCCCGCTGAGGTAGGCCGCGGCCTCCTTGGATGTCATCTCCATGTCAGCAGCAGGATCGTCTCTGTCTTGTTCCATGCGGCCTTCATCCTCAGGCGGAGCCTCATTGGGATCAACGCGATGATCAGCTGGTCAAGCTCAACTGTAATGAGGTGCGCTCAGAAGGGACAACGTCGGTCCGGACCAGCTGGTCCGGAGGCGGATCTCACGAACTGAACGCGTGGTGCGCCCCCCACGACCAGGCAGGTATGGTCGACCGCGATTGCTTCCGACGGTAAGGGTAAGGGGCCCAATGGGCAAGAAGATGCGGCCGGACCACCACGACGACGCCTATCGGGCCTTTCAGGCTCAGCGGTGGGCCTATGAGGCTGAGCTCGAGGAGCGCACCGGAGAGCGCGGGGCGGTTTCCTCGCGGTCCGGGAAGAGCGAAGGAACCGGGACGGCCATGTCCCAAGCCGACTCGAATCCCCGGCGAACGGCCAAGAAGAGTTCGCGCCGACGTTCCGGCTCCGGGCCGTCCATGAAGGAAAAGAACCGAGCTACATGCCCGGTTTGCGGTGCGAAGGAGGGCGACTCGTGTTTCGTGCTGACGGACAAGGTGTTCCGGGAGCTGTCCAAGACGCACACATCACAGCAGCGGGTCAGGGGGGCCAGGCAGCAGACTGCAAAACCCGTGCCGAAGACGCAGGTCAGGGACCAAGGCCCCATCGAAAAGCGCCAAGACATCGACCAGCGACAGGCCGCCCCCGTCCCGCAGCCCCGCAGCAACCCAGGCGTGTTGTTCGGCGGACCGGCCAAATACATGGATGAGATGCGCCAGAAGCGTCGCACCGACAACGGCGTGTGACGGGCCGCTTCGAACCTTGACCGTCATGATGCCGCCGACATTCAGTCGGTGGCTTCGCCCCGACCTTTCGTTTTTTCTTGGCGGGCGGGTTCGACGTCGTGTTCTGCCTGGTCCCGGCCGACCTGGACGAGGCCGAAAGAAGGGTCCGTGACTGCCTCGCGGCCCGACCGGGTCCAGGTTGCGATGATCGGAGCGGGCCTGCGTATGGCAGAGGAGCACACGTTGCTGTTCGAGCGCGTTCTCAATCTTCTCAACGAGCTCGTCGCCGGTATCGTATTCTGCTTCAACACTTCACCAGAGACCACCCTCGACGCACTGCACAGATTGGCCCGCCCAGCTACTGAAACGTAGAGCTGCCGTTCCCGATCCCGACCTCCAGGGATGTTGGTGCAAGTACTGTCTGACCTGCTAGATAGGATCGAGGGCATGGCAGCCCCCCGAGATCTTGCGCTCCCCGCCGGCTACACCGACCTGCTCGGCGAGCTCAAGAATCGGGTCCGGGTCGCGCGCACCACGGCGCTGCGGACAGTCAACACCCAGCTCATCGAGCTGTACTGGTCCATCGGCCGGACGATCCTGGAACGTCAAAACGTTGAGAGCTGGGGGAGCGGGGTCATCGGACGGCTGGCGGATGATCTCAGGGCGGAGTTCCCCGAGATGAAGGGCCTTTCGCGTTCCAATCTTTTCTATATGCGCGGGTTCGCCGCAGCCTGGCCCGACCCAATTGTCCAACAGGCTGTTGGACAATTGCCCTGGGGCCACATCACCGTGCTGCTGGACAAGCTCGACCGCCCGGATGACCGAGCCTGGTACGCAGCTGCCGCCGTCGAATATGGCTGGTCGCGGAATGTTCTGCTGAACATGATCATGAACAAGACCCTGGAGCGCACCGGCGCTGCACCGTCGAACTTTGTCCAACGGCTTGTTGGACCAGATTCAGAACTCGCGCAGCAAGTCGCCAAAGACCCCTACAACTTTGAGTTCCTGGGCCTGTCCGGCGAAGTGGCTGAGCGCGACCTTGAAAATGCCCTGACGAGCAGAATCCCCGAAACGCTGCGTGAACTCGGTCCGGGCTTCTCCTTCGTCGGCCGGCAGGTGCACTTCGACGTCGACGGCGACGACTTCTATGTCGACATGCTATTTTTCAACATCGACCAGTCCAGATACGTCGTTGTAGAGCTCAAGACTGGCAAGTTTCAGCCGGAGTGGGCCGGCAAACTCAATTTCTACGTTGCGCTTGTCGATGACATGCTCCGCCGGGACCACCACAACGAAACCATCGGCATCCTGATCTGCGGCACCAAGAACGACCGCAGTGTCAGGTACAGCCTGGGACGGTCTACATCGCCAATGGCTGTGGCGGCCTATACCTACGACAAGCTTCCGCCGGCTGAACAGAAGGCCCTTCCCAACGAAGGACGCCTGGTCGCGGCGCTCGAATGGGCTGAACCGGAAGGTCCGCTCGCTGGCGCCTTGTAACCCCGCAGGCCGCTACCTACTGCATTTCTGGTCCTATGATGGGCTTATGGCTCGGTGACGAGCTGGCACAGGTACCGAGTGGGTGCATCAACATGGCACAGCCTCCTGGATGGTATTCAGACCCGAACGTTCCCGGTCAGCAACGTTGGTGGGACGGGCATGCATGGACGCAACAGGTTCGCCCACTACAGATGACTGCAGACCGTCCTGAGTTGCCCGACCACGACCCCTCAACCAGCACAATCAAGCCGGCTGGTCACGGGTTCCTTCGGCGGCTGGGAGCCTCAACTTACGTTGCTGTTGGCTTGCTGGGCCTGCTTCTGATCCCCTTCGCAGCAAGCGGCGGATTTTTTATTTGGTTTGTCTTAGCGGTGTTCGTTGTGCTTTTGACTGGCCTATACACCCTCGTAACCGGGCGCCGGTCTTGGGCCCATATCGCGGGGCGGCGCGTGGGGGCTATTGTCGTCGGAGCTAGTGTGGTGAGCCTCTTTGCGTCGATGGTAGTTGTGGGCGCGACAGCCCCAGTAAGCACTAAGAACCCGGTTGTACCAACGCCGGAGGTTGCCGCCCCGCCGCCCATCACCGCTCCAGCGACTCCAACGGCGACCTCAATCCCGGTAACCCCCACTCCGACCCCAAGTGACTTTCCGTCTCCAACGGCCCAGCCAGAACCAACTTCTGCGGCCCCTGACATCACGGCCACGCCAATTGCCCCTCCGGCCCAGGAGACGCCAACCGCCTCGGTCCAACCCACCACAGCCAGCCCATCTGCTGAGGCAACAAAAGATGCCTCAGACTTCGCCGCAAAATATACTCAGGCCCTGCTGGCTAATATCCACGCCAGCACCTTCGCGGAAACATGCGGCCGCAGTGTCAGTTTGGGTGGTCACGCATGGGCATGCGTGATCGATCATTTGGCGTCCCCTGACAACGAGACTATCGAGATCTACTTGACCTCCAGTGACGTCTTCCTGCGGGAGACGAGACAGCCTCCAACAATCTCCGGCGCAGTGGCAACGATGGTCTCGAATATCTGCGTGTACCACTTTGCTGTTATTGCTCCGGATGGCCAGCGTAAGGACATCTACAGCCAAGACTGTAGAAGGACGCGCGGATGAACCGAACGTTCGGGCTCTACCGGAACTGATCGATCCTCCGGGCCATCTTTGCTGCCCTGCTGCGTGAAGAACAATCCACGCTCTACAACTGACTGGGCCGCTGTTACGCTCCAGAACATGGCCGACACGAAGATGACCAAAAGCGCTGGCGAGCACTGGGTGTGCTCGGTGCTGTCACGGTACGGCTGGGGCGCGGCGCTCACCCGCGACGGGCTGGAGCGGACCGACATTTTGGCGGTCCAGACCGGAGGGCCTGTGCGACAGGCCATCGAGGTGCAGGTCAAGTCGATGACACGACAACGGTTTGGAGGCCAAAAACCGGTGGCAGCTCGGCGTGAAATCGCAGAAGCCAGCGCTCTCGGACCACGAGTGGTACGCGCTGGTCATGCTCGATCCTGATCAGCTGACTGCCGCGCCCCGGACCTTCATCGTCCCGAGAGACCACATTGCAGCTGCAGCATGGATCGGACACAGGAACTGGCAGAACGAGCCGGGCGTACCTGCCGGGAGACGCAATCCCGGGATGGAACAGGCTCGTGTCGGTACCGACATCATCGCGGACTATGAGGACCGCTGGGACCTGCTCGGCACGTCGACGAAAAAAGTCCCCATCATGCTCCCGCCGTGGTACCGCGAACTCGCCGCCGACCCGAGAGTCGGGCTACCGGATGAGCACCCTTGGAAGGAGGAACTTCCGGAGTGGTAGGTTGCGGACAGTGGCTCGACTCAGGTAGATCCGAAGCCGTCATTGACGTTCAACACGAGGTAGTCCCGGAATGCAGACCGGAAGCCGAAGCGCGTCCAGTAGCGGTGCAGCGCGGTCTTAGCCGCTAAATGCTGCGGAGTGTCTTCCTCGGGGGCGTCGTCGCTGAGAAGAGGCGCTGCCTCCAGTATGACCATCGCGGCGGCGCGTCCCACGGTGGAGAGGATCGCGGTCAGGACGGTGTGGCCAGTTTGGTGGCCCCGGAATTTCGGCTCAATCCAAAGGGATGACAGGACAAGCAGGTCCCCGCCCAGGTCCATACCCGCCGCCGGCATCAGGTCCGGTCGTTCAACAGTGAGCATTTCGGCGACATTGGCCAGCTCCTGATCCACGGCATCCAGCGTGAGGAACAGTTCGATGTCCCCTGCGTCCGGAACGATGGTGAAACGCGCGTCACCTACGTGGACTTCCTCGCCGTCCCCATCATCGTCTTCGTCCCACACGGTGGCGTTGACCGAGACCGTCCAGGTCATCGGATAGTCCTCCGGGTCGTGGTCCGGGCCGGGGATGCCCCGATAATGGCAGTGGTAGTCGAAGGTCAGGTATTCGGGATCCAGCGGCGGCATAATATTCCTTCCGGACTGAGCGGTGATGCACTCTCAAAGGGAGTCTATGCTCGACGCGGAAAGGCGACCTTCTCCGGCCACGACAACCTTGGATCTCCTCGATCCAGGAGGCATTTCCGTATTCGTCGTGTCTACTTTTCCGCCTGGCCGGGGTCCCAGCCATCCTGGGGGCCACGCTTGTCCAAGGTCTCAATCATCGGATCAAAACCAGTATCCCCAGTGGCTTCTGCTATCCCACGCAACTGGTCGGCGACCTTTTTCCAGCCGCCCTGTATCCAGACCAGGGGGTCTGTGCCGTTCTCGCTAAGGAAGGCGTCCAGCGCGGACTTGCGGTAGACGAGTCGGCTGCCGCGTTTCTCGACGACCGGACCCCTGTTCAGATAGCGGAGATTCCGGACAAGCTTGGCGCTGAGGGTGAAGCCAACGGGCCCGCTCAGGTAGGCGGCAGCCTCGTTAGTGGTCATTCGGGTCAATGCCGGCATGGTGCGTGACCTGCTCGCCGCACTCCGCGGCAGGGACGTAGCCCACGTTGCCCTGATGACCGGCCTCAAGCATTACCTCGGTCCCTTCGAGGCGTACGCGGCCGGAGAAATGGCAGACACGCCCTTCCACGAGGAGGAGCCGCGCCTGCCGGTGGCAAACTTTTACTACGCGCAGGAGGATGAGCTCTGGGCGGCAGCGGCTGAGCAGGGGTTCACCTGGTCCGTGCACCGTGCGCACACTGTGATCGGGCATGCGGTGGGCAACGCCATGAACATGGGGCTTACGCTTGCTGCCCAGGCCACCCTTTGCAGGGAGAACGGGGAGCCGTTCGTTTTCCCGGGATCCGAGACGCAGTGGAACGGTCTGACCGACATGACCGAAGCAAGCCTGCTCGCCGAGCACATGCTGTGGGCGTCCACCACACGCCGGGCCGCGAACGAGGCCTTCAACATCGTCAACGGCGACATGTTCCGCTGGCGCTGGATGTGGCCGAAGCTTGCAGCCTACTTCGGCGTGGAGTGGGAGGGGTACGAGGGGGAGCCCCGGCCCCTCGAGCATTCCATGGCGCGGCGGGAAGACCAGTGGAGGGAACTTGCCCGGCACCATAACCTTAGCGAGCCGGACTTGGACCAGGTCGCCTCCGGGTGGCACACCGACGGTGACCTGGGGCGCAACATCGAGGTCGTGACAGACATGGGCAAGAGCCGGGATGCCGGGTTTACCGGCTACCGCCGGACACTGGATGCCTTCATCGCACTTTTCGACCGCTACCGGGCGGACAACCTCATTCCCTGATCGCTCACTTGGGTGGCGCCTCTGGTTTGCCTTTCCTCACGTTGCAGAAGCTCTGCAATTTGAAGCCGCATCCAGCTGAAGTTTCGGTGAACCCTAACTGGTCGAACTCGGCACGCAAGCCAAGCTTTCCGGACTGGCCAGCATGGAAGACCTCGGTGTGATCGAGCTGAGGGAGCGTTCAAATTCGGCGAAGGCGCCCATGACGGAGAGCATGAGGTTGGCCATGGGGAGTCTTCGCCGGTGAAGATCAGGTTCCCTTTGACGAACTCCACCCCGACGCCTTTGCGGGTGAGGCCCTAGACGAGAGCACGTAAGTCGTTCAGGTTGCGGGCGAGCCGTTCCATGCCGTGCACAACCACGGTGTCCCCGTCGCGGGCGAACCGCAGCAGCTCCGTAAGTTGTGGCTTGGCGGTGTCCCTACCGGAGGCCTTATCCGTGAAGACCCGGTCCAGGACCTGGCCCTCAAGCTGGCGTTTCTCGTTCTGGTCCAGCGTGCTCACCCGCACGTACCCGATCCGCTGTCCAGCGCCGGCGCCTTCAACCCTTATCGTGTCAGGTTGAGTTCTGGGCCTGTCCCGGAAAAAGTCAAGGCCCGACGGTTCCGCTTGTCAGGTTGAGGTGTGCCCTAACTGGACGAACTCCGGGCCCGTTAGCCAAGCTCGTCGCACTTTTGAGTCTAGGTCCGGCTACACACGAGGTCGCGTTCGACTTCCTCTAACTTTTGAGCAGGCCTGCTCAAACAGCGCTGTTCTCGGCGAAATGCTTGTTCTCGCCGACATAGGAGGCGGTGAATTTGGCCACCTGGCGCGACGCGATGAGCAAGCCCAGGCCCTTGCCATCCACCCCCATGTTGTTGGACGCCACTGTAAGATCCTTCACGCCGGAGTCGCGGACCGCCACGATCAGGTCTGCCGGGATGCCGGACAAGCCGAAGCCGCCCACGGCCAGCGTCATGCCGTTCCGCAGGACGTCCTGCAGCGCCGCGGCTGCTCCGGATTCACCTTTGGCATTGCACTACCTCTTTGAGCTGCGGGCGGGGCTTGGCGACGGGTCTGGGCCGTAAGGATTGGAGAATGTCATGCCGGTGCTACTCCACTTTGAGGGACTATCAGCTGATCTTGGAGTGGTTGGAGCCCCGCGCGGGCGAGGGTTTTGCGGGCGTGCCGCAGGACGGGCTCGTCGACCATCCGTCCTTCGAAGGTGAACACCCCGCCGGAGTGCTCGGCGGCGGCGAGCACCTGTTGTGCCCGCTTTACCTCCGTCTGAGTGGGTATGAAAGATTCACGAATGACCGGCATCTGAGCTGGATGGATGGAGGCTTTCGCGGCGAAGCCGGAGGCGAGGGCATCGTCGGATTCGGCCTTGAGCCCGGTGATGTCGGCGATGTCGAGGTAGACCGAGTCCAGCGCAACCTTCCCGGCCGCGCCTGCGGCGAGGAGCACGTGGGACCGGGCGTGCAGGGCGATGTCCCGGTATTGGCCGTCGGGCCGGCGGCTGGACGTGCCGCCGAGTGAGGCGACCATGTCCTCCGCTCCCCACATGAGGGCCACCACGTTGGGTGCCGCCGCAATGGCCGCTGCATTGATGACGCCCTTGGTCGTTTCGCACAGGGCCACCACGGAGTAGTCCGCCAGCCGCGCCAAGGACTCCGGCTCTTCGGTCTTGGCCAGCATGAGGTAGCGGTATCGGGTCTGCCCGAGTGCGCGAAGGTCCAGTTCGAAGTCGTCGGTATCCGCCGGGTTGATCCTGACGATGGTCCGGTCCGGATGCATGGGGTTCGCTATCAGGGACTGCCGTGCCTGTTCCCGGTCCCGGGGGGCCACGGCGTCCTCGAGGTCCAGGATGATGGCGTCGGCCCTGTCCATCGCTTTGCCGTAGCGGTCCGGACGGTCGGCGGGGCAAAAAAGGAGCGCCGGGCCCATCTCAAACGCTGCCATGGCTACTCCTGTCCCGCGGAAGTGTGCGCTTCGTGGGCCTCCCGGGTCCACATCAGGCAGGTGCGTGTTGCTTCGGCTACGACGACACCGTCTTGGTTGCGTCCGGTGTGCTTCATGCCGGCCACTCCCTGTCCGGGGCGGGAGGCTGAGAGCCGGACCTCCGTCACCTCGGTTTCGGTGTACAGGGTGTCGCCGTGGAACATCGGGTGCGGGAAGCGGACATAGTTCAGGCCAAGCTGGCCAATGATCGTTCCCTCCGTCATCTGGGGCACGGACTGGCCGATCATGGTGCCCAGGGTGAAAAGGGAGTTCATGAGTCTCTGGCCGAAAGGCTGCGTGGCGCTCCACGCAGCATCCAGGTGCAGGCCCTGGTTGTTCATGGTCAGCGACGTGAAAAGGACATTGTCCGTTTCCGTGAGGGTGCGGCCGGGCCGGTGGGCGTAGACCGCGCCCTCCTGGAGTTCATCGAGGTAGAGTCCCCGCTGCTGAATGCGTTTGATGTCGGTGCTGTCCATGGGATTATCCCTTCACTTCTTCGAGTTCTGGTTCCGCCGCCGCTTCGGCGGCCACAAGGTCTGCGTCCCCAGTTTCCTGGGAGAGCGGTTCCACGGTTGCCACGATCTGCGCGGCTTTGACAAGGTCGCCAACTTTAAGGCTGATTCGGACGACGCCGGTGACCGGGGCGGTGAGCTGGTGCTCCATCTTCATCGCCTCGATGGAGAGCAGCGGCTGCCCTTCCTCCACGAGGTCGAGGTCGGCGACGGCGACGGCGATGACGGTGCCCGGCATGGGCGAAAGGACCTCGGGGGAGGCCGTTCCGGCGATGCGCTCCAAGGAGCAGAGCTGGCGCTGGAGCCGCTCCTGGCGGCTGAGCTTTCGGGCAGCGCCGCCCCATCCGGCGATGCCGAGCCACGCGGTGCCGTCCGCGGCGAGGGCGGTGGTCACGCGCCGTCGGGTGCCGTTCACTGAGGCTGAGCCGTCGGTCAGGGCCCTGACGCGGAACGGCACGCCGTCGATGCCGAACGTCTGCCCCTGCGCGTCCTGGTTGACGGTGACGGTGTGTGTCTGGCCGTCGACTTCCAGATGGATGGTGGACGGCGCATTGCCGCCGACCCGCCAACCGTCCCTGGCTCCCCAGGGACCGGGAGCGTCCGCCTGGCTGTTTGCCAGGGCGTGGGCGGCGAGGGCGAGGTCCTCGCCGCTGAAAGTCCGGAACGGCATGGAAGCGATTTTGCGGTCGATCAGGGTCGTGTCCAGGCGCCCTGCGGCGACGTCCTCGTCGGCAATGAGCAGCCGCAGGTATTCGACATTGGTCTTCATCCCCAGCAGAACCGTCTCGGCCAGGGCCCGGTCCAGCGTCTCGAGGGCCTGTCCGCGGTCTGTGTCCCACGCGATGATCTTGGCGATCATGGGGTCATAGTGCGGGGATACCTCCAGGCCCTCGGTGAGGGAGCTGTCCACCCGGACGCCGGGACCTGAGGGTTCCCGGATCTCCAGCAGCCGGCCGATCGACGGCAAAAACCCATGGGACGGGTCCTCTGCGTAGACGCGCGCCTCGATCGCGTGCCCTTCGAGGACGACGTCGGACTGCGCGACGGTGAGGACCTCACCGGCGGCGATTCGCAACTGCCATTCGACCAGGTCCAGCCGCTGGCCATGGACCCGGACAACCTCTTCGGTGACGGGGTGCTCGACCTGCAGGCGGGTGTTCATTTCCATGAAGAAGAACTCGTCCGGGGCCTCGTCGGAGACCAGGAACTCCACGGTGCCGGCGCCCACGTAATTCACGGAACGCGCCGCGTCAACGGCCGCCGCACCGATCCGTGCCCGGATTTCGGCGCCGTTCGGCAGGCTCTGCAGCAACGGGGCGGGTGCCTCCTCGATGACCTTCTGGTGCCGGCGCTGCAGGGAGCATTCACGCTCGCCCAGGTGGATGGTGTTGCCGTGGCGGTCAGCGAGTACCTGGACCTCGATGTGCCGGGGGGAACGGACCAGGCGTTCCAGGAACAGCGTGTCGTCTCCGAAGGAGCTCTTAGCCACACGCCGGGCTGTTTCCAGGATGGCGGGCAGGTCTTCGGCCCGTTCCACCACGTGCATGCCCTTGCCGCCGCCGCCGGCGGAGGGCTTGATGAGGAGCGGGAAGCCGACGCCGTCCGCGGCGTCGGCCAGTTGCTCATTGCTCAGGCCGGGTTCGGCGATGCCCGGGACCACGGGAACGCCGTGGGCGATCACGTGGTTCTTGGAGCGGATCTTGTCTCCCATCATGTTGATGGACTGCACGTCCGGGCCGATGAAGGTGATGCCTGCTGCTTCCAGGGCGCGGGCGAACTCGACGTTCTCGGAGAGGAAGCCGTAGCCGGGATGGACGGCCTGGGCGCCGGTGTCCTGGCAGGCCTGGATGATGGCCTCGATCTTCAGGTAGCTTTCTGCCGCCTGGGCGGGGCCGATCCGGACGGCAATGTCCGCCTCCAGTACGTGGCGGGCGTCGGCGTCGGCGTCCGAGTACACGGCGACGGACGTGATTCCGAGGCGGCGGAGGGTCCGGATGACGCGGCAGGCGATTTCGCCGCGGTTGGCGACCAACACGGTGTCGAAGGTTCTGGTGGTCATGGAGGTGCTTCCTTGAGCTGGTGTGGTCATGGCGGTTACATCCGGAACAGACCGAAGGAGGTCTCCGGCAGTGGGGTGCGGGAGACGACGTCGAGGGCCATGCCGAGGACACGGCGCGTGTCGGCGGGGTCGATGATGCCGTCGTCCCAGAGCCGGGTGGTGGAGTAATATGGGCTGCCCTGGTCCTCGAACTGCTCCTTGATGGGTGCCTTGAAAGCCTCTTCGTCGGCAGCGGACCAGTCCTCGCCGCGGGCCTCGTACTGGTCGCGTTTAACGGTGGCCAGGACACTCGAGGCTTGGTTTCCGCCCATGACGGAGATCCGGGATGCCGGCCACATCCAAAGAAACCTAGGTGAGTAGGCCCGGCCACACATGGAGTAGTTGCCCGCGCCGAAGGACCCGCCGATGACTACGGTCAGCTTCGGTACGCGCGCGGTGGCAACGGCTGTGACCATCTTGGCGCCGTTCTTGGCGATGCCGCCGTGTTCGTAGTCTTTGCCGACCATGAAGCCGGAGAGGTTCTGCAGGAAGATCAGCGGGATGCCGCGCTGGTCGCACAGTTCGATGAAGTGCGCTCCTTTGAGCGCGGATTCGCTGAAGAGCACGCCGTTGTTTGCGACGATCCCGACCGGGTGACCGTGGAGCCTGGCGAAGCCGGTGACCAGGGTGGTGCCGTAGTTCGCTTTGAACTCATGGAACTCGCTGCCGTCCACCAGCCGGGCGATGACCTCCCGGACATCGTATTGAGCGTTCACGTCAACGGGAACGACGTCATAGAGTTCGTCCGGCTCCGCCAGCGGCGGGAGTACGACGTCGGCTACGTCCCAGACGGGCGCAGCGGGCCTGGGCAGGGTTGCCACGATGTTGCGGACGATCTGCAGGGCGTGTTCGTCGTTTTCGGCCAAATGATCCGTAACACCCGAGATCTTCGAATGGACCTCACCGCCGCCCAGTTCCTCGGCCGTGACGATCTCGCCGATCGCGGCCTTCACCAGCGGCGGGCCTCCCAGGAAGATGGTGCCCTGGTTCCGGACGATGACCGTCTCGTCGCTCATCGCCGGGACATATGCGCCGCCGGCGGTGCAGGAGCCCATGACGGACGCGATCTGCGGGATGCCGGCCGCGGACATTTTGGCCTGGTTGTAGAAGATGCGGCCGAAATGTTCCTTGTCCGGGAAGACTTCATCCTGCTTGGGCAGAAAGGCTCCGCCGGAGTCCACCAGGTAAATGCAAGGGAGCCGGTTTTCCAGGGCGATTTCCTGGGCCCGGAGGTGTTTCTTCACCGTCATCGGATAGTAGGTGCCGCCCTTGACAGTTGCGTCGTTGGAGATCACCAGCACCTGGCGGCCGTGGACGAGTCCGATTCCCGCGATGACGCCTGCGCCGGGGGCCTCGTCCTGGTACATTCCGTTCGCGGCCAGAGGGGCAATCTCGAGGAAAGGACTGCCCTCATCAAGCAGCTGGTCGATGCGGTCCCGTGGCAGGAGCTTGCCCCGGCTGACGTGTCGCTGGCGGGACTTTTCCGAACCTCCCAAGGAGGCCTTGGCCATGCGGCGTTTTAAGTCGAGGGCGAGGAACTTTTGCTCCGAGGGTTGAGGTTCGGGCTGTATTTGCAATGATTTGTCGCTGTGGTTCAACGTTTCCATCTGTTTCCTTTTTCAAATCTTGGGTCAGGTATGTGAATACTGGTCCCACCTATGCGGGTCAGCGGCTTACTTTTCCCATCAGCGAGGCCAGTGGCCGCAGGAAGATCGGCCGGGCAAGCCACCACGCCGTGGCCATGAAGGCAAGGGATCCGGCGAAAATCCATAGCCCTGTCCAGCCGCCATCATCGGTGGCGGCGTACATGTGGTTCAGGTTTCGCACGGCCCCGGTGGCCAGAACCAGGGTGACGTGGACAATGATGAAGGCCACGAAGTAGATCATCACCGGCAGGTGGACTGCCCGCGCCGCTTCCAGGGGGTATGCCCGGTTCAAGCCAGTGGCGTTTTTGGGCCATGCTCCGGATATGCGCAGCCCGGTCAGGATGGCAAGCGGCGCGGCGATGAAGATGGTGGTGAAGTAGCTGAGCAGCTGCAAGGAGTTGTAATTGTTCCACCCGTTCTCCAGCGGCCAGTTCAGTGAGGCGTACTGAAGTAAGGCTGAGAGAGCGTTGGGGAAGACGTCCCAGCTTGTGGGCACCACACGCATCCATTGACCTGTTGCGAAGAGCAGCACAAAGAATATGATGCCGTTCAGGATCCAGAGGGCGTCCAGGGTGAGATGGAACCACAAATTGAGGCTGATTTTCGCCGGTTTTTCCTTGGTCCGGACCAGGCCGGTGTTGTTCCGGGTCCAGTAGGCGGGCGGCCTGGGGCTGGTGCGAACCTGCCAGCCCGACCGGATGATCAGCAGGATCAGGAGGGAATTCAGAAAGTGTTGCCATCCCAGCCACGCCGGAAGTCCGACCGGCGCACCGGCGGGCAGAGGGGACTCTCCGGGATACACGGACAGGAAGTCCTGCACCGGGGATAGTTCACGCAGACAGCGGGCAGCGACCACCAGTACGAGCAGCACCGCCACAACTGCGATGGCGCGCAAGGCCATCCGGAACCATTTGTTCTTGACAACAGGGAAGGGTTTCACCGGCGTCGCCATGGGGTGTCTACCGTTTACGCGCTTCGAGGGCTTCGATGAATTGCGGGACGACTGTGAACACGTCACCGACAATTCCAAAGTCTGCGATGTCGAAGATGGGGGCGTCTTCGTCCTTGTTGATGGCCACGATGGTGGTGGCGGTCTGCATTCCCGCGCGGTGTTGGATTGCCCCCGAGATTCCCAAGGCAACGTACAGCTGAGGGGAAACCGTCATCCCGGTCTGACCCACCTGTGCCTGCGGCGTCACGTAACCGGCATCCACTGCCGCCCGTGAGGCGCCGACAGCGGCACCGAGGGCGTCAGCGAGATCCTCTACCAATGCGAAATTGTCTTTTGAGCCAAGACCCCGGCCTCCGGAAACTACTTTGGCGGCCCTGCGAAGCTCTGGTCGGGTAGCGTCCGCGGGCGTCTCATCGACCGAGTCGATGATGGCAGCTGGCCCATCGTCGTTCGGTACCGCCACGACTGTGACTTTCGGCGTGGCTGCAGGGGCCCGGTCGGTAACGGCACCTTGGCGAAGCGTGACGACGGCCGGGGTGCGCTCGGCTGTGTCTGCTGCGGATTCGGTGGAGTAGGCACCGCCGAATACTGAATGCACGGCCACGATCCTCCCGTCGGCCGTATGGACGGCCACCGCGTCGATACAGATTCCCGCCGTGATCCGCACCGCGAGGCGAGCAGCCACCTCGCGGCCCTGCAGCGAATGGGACACCAAAACTGCCACCGGGTCCAAAGCTTCAACAGCAACAGCCAGGCCAGTGGTCTCGGGGCTTGTGAGCAAAGCACCGACTTGGTCGGATTCGGCAATGACGACGTGCTCCGCGCCCAGAACGCCAAGCCGTTCGCCAAGATGTCCGCCTGTGCCTGGGGTGACAACGACCACAGCCGTGGGGGTGCCCAGTTGTGCAGCTGCACCAAGCAGCTCAGCAGCAGATTCGTGAGGTTCCCCAGAGGCGGAGGTTTCGATGAACGCCAGAATATTAGCCATGGTGGGATTCCTTAGATTAGTTGGGAAGATGCCAGGAACGAGGCCAACTGCAGTCCGGCGTCGCCATCGTCGAAAATTTTGACACCACCCGTCCGAACCGGTCGTTTGGTCACCGCCAGCAGCGCACAGCGGGATGCAGCGATGTCCGGCAGGTCCTCCAGAGACAAGGTGGTCACCGTCTTGCGCTTCGCGCTCAAAATGCCCTTGAAGTTGGGGAACCGAGGCTCGGCGGAGCGTTCGGTCACTGAGACCAAAGCCGGCAGTGCTGCGTGCACGGCGGTGCGACGCCCATCCTCCTCGCGTTCCGCGGCTACGGAATCCTCCGTGATTGTCACGTTATGCACGGCTCCAAGGAGTGGTAGCGCCAGGATTTCGGAGATCATCGCGGGTACCACTCCGCCGCTCCCATCAGTGGACTCATTTCCTGCGATCACTATGTCGAAGTCCATGGTGTTCAGGGCGGCCGCCAGCACCGCGGCGGTCCGCAGCGCGTCGGCGCCGGAAAGTGCCGGGTCAGAGATGTGGACGGCCGAGTCGGCACCCACCTGCAGGCCTTTCCGCACTGCCTTTCCTGCCGCGTCCGGACCCATGGACAGCACGACGACCTCGGTTCCCTTGTGGGAATCTTTGTAGGAGAGAGCCACGTCAAGGGAGCGTTCGTTTATTTCATCGGGCATCAACTCGCCATTCTGGCGCTCCAGAAGCCCAGTGGAGAGGTCAAGACTGAGCCCCTCGTCAGTATCCGGAACCTGCTTCATAAGTACAACGATCTTCATTCATCCACTCCTCTGGAAATATGCACGATGAACCCGATCTCCTTTGAGAAAGGGTGCCCTGCGGGTAACTGATTTTTTCGTACCCGAAGCTGGAGGGGTTTCGCGGCCGGCCTTCTTCTGACGCAGACACACGGTCCTCGCCGGGCTTCTCACCCACTCCATGACCTGGACGTCACATCACTCATAGCGCATCCGTTCTCGTAGGGGTCGTCGGTGAGAAGCCGTTATAGGAAGGGGAAATATTCACGGTGACGGCCGGCCAGCGAGTTGCTTCGGTCTCGCCGCCCTAAACCCGTGGCCTTGTTCAGATTTCAGACCCGGTGGCGGGGTCTGAAGCCTGCAAGGCAGCTGCGTCCGAGGAGTCACATTTGTGCTTGGTAGACATCACAGTTAATAGAGACTAACCTAAATCTCAGTTAAATCCTACTAACTGAGATGATCTTTTGAGGCTTTGATCGCCCCGGACGAATCACCGAAAACCGCTACAGCATCTGCCGCGGCAGAACAGACCTAGCAACAAAAGGAAGTCACAAACATGGTTGATTTTGAGCTCAGTGAAGACCACCAGGACCTCATCAAGACCGTCCGCGAGTTCGCTGACGAAATCGTTGCGCCGGTCTCTGCCAAGCACGACGAAGAGCACAGCTTCCCCTACGAAGTGGTGTCCCAGATGGCCGACATGGGCCTCTTCGGGCTCCCCTTCCCGGAGGAATACGGCGGGATGGGCGGTGACTACTTCGCTCTGGCCTTGGCCCTGGAACAATTGGCCCGGGTAGACCAGTCCGTGGCCATCACCCTCGAGGCCGGCGTATCCCTGGGTGCCATGCCCGTCTACCGGTTCGGCACCGAAGCCCAGAAAGAGCAGTGGCTGCCGATGCTGGCCTCCGGCGAGGCCCTCGCCGGCTTCGGACTCACGGAGCCGGAGGCAGGCTCGGATGCCGGCGGCACCAAGACCCACGCCAGGCGTGAAAACGGAAGCTGGGTGATCAACGGCAACAAGGAGTTCATCACCAACTCCGGCACGGACATCACCCGGATGGTGACGGTCACCGCCGTCACGGGCCAGAGGGAACACAAAGACGGGAGTATCAAAAAGCAAATCTCAACCATCCTGGTCCCCACCGATACCCCCGGCTTCACGGCGGAGAAGGCATACAACAAGGTGGGCTGGAACGCCTCGGACACCCACCCCCTGACGCTGAAAGACGTCCGCGTCCCGGAGGAAAACCTGCTTGGGGAGGAGGGGCGCGGCTATGCAAACTTTTTGTCGATTTTGGACGAGGGCCGCATCGCCATCGCCGCCCTGGCCACGGGAGCGGCTCAGGGTTGCGTGGACCAATCGGTGAAATACGCCAAGGAACGCAGCGCTTTTGGCCAGAACATCGGCAAGTACCAGGCCATTTCCTTCAAGATCGCGCGCATGCAGGCCCGTGCCCACACGGCCAGGCTGGCCTACTACGACGCCGCCGCGCGGATGCTCGCCGGAAGACCGTTTAAGACGCAGGCGGCCATCGCTAAGATGGTCGCAGGCGAGGCGGCCATGGACAACGCGCGGGATGCCACCCAGGTGTTCGGCGGCTATGGCTTCATCAACGAATTCACTGTGGCACGCCACTACCGCGACTCCAAGATCCTTGAAGTGGGGGAGGGCACCACCGAGGTCCAGTTGATGCTCATCGCCCGCGAACTAGGACTTGACACGCCCTCCCAGCGCGTAGGAGCCCACGTATGACCGCTCTGATTGCCGGCTACGCCCGGACCCCTTTCTCCCGGTTCAACGGCCGCTTCGCCTCCATCCCTGCCACAGCCCTCGGCGCCCACGCGATCACCGCAGCCCTGCGCCGCGCCGGCGTGGCTGCCACTGACGTGCAGTACGTCATCGCCGGACACGTACTGCAGGCCGGCACCGGGCAGAACCCGGCCCGACAGTCCGCCGTAGGAGCAGGCATCCCGCTGACCGTCCCCGCGCTGACACTCAACGCGGTGTGCCTCTCCGGGATGGAGGCTGTCGTCGCCGCAGAACGTATGATATCCGGCGGCGAGGCGGATATTGTCGTCGCGGTGGGCCAGGAGTCCATGTCCCTTGCTCCCCACGTCTTCAAGGCGCGGGCCGGGCAAAAATATGGCGCACTTGAAGCCATGGACACCCTTGAGCTCGATGGCCTGACGGACGCCTTCGAAAGGCGCTCGATGGGTATCTCGACCGAAGACGGCAATACGGACTACGGCCTGGACAGAACCAGTCAGGATGCCTGGGCAGCTGCCTCCCACCAGCGCGCTAGTGCCCACGCAGCCTTTCTTGCCGAAGAGATCGAACCCTACACACTGGTCTCGCGCCATGGAAACACCGTCGTGTCTGACGACGACGGTATCCGGACCGGAATGACAGCGGAGTCGCTCGCTGGATTGCGCGCGGCATTCGACAAGGAAGGCACGATCACAGCAGGCAACTCCTCGCAGATCACCGACGGGGCCGCCGCACTGGTACTGGTTGGCGAATCTGCCGCCAATCGGCTTGGCTTGTCGCCGCTGGCCAGAGTGGAATCCCACGCCCTGGTAGCCGGACCTGACGTGCGGCTCCACGACCAACCCGCAAACGCCATCCTTGCCGCACTCAAAAGCATCGGCGCCGGGACCCAAGACCTTGCAGCTGTGGAGATAAACGAGGCATTCGCAGCGGTATCCGTCCAATCCGTCCGCACGCTCGGGGTCAACTCTGACATCGTCAATACCCGCGGCGGGGCAATCGCACTCGGACACCCCATCGGCGCGTCCGGTGCCCGGCTTCTGGGGACCCTTGCACGGCAACTTGTCGAGCTCGGACCGGGACGGCTGGGCGCCGCAGGCATTTGCGGCGGCGGCGGCCAGGGGTCGGCCGTCGTCCTCAGATCACTCTAGGCAGTAGACCCGATTGCTACACCAACGGACCAGCGGACACTGGAGTTGCGGAATGCCAGGCCTTCTCCGTGAAACACTTGCTGAAACTGCGTCGAGCACCAATACCACCCATGTAATTGACCGACGACGCAACGCAGGGTGCTCCACCGAGCAGGGCGCCTGGACAAGTGGCGGTTTGGCCCGCCAGCAGGGGGTTGCTCCAGGCGTTATCCTCGTTCCTGCAGGACTCCGGACCATACCAGGGGTGGCTCCCTTCCCTGCCTATCGGCGAGGGGCCACACCCCGCCAACCCGCCCTCGGGAGACGCACTACACGCGGAGCAATCATTCCCAAGGTGTTTCGTCCAGAGTCGGTGCCCTCATAGGAGCTTTCCCCGCGTAGTGGGAAGGACTTCCTTGAGCCTACCGGGAGGGCGCGTCACGGCAGGGCCAACATTAATTTTTTCGTTCCGGATCCATCCTCTAGAGGAGCTCAACGATGACTCTTAACCCCTCCGCGCATCGCCGGCAGGGAACTCCCCGGGGTGAGGACGATGCATTGCATCGCGACCTCCGCGCATGGGGAGGTCCAGGCTCGGTAGTGGAATCGGAACTCGAACGTCGTGCCACGGCGCACGACGCTTCCCACTACCTTCTCCAACCGCGGGCTGTTGTCCGTCCAGGTTCCGTGGCGGACATGGGTGAGCTTTTCCGGGTCCTTGATCACCATGGTCTGGGGCTCACGTTTCGCTCCGGCGGTACCTCATTGTCGGGGCAGTCTGTAACGGACCAAGTCCTCGTTGACACACGTCGAAACTTCCGGAGCATGGAGGTTTTGGACGGCGGCGGATACCGCGTACGGGTCCAGCCAGGCGTGACTGTGCGTCAAGTCAACCAGCGGCTGGCTCAGTATGGGCGAAAGCTGGGTCCCGACCCGGCAAGCGAGGCGGCCTGCACGATCGGTGGCGTTGTGGCAAACAACTCTTCTGGGATGCATTGTGGGACGGAATTCAACTCTTACAAGACCCTGGAGTCCATGACGTTTGTCACGCCCTCCGGCACTGTAGTGAACACAGCCGATAAAGGGGCGGACCGCACCTTGCGCGAGCATGAGCCGGAGCTCCACGCGGGACTGTTGGGGCTCCGTCGTCGGGTAGTGCAGAGCGCGGACTCGGTACGGACCCTACGTCACCAGTTCTCAATGAAGAACACGATGGGTTACGGGCTCAACGCCTTCCTTGATTTCGAGGAACCGGTGCGAATTCTTGAGCACCTCCTGATCGGCTCCGAGGGCACACTCGGTTTCGTGGCGGAGGCCGTATTCCGCACCGTCGAGGTCATGCCCAAGGTGGCTACGGGTCTGCTCATATTCCCTGACCTGATCAGCGCCACGAGCATCGTGCCAGAGTTGATAGATGTGGAATCTGCCACCGTGGAGCTGCTGGATGCGACATCCCTGCGTGTAGCCCAGCGTACTGGCCAAGGCCCCGCGCGGATCGCGGAGATAAATGTTCAGGACCACGCTGCCCTGCTCGTGGAGTATCAGGGACGAGACGATGAGGAATTGCGGGAGCGTACCGCAGCGGCCAAGCAGCTGTTCACGCGACTGAACCTCAGCACCCCCGCCACGCTTACAGTCGTGCCGGGAGAGCGGGCGGCTCTATGGAAGGCGCGCAAAGGCCTGTACGCTACGGTGGCAGGGAGTCGGCCCACCGGGTCCAATGCTTTGCTGGAGGACATCGTCGTTCCCGTCGCGGCGTTGGGCGAAACTTGCAAGGATCTCACCAGTCTCTTCAAAAGTCACTCATATGAGGATTCGGTGATCTTTGGCCATGCCAAGGATGGCAACGTCCACTTCATGCTCAACGAGAAGTTCGACGACCCAGCGAGTTTGAAACGGTATGAACATTTCACCGAGGAGATGGTCCAGCTTGTCCTGAAGCGTCGCGGCTCGTTGAAGGCCGAGCACGGCACGGGCCGCATGATGGCGCCTTACGTTCGTCGTCAGTACGGGGACGAGCTGTACGAGGTCATGTGTGAGCTGAAGGTGCTCGTTGATCCGCGGAATGCGTTCAATCCAGGCGTCGTGCTCAGCGATGACCCGCGGTCCTATCTCGATCACCTCAAGACGGCGCCTAGTGTGGAGGAGGAAGTCGACCGCTGTGTAGAGTGCGGCTACTGCGAACCGGTTTGTCCCTCCAAGGACCTGACGCTAACGCCGAGGCAGCGCATTGTGGGGCGCCGGGAGATCGAGGCCGCAGAAGTTAGCGGTGACCACGAACTGGCCCAGCGACTCCGCTCGGAGTACGACTACGAGGGCCTGCAGACCTGCGCCGTGGACGGCATGTGTGCCACTGCTTGTCCGGTGAGCATCAACACCGGAGATCTCGTGCGCCGTTTGCGCTCGGAGAACCATTCCGTCGTTGCGGACCGCGTATGGAGTGCCGCCGCGTCGGCCTGGGGAACGACGACACGCGTGGCCAGTCTCGGACTAAGTCTGGCGAATGCCTTTCCGTCGGCCATGCCACGGGCCGTGACCAAGGTGGGCCGAGCCGTATTTGGCACCGAGCACGTGCCTGAGTACAAGGACCTGCTGCCAGGGGGTGGGCGGCCCCGTCCCTCCCACCGCGACGAGGCAGCCACGGCTGTCTTCTTCCCCGCATGCGTCTCGAGCATGTTCGGCACTCCGGACGGGGCGGGGCTTTCTGTATCGGATGCGTTCCTCGCAATATGCGAACGGGCCGGTGTTGCCATCACGATCCCGGACGCTGTTTCCTCCACCTGTTGCGGGACGCCGTGGAAATCCAAAGGCCTACCCTCGGGATACGCCAAGATGGCACCCCGTACGCTCGCTATGCTCTGGGAGGCCACGGACCACGCCCGGCTACCGGTCGTGTGCGACGCATCGTCATGCACGGAAGGATTAGCGGCGATGCGTGATCTGGCCATGGGATCGCCCGAATACAGCACGCTTCGGTTTGTGGACTCGGTGGAATTCGTTGCCGACAACGTCCTCTCCCATCTCAGGGTGACACGGCCCTTGGGCTCCATGGCACTTCACCCGACGTGCTCGTCAGTCCATCTAGGCATTACTGCCGCCTTAGAGACCGTGGCACGGGCAGTAGCCACCGAAATCGTTGTCCCGCAGGAATGGAGCTGCTGCGCTTACGCGGGAGACCGGGGGATGCTACACCCCGAGCTAACGGCTTCTGCTACCGCAGCAGAGGCGGCAGAGATAAGCTCCGGGCAGTACGACGCCTATGCCTCCCTCAACCGCACTTGTGAGCTGGGCATGACAGAGGCAACGGGACGGCCATACTGGCACATTCTCCAGCATTTGGAGAAGGCCACGCGCACTGACAAATCCAGGACGGTATAAGTTCCGGACACTGCTGCCCAACCTCGCGCGGGACCTTCCGCCGCGTGGGTGGGACGCTCCGCTCCCAGTAGGCATTGTTTTTGCCGCCCTCCGGATCGGTCCGCCCAGTTGGGACCAATTTGATCACTCCGCTGTTCCGTTGTTCCAGGACCGCGTGATGCTGGGCACGGTGCCGTCGGCCCTTGGGGGCGGCTGGTTGTCCGAACTTGGGCAGCTGGATCCCCCCTTAGTACAAATGGGTCCCCACCGCAGGAACTCTGGGCGTCATGCGGGGGATACATAACTGGTACCGGGTCCTGCACGCGGTACTCGTGTTGCTGCGGTCTTCCGCTCCTCATGGGCAGGGGTCTACGTGGTCGTCGGCTGGCCTCGGACGGATTGATTGGACTTTTCAGGTTTTCTCCCGGTACAACAAATGGCCCTTGGGTACAGACGCCGAGAACGAGGTCTGTACCCAAGAGCCGTTTGCGTATTCGGCGCCGGGCGTTTATCCGAGCGCCGCGCCGCCGCATACCCGCAGCACTTGACCAGTGACATAGGCGGCGCCTGGGGAGGCGAGATAGGCCACTGCTGCTCCGATCTCTTCAGGGGTACCCATGCGGGCTAGGACCTGCTGGTCGAAGTCGTATGCCACCCCTACGGTCAGTGGAGTTGCTATGGGGCCGGGAGCTACCGAGTTCACTGTGATCCCCAGGCCACCGACCTCCTTGGCCAACCATTTAGTCAACGCGATAACGCCACCCTTGGAGGCGGCATAGGCCGGGCCTGAACGGCCGCCGCCGTCGCCACCTGAAGTCGGGCCGCCCATGATCCCGGATATCGAACTGATGTTGATGATGGTGCCTGTCCCTTGGCGCTCCATGAAGGGATGGATAGCGGCCTGACAAAACAAGAAAGTACCGCGCAGGTTGGTATCGAGGTCCCGGAACCACTCCTCGTCAGTGAACTCGGCAAGGCCGGTCCGGCTTGCAGTCCCGGCGTTGTTCACCACTATGTCCAGGTGCCCGAACAAATCCACCGTTCTGGCAATCACCTTCTCCACTTGGGCACGTTCGCGCACATCGACTGTCATGCCTTCGAAGCGAGCGGCGGGATAGGCCGATCTCAAGACCTCTACGGTGTCCGCCGGTTCGACTACGTCCATCACGACAACGTCAGCACCCCTCTGAGCCAGCGATTCTGCGATGGATCGACCGATTCCACGGGCGGCACCGGTAACAAGGGCAACCTTGCCGGTCAGATCGAAGGGATCGCCGGGGAACAGCTGAACGGATTCACTCACTTCATACTCCGATTGGTTTCATAGTGCAGTTGGATGGTCGACGCGGTGGGCGCATCGCCAAGATGTGGCAGACCGGGCACGCCCGGGTCATCTAGATGGCTGGCGCAGTAGTATCGGTTGCTGCAGGGCTGTGGTGGGTGTCGGCGGCACGGAGGCTCTTACGCAGGGCGAGCAGGGCGATAACGGCTATGAGCTCGAATCCGCCGACCAACCACATTCCGATACGTGAGTCGCCGGTGACGTCCAGCAGCAAACCCGTCATGTATGGGGCAGCAAGGCCGGATATCGCACCCAAGGTGTTGACCAGCGCGATGCCTGCCGCTGCCCCTGCGCCGGCGAGGAAGGTTGAGGGCAGGTACCAGAACACAGGCAGTGCGCAAAAGATGCCGACGGCAGTGATGGAGATGACTACCATCGTGGCGAACGGGGAGTCCATGTACAGGGCCAGCGGGATACTGACTGCCGCAAGTAGCGCAGGCAGTGCGACGTGCCAGACCCGCTCCCCGGTACAGTCAGAGTGCCGCGTCCAGAACACCATGGCGATGGCGCCACAGACGAAAGGAACGGCGACGATCAGGCCGGTCTCGAGGATGGAGAACTTGGTATTAAATGTCTTGGCCAATCCGCCAACGATAGTTGGGAGGAAGAAGCTTAGGGCGAAGAGTCCGTAGCCGATACCAAAATAGACCAGCCCAAGGGCCCACACGCGGGGATCGCGAAGGGTGCGACCAACGGATACGTGCCCTGAGGCAGACGCCGTCTCGTGTTCGGCGTCGATGGTCCCGGCCAGCCACTCTCGCTCCTGGGTAGTGAGCCACTTCGCATGCTGCGGACGGTCCGTCAGGTAGAACCACGCAACCACACCCAGCAGGATTGTCGGAATGCCCTGTAGCAGGAACATCACCTGCCATCCGGCCATACCAAACACACCGTCCACGTATTGGATGATTGCTCCGGACAAAGGCGCGCCCAAGGCAGAGGACAGCGGTAGCGCGATCATGAAGATGCCAATGAGGCGAACCCGCACAGCACGCGGAAACCAGAACGTCAGGTACAGCACGATGCCGGGAAAGAATCCGGCCTCGGCGACACCCAACAGGATCCTCAAAATGTAGAGCGTTGTAGGGGTGTTCACGAATGCCATAGCCACGGCAACAAGACCCCAGCTGACCATGATTCGGGCGATCCATCGGCGTGCCCCGAAACGGTGCAGCGCAAGGTTGCTTGGAACCTCGAAGAATATGTAGCCAATGAAGAAGAGCCCACTCGCCAGGCCGTACATCGTCTCCGTGAGCCCCAGATCCTCGCTCATTGTCAGCTTGGCGAAGGAAATATTGGTTCGGTCCAAGTAGTTGAGGAAGTAGGCCAGACCCAAAAACGGTATGAGCCTCATGGCTACCTTGCGCATAACCTGCTCCTGAAGAGCCGGTTGATCCATATCGGGTTGCCCTTGATTGGTTCCGAAACCCATAAGACAGCCTCCTTGCTGTTTGAAGAGAGGAACCGTGAGCCACGGGTCCGAGAGAGCAGCTGGGGAGTGACGCTGCTTACATCAGCATGGAAGAAGTGTGCCGTAAGTCACTACTGCTAAACAGCGAGAAATCCGCTGCCATTTTCCTCTATTTGTCGAACCTGACCCTGGGCAGGGAAAATAGCCCTGCGGCCCTGACGTGAACCTCGTGCTTGCGCGAGGGGTTTACACTGGGCGACTAGTGCGGATGGTCCACCGGAATCAGATCCAGCATGGTGAGTCCGAGGTGAAGGCTGAGCCTGGTGCGCCCCTCGGACAGATCCAATCCTGTCAGCGTTGCGATGCGTCCCAGGCGGTAGTAGAGGGTTGTGCGGTGTATGTGGAGCGCATCGGATGCCGCAGGTCCGTTACAGGCGTGATCGAGGTAGACGCGCAGCGTTTTGGCCAGGTTCCGATCAGGATCAACGGCGAGAAGCCGCCGCACTTCTTCCGGCAATATATCCTCACTCAGATCCTCGTCGGGTATCCGCAGCAGCAGGGCGTAAGGCCCCACATCCGTCCAGGTTGCTACCGGCGTATCGAGGACAGTCGCCGCGGCCCGCCGCGCCAAGTGTGCCTGCCGGACAGTCTTGTAAGCCTGCTCGAGTCCCGGGACGCAGGGGCCGATTCCCGCCACGCAACCGAACCTCCCGGAGGACAGATCCTCCAACTGATCGATCATTTTCTGAACATGAACGCGTGCAGTAGCCTCCCCGAGGGGCACAGCGCTGCCAAGAAGCAGCAGACCCGTCGCCGATGCGACCATCGCGTGCAGCTGTGTGCCTCGCCCCTGCCGTAGACCCATGGTCAGTACAGCGCGCAGCGCCGCATCGGCATGTGACGCCGTGGCACTATCCCAGGTGCCACGTACCCAGAACTCCACGGCCGTCACGTTCTCGAAATGTCCCAATGCGTGGCTGGCCGCAAGCTCTGCCAGGGCGCGTCGACGCAATACTGCCTCCCGCCCGACCAGGTCAAGGACCGTCTGTTCCTGAACCTTCGAGTCGGCTTCTCTTTGCACCTCCACGGCCATCGCCGCTGCAACATCCTTGGCCGTTTGGTTGATGAGGGACAATTCGGCAGTGGTTAGGGATCTGTCGGCGTCCAGTACCATCAGCTGGCCCAACAGCTCACCCCTCCACCTGATCGGGGCACACACGCGGGCCTTCATCCCCATCTCTTCGTTTGCCGGAATGACTCCTGGCGTGGTCCACGTCGATACGCCCTGGGCGAGAACGTAGCCGATTGCCTTGGTGTCAGCGGCTCGTTTGAGGAACGCCTGCACGCGGATTTGATCTTCATCGCCGAAATGGACGCTGGAATAGAGCAGATGGACGCCCGGGTCGTTGATGACTACGGAACGCCGCAAATGCTCAGCCAGTTCGTCCACTGCAATTTGTATGCCATCGTCAGTCACGCTTCGATTCTACAGATAGAGGAAAACGTTCGGCATTCTCTCGTCGTGAGACGGTCCCTTCCGGGCTTGATACTTGGCATTGTGAGGGGAGACACAGCAGCCCGCACAAAGCGGGAGCTCCTTCCAGCTCTGTTGCCGGTCCCTTACTCCGGCACAAGCTTGAAACAAAGAGGTTTCGATGGTCACTTCACCCCACATCATAGGATGGGCTCATACCCCGTTCGGCCGCCAGCCGCACGAGGACGTCGAGGCGCTGATTGCGGCGGTCAGCAGTGCCGCAGTCGAGGACGCAGGCCTTGATCCCCGCGACATAGACGCTGTCTTCGTAGGGGTCTACAACAACGGATTCTCATCCCAAGGGTTTGAGGCCGCGTTGGTTGGATCGGCTCTGCCGGAGCTGGCCGGAGTGCCAGCCACTCGTGTGGAAAATGCGTGTGCCACCGGTTCTGCCGCCATCTTTGGCGCCCTGGATCGGATCGAGGCCGGGCGTGCCCGGGCGGTGCTCGTCGTCGGCGCGGAGAAGATGACCGCTATCGCAACGCCGGAGGTCAACAGAATCCTGCTCAGCGGCTTGCATCGAAGGACTGAAGAGTCGGTCGGCAGTTTCGCGGGCGTTTTCGCGGGGCTGGCTGACCGGTATGCCGACCGGTACGGCGACCCGCATGACGGCATGGCCATGATCGCAGCAAAGAACCATCGCAATGGCGTCGACAACCCATGGGCCCACATGCGCAAAGACCTCGGCTTTGACTTCTGTGCAACGGAATCCGAGCGAAACCCCAGGGTAGCGGGGCGGCTGCTGCGCACCGACTGCTCACTAGTTTCAGACGGCGCTGCCGCGATGGTGATTACCGATGCCGATATGGCCAGAACGGCCCGCCGTGCCGTCGCAGTCCGCGGACGCGCGCACGTCAACGACCACCTTGCAGTCGCTGCGCGTCCTGACCCCTTGGCGTTCCAAGGTGCGTCCAAGGCGTTCCGCTTTGCCCTCGAAGAAGCGTCCGCAACCCTGCATGACCTCGATCTGCTCGAGACTCACGATTGCTTCACCATCGCCGAGCTTCTGCAGTACGAAGCGTTCGGCATCGCCGAACCTGGCAAGGCAGCCGAGGTCCTGGCCAGTGGCGCCACCCACCGCGACGGATGGCTGCCCGTCAACGTCTCCGGAGGCTTAAAGTCCAAGGGCCACCCCCTGGGAGCGACCGGTGTCTCCCAGCACGTGATGGCGGCAATGCAGCTTGTTGGCGAGGCCGGAGCTATGCAGCTGGCTACAGCCGACCGGGCAGCTGTGTTTAACATGGGTGGCGCCGCCGTCGCCAACTACGCAACAGTATTGGAAAGTGTCCGATGAGCGCCGTCCGTTCAGAAGTGACCAAACTCGCTGGCTCGGGCACCCCTGCCGATCGCCCGGCTCATAGGGCCGTGAACCTGGCCCAATTTCTAACCCAGACCGCCAGGCGGATCCCGGACGCGGATGCCCTGATCCATGGGCAGACACGCTGGAGCTGGCGCGACCTGGACGAGAGGGTCAGCGCCCTTGCCGCCCACATGCTGGAAAGGGGCGTTAAGCCTGGGCAAAGCGTGCTGCTGGACGCTCCGAACCATCCCGAGTTCGTGCAGGCCATGTTTGCCACTTGGCGCATCGGTGCCGTGTTGGTGCCGATCAATACCCGTCTGCACGACAGTGACCTCGCTTCAATCGCGGAAGTGTGCGAACCGGTTCTGATGATCGCCCACTCGTCCACCACCTCCCACGTCAGCGCTGTTAAGGCTGTTGTCGGGCCGGAACTGGAAACGCTGTGGCTGGAAGCCACGGGACCCGATTCGGTCAGCGCTTACGTCCGTCCGTCCGGCCCGTTGCAAAACCTGGGCGTCTGGGCAGGCGACGCCGCCTGGTACTTCCTCACGTCCGGGACCAGCGGCCCGCCGAAAGCCGCCGTACTCACGCACGACCAGCTCGGATACGTAATTACCAACCACCTCGCCGATCTGATGCCCACCACAACCGAGACTGATTGTTCTCTCGTGGTGGCCCCGCTGTCTCACGGCGCCGGCATCCATCTGCTACCGCAGGTGGCACGCGGAGCAGCCACGGTCATCCCGGTCTCATTCAGCCTGAAACCGGCAGAGATCTGGGAGCTTGTCGAGACCGAGCGGGTCGCTAACATGTTCACGGTCCCCACTATCCTCAAGCGCCTGGTCGACGACGAATCAATTAGCCGCCATGATCATTCCTCCCTGCGCTACGTCATCTACGCCGGCGCGCCAATGGCCAGCCGCGACCAGCAGCAGGCGCGCGCCGCCCTTGGGGAGGTTCTCGTGCAGTACTACGGCCTTGCCGAGGTCACGGGCAACATTACCGTTCTGCCTCCGCACCACCACGGCCACACCTCGCCGGTCGAAGTCGAATTCAGTACCTGCGGCTTTCCGCGAACCGGAATGCAAGTAAGTATCCAGGACGATCAGGGCAACGAGTTGCCCGCCCTGGAGCACGGTGAGATTTGTGTAGCCGGGCCAGCGGTTTTCCCTGGTTACCTGAAGAACCCGATGGCCAACGAGAGGGCTTTCCGCCACGGCTGGTTCCGAACCGGAGACATCGGGACATTTGATAGCGAAGGCTTCCTGTACATCACAGGCCGGTCCTCCGACATGTACATCTCCGGGGGCTCAAACATTCACCCTCGGGACATCGAGGAAAAAATCCTCTCCCACCCGGCCGTCCACGAAACACTTGTCCTCGGCATGCCCGACCCCACGTGGGGCGAAATCGGAGTTGCAGTGTGCGTGCTGCACCCAGGTCACTCAGTGAGCGAAGACGAGATGCGCCAGTACCTCTCCGAGCGCATGGCCCGTTACAAGGTGCCCCGACACGTCGTGTTCTGGAATGAGCTGCCCCGCTCAGGAAACGGCAAAATTGTTCGTCGCACGGTACGGGATCTCTTCCTCGAACTCGGCTGGAACCCTCAGGGCAACAGCGCCGGACCGGACAAAGGCGCCACCTGGTGAGCCTCTCCCGCCTGATCCGGCCCCTTGAACACCCAGGAGTTGTCAGTGCGGAACGCCGCACATCGGTGGCTACCCGCAGCATCCCGACGCAGGTGATCCTTCCCGTAGGCGCATCGCTGACCGAGGCCGTGGCGGAAGCCTTGGAAGGACTGGGGGCCACTTCGGGACAGGTAGAGCTGCTCGAAGGGTTCCTCTCCCGAGTCAGCTACTGTTTCCCAGCCTTGTGTGACGACGGATCAGCCGCAGCTTCCTACAGCTCAACGCATGAGGCAGTGGTACCAGCCCGGCTGATCTCCGGATCCGCGACAGTCGGCTTTCGTGACGGGAAACGCTTCGCCCACTGCCATGCCTCCTGGTTCGATGCCAGCGGCGAGGTACGCGGAGGGCATCTTTGGCCAGAAACTATCATTGGACCTGGCCCAGTACAAGCCCTTGTGCACGCCCTGGATGAAGTCGAACTGATCAGCGACACTGATCCTGAGTGCCAGCTTCCGATCTTCACACCCCACCGTCGCCCCTCCCACAATCTGGAGCCTCGCGGTTCGGTCCGTGCAGTCATGTCCCGGCTGGCACCGGGAGTAAAGGTGGACACAGCCGTCCGAGAGATCATGCTAGAACACGGCTTCGAGCGGGCCTCCGTCGCAGGCAGCCTTGGCAGTCTTGTCGGCGCCGTCCTGCACAGGGGGGACAGTGTACTCGTCGTCGACGGCCCCGCGACAGAAGTCACTGTGACCGGTGAGTTTGACCTGCGTGATCCCCACGGCCCGGTTACACGCCTCAGTGGCATGATCATCGACCGCTTTGGCACCGTCCATGCCGGAGACCTCGTCAAGGACGAAACGATTGTGGCATGCACGCTGGAACTACTCGTGGAAGAGGTTACGCAATGATCGAACGTGAACTTGAAGGCAAGATAGTTCTGGTCTTCGGCGCAGGCTCCAGCGGTACCGGCATGAGCAACGGTGAAGCAGCTGCGCTGGCCTACGCCGCGGCAGGAGCGGCCGTGGCAGCAATCGATATGAACACTGATGAGGCTGACCGCGTTAGCGAGGAGATTGTCGCAGCCGGAGGAACTGGCATCAGCATTACCGCCGATGTCACTAGCGTGACTGATGTGGCTAACGCCGTTGCCACCGTCGTGCGAGAGCTCGGGATCCCCGAAGTCCTGCACAACAACGTCGGATCCCCGAAGATGGGTTCGATCTTGGAAACCGGCTTGGACGACTGGAACACGTCCATAGGCCTTAACCTGACCAGCACCTATCTAACATGCCGGAGTACGCTGCCGCATATGCTGAAGGCGGGCCGAGGCGTCATCATCAACGTTTCATCGCTGGCCAGCATTCGCGATACCGGCTATACCTATCCGGCCTACAGTTCCGCCAAGGCAGCGATAAACCAACTGACGGTGTCGCTTGCGCTCACGTATGCCAAACAAGGAATCCGGGCCAACGCCCTCCTGCCCGGACTAATCGACACGCCACTGGTGACAAACAAAATCTCGGATGACCCTCAGGCTCTTGCCACCCGCCACGCCATGAGCCCAACCGGGCGAATGGGCGCACCTCAGGACATCGCGAACGCGGCAGTATTTCTGGCCTCGGACAAGGCGTCGTACATCAGCGGTGTCTGCCTTCCCATCGACGGCGGGCTGGCGGCGCGCTGTGGCTGATCACGCTGCAGCGGCTTGGGTGGCACCCAACGCCACTGTCGTAGGTGATGTCACCATCGGTTCGGAATCGAGCATCTGGTACGGCGCAGTTGCCCGGGCAGATCAGGCACCAATCCGAATTGGTAACGGGTCCAATATCCAGGACAACTGTGTCCTCCACACCGACCCCGGCTTTCCACTCACGATCGGCGACAACACCACCCTCGGCCACGGCGCCATTTGCCACGGTGCCACAATCGGCGATGGGGTTCTGGTAGGCATGGGCGCCATCATCATGAACGGGTCAACGATCGGCGACGGAAGTCTCATCGCAGCTGGCGCCTTAATCCTCGAAGGCACGGCCATTCCACCACGTTCACTCCTGGCGGGGGTTCCTGCCAAAGTGATCAGATCCGTCTCCGATGCCGAAACCGGAGCGCTTCTCGACAATGCCCGAACCTATACTGCATTAGCGCGGCAGCACGTCGAGAACGATCCCGCCCCGGCTCAAGAAAGAACGGCTCACGGCTTACCTTGAGCTGATTGAACAGCTCTCGTCGATGCGCAAGCAGTTCGCTGTCGGAATGAAGGTGAGCAAGTTCAGCGGGCATGTAAAAAGCGATGATCACAATGCGGATACCGTTGATTGGGAGTGGCACGAACAGATGGCAGACCTAGAACGGGCCGAGGTGAAGGCGCGAATTTTTGGCGGCCGGCTTGGTTCTCTATACAACGCCAGTGCCGACGACCTGGTCGGCGATATGTTGGACGCCATCGAAGACCCTGACATCACTGAAACGGAGTGGGATGCATTAACTCGACGCGGCAACCATTTACAGGATGCCTTGGAGGAATCCGCCAAAGCCGACTTGGAAGTGCCGGTGCACCGACGGCCGATGCTGCGCTTGCCTGGCAGCTTCCGGCAGGGATTACGAGTGCCATCTGCAGCTGACTGATCCACGTGCTTCGTGCGATAGAAGCACGATTTTCTCGTCTGGTGACGCCCACTTGAGACGCCGCTTACGGAGATTTCGTAAAGAATATGCGTACGGGGGTGCGGGGGGCAGGGGAGTGCACTGATCGCTCTGCCAGTTAGGCGTTGGCGAGGTTACCTTCGCCTTGCCACAGCTCCCGTCCCAGAGCTGCAAATTCCCAACATAGCGTTTGTGGTTTAGATCATGAACGGGAACGGGTGGATTCTGAAACCCGAGCTATCTTCACGTCGAAGTCCCAGCTGGTGTCGTCTCCGGCGAGGCGGCGGAGCAGGTAGGCGCGGAGCGCGGCGTTGCTGGTCGTGCGTGGGTGGGGAGTGCTTCGCCGTTGAAGAGGTGCGTACGAGTCGCTGACATGAGACACCGACAGGATGCAGTCCTGAAGGTCATCTGAAGGCTCAGAACAGTGTCGTGGAAGCTGCCCTGTGCGCCGTTCGTGGGCAGAGCCGTCACGGAAAACGTCACGGCTTTCCTCCGTAAGCTCCTGACCCAAATCGTTGCCCCGGGCCGCAGTCGAAAAGGTTAGTCCCTGCATTCGGCGAAATAACCCTTACCGGGCAGTAACGGTGGGCCGAACGCTGATCGATCTGATGACGGCACCCGGAGCAAAACTCGCGTGCGGTGAACCTGGAACATCCGATTGGACCATGGCGCTTCAACAGCGTGGGGTAAGCCGGAAGTGAGCATTAGTTGAACCTTCAACTGATTTACCTTACATAACCTCCGTTATCGGTAGTTCACTATCACTTAGGGGAGTGGTAAAAAGGTCGTCCCATTCCAGCTGTCCTGTCTCATCGAAGTTGAGGCAATCTCACTACAGATGATGCATTGCTCCCTAGGCCCTAGGCGCCAGTAGCGCCCACCCTCCAGGCATTGGTCCGCACCCGAAACGGCCGGACCCGGGATGACAGGAGGTAAATGGCGCTCTATCTTAGTTTCAGCGGCTCGAAAGGGCCTCTGAACACTACCCGATAGTTCCATGAAGGAAATTTGGCCCATGGGAATAATGGACGGCGCGGCAAATGGATTGAAAGTGCGTCTCGAGAGCGCTGGTGTGAGGTCGACTCTGGCCTTCGCAATTGGACAGGTGGCCTATGTTTCGCTTCACAAGATTCCGTCGTGGGTGGCTCCGGCAGCGATCTCCAAGTCAGAAATTACATGGTGGGCTTCTGAATGCGAAAAAGACCTCCGCGGAATGCCGGAAGGTGGTCTCGCATCAATAGCAGTGATTCAGGGGCTCTGCAATCATGTCTTCGGAATACATGGAGAAGCCATGTTTGTGGGCTCGTACCCCGAGTTTTCGGAAGACCGATGGGAAGAAACTGTTCGTCGAGTGATGCCCGAGTCAGCGGCGATGAGAATACTAGACAAGAATACGGTCATCGGTTTCAGTGAAGAACTCATCTATTCCGATACGTGGTGGGACAGTAATCGATGGGTGTCATCGGACGTGGCAGATCCGTCAGAAGAGGAGTTAGCCGAAGCTCTGCATACGTCCCTGGCAGCCTCCAAGACTGTTGCCCTTCTTGGGCGCAAATATTTCGACACCCCTCGGGGCGGTACTGGGAAATATGTGCGCGATGAAGTCGTCGATAAGACGCGGGATTTGGACGATCTGTCGATTGTCTGCAATCTGATAGGACCAAATGGGCAGTCTCTGGAAGGCTTACTGATTCAATCGGGTAATCGGATCGGCTTCTTCGACGGTGAAGACATTATGGTCGAGGATCTGAATGACGGATCCCCTATCTTATTTGACGCCGAATCTGTCGTCGAAATATATTGCGCCCTGGATGAGTGTCTGATGGAGGCCGCCGGTGACTGGGAGCGAATCCAGACTGTGCCACTCGCCGGAAAATTGGAGCTGTCCCTTCAATTTCGAAATAATAATGCAATCCTTCTCGAAGTCAGACCCGAGTTCGTGCTGACGGACCCATATCATTCCAGATACTACGTATTGCGACATTTTCTCAATCAGCTGGATCGTGTCCTTAGCGGGAGTCGGTAGGGGATTCCGCACTCATCTGTCCAGACTCAGCTGAGCAGTTGAAAGGCTCTGGTGGAGCCGACGTCCACTCGGACGCAAAGAACGGTGAGCGGGGAGAAGTGTTCCGGAGCCAAGGCTAGGGACCCGGAAAAACTCACTACAACAGCACCGAAATATCCTCGGTACTAGGCCTGGATCAATCAACCAGCCGAAAACCGGGCCGCATAACTACCGTTGGCACCTACCGCCATCCCATCGCGACCGCTGAGTTGTGGTCGCCCTGCTGGATGGCCCCGACGCTGCCCAGAACATGGTTGTCGTAGTTGCGGTACCCGCGTGTTCTCAAGGTTCTTCTACCCCGCAGTTCTCTCCTTTGCCTCAACTAGATTGAGACAAAACGGAGAATTCCGTCTTGCCAAAGTGAGGCAAGCCCTCCAATTCGGCACTATCTGCCTCAACTTGGATGAGATACGACACCAGCGCTGCACTGAAGCCGTCGTGCCCTCGAAGAAGTCAATCGCACAGTGCAAGAGCGGCATCAAGGACTGGGCTGATGTCGATTTTCAGACCGGAAACATCGGGATTCGGCGCCCAGATTGGATCAATGTCGGCATAGTTCCCGTGATCCTTGGCTGTGCCATTGGCTGCGTAGGTCTTGCCATCCGGAGCATCGACAGTGGCCACCTGGAGGTGGCGACCGGCTACCGTGATGCCCTCACAAGTGGGCCACGACGTAAGGAACCTTCAGCGGCCGTTTATCTCCGAAAGTGGTGCTGATGAGAAGACCCGGATCTTTGGCTACCGCAGCGGGCACGTCAACCTTGGCGGGTGGTTTGGCAGCTGCTGGTGCATAAGCGGCGCAGGTTCCATCTTTGGGCTTGCCCAGGGCGACCGCAGGAAAGCTGACTACGACGTAGCCGGCGTTCCCTCCGAGCTTATCCGGACCGCCTCCCGGGGCCCAGGTGCGGTCAACGCAGATCTCGGATGCGTCAACGACGACCCCTTTGAAAGTCATGCCCTTCCAGATGGGCGCGTTGGGAAGTTCGGCCTGGACTGCGGCCTCCGCCTTGGTCACACGCTCCGCATCAGTCAGCGTGCTGACCGGAGTGGCTGATGTGGACACTGTCGAAGTCGACGGCGATGAAGTCTCCCCGGATGCCGGGGACGCAGGCGCGCAGCCGGAGAGAAGCAGCCCGGCAAAGGCGATGCAGGCCGGCGCTGTGTACCGAGAAGTATTCATGGGCTCACTCTACTGACGCATTTGCCGTCGTCAGCGGGACTTCCCCAAGGAGTCGCGCCAAACAGTCAGCGGGCGGCTAGGTTCCCGAACGCTGATCGTCCCGACCCTGGGGCGCTGTTACGCTCCAGAATACGACTGGCTGGGCCCGTCTGGAGGTAGAACAGCCCCTGGATCCTTGTTGATGGAATAGACAACCCGGGTGATTTTGCCTGGGGGAGAGGCTTGGAGCCCTGCTTTCGCAGGGCTCCCGGACTCGGCCTGACTCGAACAGGCTGCCACCCTCACCAGTGTGGGTGCGGTCATCCGGAGCCAGCGCACCTTGAGCGAGGTCCGAACCATTGACTCACACCGCATCCAGGATTTCCAGCGGACAAGCCGACAGCTAGACGGGTGCGCTATCCAAGCTGTTCGGCCGTATGGAAGTTTCCGTTGTAGCCGGCAATCTTCCATTTGCCGTCAGCGGGGTCCTTGGCGACAGCGTACGAAAGTTCCGCTGTCGAGCTTTGGTCCGGCTTGCGGATCCCGTCAGCAGTGACCCCCATCGAATAAGCAGCGGTTGTGTCAAGCATGACGCCTTGCAAGCCATTGCCCTCCACGTAGCGGAACTTCTCGGGCGTGATGATCCGCATGGTCACGCGGGGAGTGTCAGGTCCGTGGACGTACGAGAACCCGGGCTTCGTTGCCATCCACTCTTCTCGGGCCACGTCACCTTTCCCAGCTTTCAGCTCCTCAAGCATGATGGCCTGGTTAGTTGGGTGAATCTGGTCCTTGTGATCCTCAAACCAGAGGTCCGGATTTCCCCCACCGTTGAGGGTGGAGTCGATAGCTTCCTCGGCAATGAACCGGACGATCACCTTTTGGGCTTCGGCGAGGTCGGCCTCTGAGAAGTGGGCCTTCGCGGCGTCGTCGGTGATCGCCGGATTGTATTTCATCGCCGGGTCCGTATCGGCGATGCTCGTCTGAAGGTAGTCGCCTTTGCCGTCGTTGGCGACGCCCTTGGCCACAAGGCCGCTGGACAAAGTGTACGGAAATCTGCTGGTTGGGGATGGCGTCACCGATGAGGTGGCAGCCGCTGAGGCAGCATCCGAGGCGCCTGAAGTGCCGGCGGTCGATGTTGCCTCGGGCGCCGAGCAGGCGGAGGTGAAAAAGAGAGCGCCTCCAATTCCTGCTGCGGCAATGATTTTATGGAAAGTCAGCTGGCCCTTGTTTGACTTGAAATCGACCATTTGCCTGATAGGCCTGACGAAATAGACACAACTCATGTAATCCCCCAATTTTGTGCATGTGGAATGAGAATACATTCCAAGGAGCCGATTGGCCCGTCAGCGCACTGGCCGCGCCGGTGTAGCTACCCCTGATGTGTGCGGCAATGCCGATAACCCTCACCGCAGGACGCCCCTGCTCTTCACTGGACTGCATCAGGTCCCGCGCAGTGCGGGACAGCCTGGCCGCAGCTCGACGGGCCTCGTCGCCATCAGTCGTGGGCTGGGTCGGATTCGGCAGGCTCGATCAGCTCGGGGCCGTTGTTGCGGACGCTGTTGACCCTGGTGCTGACGATTCGAGGAATCAGGGTTCAATTTGTCCACAGAAGAACCCCCTTTTAGCCCCAGCTTGTCATAATCTCCGCTATTGGTGGCCGCCCACGCGGAGACTATTGAGCCGTAACGAGCGCAGCAAACCCGGGGGAGCGCGCTCACGTCCCCCTCGGTGCTCCCCACACCTTAACAATGGCTCCAGACCGGGATGACGGGTCAGGGACACGTCGTGCCAGGTAGAGCCTCGGGGCAGAACATCGACGGAAAAGCATGAGTGCGCTCAGCTGCCTTCCGTATGTACAGGTGCAGTGAGAACGCGTCCCAACGCTTCTGGGCACCCTGGCGGCTGATGACGAACGCCCTGCCGATATTTTGCCCGGAGATACCGTCCGCCCTTGCAGCGGCCACGGCCCCGTCGAGCCGCGCTTCGAGCTTTTTGAAATCCTGGCCCAGCGTGCGAATGGTGTGCAGCGACAGGCTGGCCAACAAGGTTTACTGGCCGATCGTTTCCATGAGGCCATCGGATCAGGTCAGGACCTCCTGGACGACAGTACACGCGCATGGTCGTCTACCTTTCGAGTACCCGGTACTCGTGCGCTTCAACCCGTAGTGACTTGTACTGGTATTTGTACTAGAGCGCTGCCCGCATGCCGCTGCGAACATCAAGTGATCAAGTGGATGGGGGAATCGAATATGAAGCGGTATCGCCCATCTCAGAGCCCTTGCTGTGGCCCCTATGCATCGGGGTGCAGTGGGAAGACAACTTGAAGGAGAACGGTCAGTATGACCCGTCGCGAAGCGCAAGCCCCCGGCTTCCGGGTTGGGAAGCCTGTCCCTGAGCCGACGCAGTATGAAGCTGGAGGGCGGTTGAAGCCGCGGCCATGGCCTGTTGGTCCGAGTGAGAGCTACGGGAAAGTGGACTTTGATGACAGCGAGGGAAAGGCCGTCCTCACCGTCTACGTACAGCGCGAGCCCGATGAAGGTTACGTCCTGCACGTCGAGCACCTAGCCTCGCCGTTGCGGGTGGATGGTACGCTCCTTCGCCTGAGCCCGGCGCCTCACGTTGATCGGGACGCCGCGGACTTCCGCCGGATCACCGCTGCCCGGACGGCTGCCGCGAAGGCCCAGGCCGAGCTCGACGCCGCCGTCAGCGCCGCCCGCGCGAACGGAGACTCCTGGGAGGTTATCGGTGCGGCCCTCGGCATGTCCGCTCGAACTGCGCGGGAGCGGTTCGGAAACACACCGGGACGGCCGTGAGGTCGGCTTCGACGGGTGACGCACGTGCAGGGCATGTTGTTCTCGCTTCTCCACGCAACACCCGCAAGTAGGAGATAGCCACAGATGGCAACAGATACGATCGCACCCGCCGTTACGACCGGGGAAGGCGCGACGGAGGAAGCCGTTCAGCAGAAGACCGCGCTGAACATCGTCGATCCATGTGCGGACGCGGCATGAAGTCACGGCATGGCTGCGAACAACTCAGCCCGCCCAGGGATGACCTCCGCTACACATGCTCCCTCGCCATCCGTCACCCCGGCCGTCATGCCATGGAGCACGATGGGCAGGTCATCGAGTGGGAGGACTACGTCGAGCCGCGCATTCCCGTACCCAAGCCCGACATCATGGTCATGCCAGGCCGGGTGGAGGGTGGGCGCGAGGACTTCTGGAGAGAACTGGGGAAGGTCAATCACTCCGTGGCATACATGCTCCATAGCAGGGAGCGCCCATGGCGGGAGTGGGATGGCAGCACATGGGTGGATCACATGTGGAAGCTCACCCCGGGCACCAAGTTCTATGACCACACGGATGACTGGACCGTGCTCATGGTTGCCGAGACCCCCGTCTCCGTCATCATCTGGACGTGTGAGCGCATGGACGCGCCACTGGTGTATGGCGGCGACAGGCTTGGGCGCGGCGGAAGAGGGAGCAGGGGGCCGGCATCCGTCAGCTTAGGCGACAGCGTAGTTCTGGGGGCCATGAAGATCCTTGCCCGCAGGAAAGGCGAGCCATTCAAGGGCGTATGGCGCGACGAGTTCGTGCCCCTCATGGGCTGCAGGTCATGACCCCGGCAGACGTACCACCGACTGCCCACTAGACCGGGAAGGCGGGGTCTTTTGGTTGGTAGCCGCCCCGTCTTCCCCCTCCTTAACCCAATGGCTACCAAGTGTGTCCACCGTGGACCATGAACCGCGTCCATGTTCCAAAATGGCCGGGGGAGGGGCCCGAAAAAAGGGGACGGTTTCACCTGCGGAATAGGGTGCTCCGGCATCGATACCCGCGACGTCGGGGCGGACGCCGCTAGCGCCGAAGCGATTCGACGGGCCGCCCGCCTAGCCAGTTAAGAGGCACATTGTCGATGAATGAATCAGGAACAAAGTGTGCCTGCCCTCCTGCGCGCGAATTTCGTTTGGCGCTACTGGCGAACCTCGATCTCGGGGTGGTTCTCCTTGACCCATTTGGCCATCCGCTGGTTCCGTCTTGCGATGAATTCCAGCGTGGCTTCCCGGTACGTTACGTACTCGTCTTTTGTGGCCGGCATCCCGGAACGCTTGAAGTTGTCAAAGGGCAGGTAGAACCGAACCTCGTGGTAGTCGGGCGTCACGAGGTCTTGCAGGTGGAAGAAGTCCACGAACTCCATGAACCCATCGAAGAGCTCGAAGAAGTCCGCGTAGGCGTTGATGACACTGGCGAGGGGGCTCTCTGGCTCTCCTGCGTAGTGACGCCGGATGCACTCAAGGGTGAGGTCCATCCGGTCGGCGATGAGCGACCTGAGCCCCCTCGCCTGGTTCATCGTGGGTCGGTCCTTCTTCCTGACGGGCCAGATCATCGCACTGCCGATGGTGTACGGCGGGTTCAGGTAGCGGGCCTGCTCGTCCTGGCTCAGCCCGGCGATAGCGTCGGCCAGAGACCTCGTACGTGCCCTGCCGGTGTAGGAGCTGGTGATGGCATCGCTGCCGTACCAATGCCTCGCCCCGGAGGTGTCAGTGAATATGAGGTAACCCTCCCGACGATCCGATGGCGCGGTCGGGGCGAAAAGGGCACCGGAGCGCAGCTCCTTAGTCCACAGCAGCTCGTGGTCCGCCCGGAGCCTCGGACTGCCACTGTCCGGGTCGGGATTGGCCCTAGCAGGGATGTCGGTCATGTAGTCGAATGAGGTATCGAAGACCCGCCCGCTGGAATTGTATGCGCGCGCCAAGTTTTCTTCTTCGCTGCTGCGGGTTCTCATGTAAACCCAAATAGCATGGTCAAGTACTCGCGGATCCACACCGTAGTGCCCGGCGGCAGCCTTTGCGAGTTGTTCGGTGTAAGTGCTCGACACCTCCTCTCGGCCTATGGCTTCGGCGACGAAACGGCGTACCCACGTATCAGCCTTTACGTCCGGCTCGCCCACTAACATGGTGAAATACGCGAACGTGACCTTGCCCAGGCCAGGCACGGACCTGTAGGCCGACTTCAGACGCTCGAACCTGACCTGTTGCTCCGGAGTCCTCCTCGCACCAAACTCAGCCACGGGAATGTCCTCCGCCCGCTCTACACCCTCCGCCTTGAGACGCTTTGCTGCCTCGATGACAGCAGTAGCCTTCGAAGCTCCACCTGTGACCTGACGGTTCTTTAGCACCTCGCCAAGCTCGGTCGGGTCGAACCCAGCCACGCGCGTCAGCGAATTCGGCCTGTCATCATCAACGAACTCCTTGTATCGGCGCACCGCTGCCCGTACACCAGTGTTCGCTGACCCGTAACGCGCCCTGATTGACAGTACGGCGTCCAAAAGTGCTGCCTCGATCTGGCCCGGCCACCCGCCCGGCCACTCGGGCCAGCCCGGCGGCAGCTTCTCATCGATGTACGCGATCAACTTGCCCAAGTCTTCGACGTACTCGGGTTCCGTTTGCACGGATTCACTCATAGTCTTGCCCCCCGGCCTATGGTCGCCGCCGGCGGCAGCGGCACCACCCGTATCTTGTCACGCACAATTTCGCCTGAACAGCTCTTGCTTGGATTGACCTTCGCCTTGCCAGCGATTTGACGCCGATAATTGTGTCACCAGTGGCTCTCTCCACGCAGCCTCCCCACTCTCCCAGAGCCTTAGGTTTGCTTGGAACTCTCTATAAGCTAGCGCCTAGTACAGTCAGGGGTCAGCCTGGCGTGGGCTGGAGGAACTATGTGGGAATACTCGTGGGACTACAGACTGCACGGAGTGAATATCGACTACTCCCGTCTGGACGAGGAACTCAAAGAGCTGGCACAGGACCTTGTCCAAAAAGGACACCACCCACGCCGAGACGATCCGTACATGGACGAATGGGCTGATTGTAGGGTCGAACAGTTCTTCCCGAGCCCTGGTACGCTTCCACCGCCGCCACGCGCACCAAAGTTGGATGAGGCGAACATAGCTGTCTGGGGGATTTTCCTCCTCATTGGTTCCCTGTTCGCGATAGGGCCGTTATCGGCGTCGCCATCAAGAAACGCCGGATTCATAACAGGCGCGATTGTGTTCTGGATTTGCTACATTGCTCTTTGGATAACGGCAAGGGCCTTGGATAAACGGTATGCAAGAGCCGTGAAACGCTATTGGGCCACTTATGACCCACACCACGTGCACAGGGCAGCGCTCCGGTCGGAACTGGCAAAGAGACTTGGTTCAGCGATCGATGACGCCTGGTATGAATTCAGCAGGCCTATCGCCACGGTTCCGGCGGCCGATATACGCGATAGTCCACGTTCGCAGCTTGCGTGGACCCCTCACGGGCCCAGACCTTCTGCCATGGCGTCATGTAATGATCGTCAGGCGGAATTTTTGGCGAGGGATTGGATGCTGTTCCTGGGGGAATCCGGCTGTCGGGTATCCCCGGCAACTCGGGACGGTGGGGCAGACGTGGTTTCAAAACGCTTTGTGGCTGAAGTTAAGCATCATGCTGCCCCGGTATCCCCCGCGTTGGTGCGGCAGATCTTTGGTGTGGCGACGGCCGAAGGGAAGACGGCGCTTTTCTTTTCTTTGTCTGGTTACTCAGCTGCTGCTGTCGAATTCGGTAAACAAGTGAAGATGGCTTTGTTTGTGTACGACTTCGCCCGAGGAACCCTCATTCCAAAATCCCCGGCAGCGGAACTGGCCTTGGTTAAAGGACTACCAAGCTTGTCGCGATATCTGCGGACTCCTGACGGGTTTTGATACTGAAGACCAGATAGACCGAAGAGTGTGGACTTCGGAGCTTTTTGGCGGTGTTTTGTTGGCGCTCTTTGTCGTTAGTTGCCGATGACGAGGGTGCTGGCGGCTGCCTCGATGACGTCGTCGGTGATGGTTTCGAGTTGGTTGGTCTTCAGTACTCGGGTGATCTGGGGGAAAAGCCGTTCGAGGAGCCGGAAGTTTCCGCGGGTGATTCGTTCGATCGCGGCGATTGCCTGGGCGTCAGTGAAGTCGTCCGGGTCGAGTGATCGGCCGAGTCGTTTCCAGTGCCGATCGAGGACGAACAAGAGCTCGTCGCGACCGAGTGCCCTGTAGCGGTGGGAAAAGCCGAGACGGCTGTAGAGCTGAGGGTAGTGGCGGAATCGTTGGTCGATGCCAGGCATGCCGATGAGGATGATCCCGAGATGGGTGCGGTCGTGGTTGTCGCGGAGGAGTTCGAGCGCGGTTGGGGTGAGGCGTTCGGCTTCGTCGATGATGAGCAGTTCGACCAGTTTGGTGATGCCGTTCATGAGGCGAGGGGTTGTTGGGTCGTTTCGGTGGAGGTGGCCATCGATGCAGGAGGCGATTCGGACCTGGGAGCGGTGGATTTCTGCCATGAGTTCTCTGGGGCGGCAGAGTACTTCGGGGGTGTAGAAGACGGCGCGGGATCTGTTGGCGAGTGAGAAGTGCTTGGCGTCTTCCTCTGCGTCGCGGGACCGCCACTCTGTTATGTAAGGTTCCAGGGCATCCCAGTTTGCGTAGCGCCGGGCGGAGTAGGTTTTGCCGACGCCGGCGTCGCCATGGCAGATGCCGATGGTGTGCTCTTTTCGCACGGCGTTGGCGAACTCGGTGAAACGCCGGTGTTCTTTGGTCACGATGAATGGCTGGTCCATCAGTCGTCCTCTTCGTAGGTGCGAAGCCGCGGCCGGCGGCGCGGTGGTTCAGCGGTTCGGGGTTGTTCGCGGGCAGCAATGATCGGGATGCGGTCGTTGATGGTGCGGCGCAGTTCACGCCGGCGTGCGCGGCGTGCGGCTTCGACGTCCCGCAAACTAAGCCGGAGATTCGGGTGGTCCTCGTCGATGGCGGTGCAGATGAAGCTGTCATGGTCGTAGACGCGGATCTCGGAGATGTCGCGGGGGTCGTAGCGGATGGTGATGGTGCGCCCGACAAATGGCGCCAGGGTGGGCGAGAGGTAGCGCTGCCCTTGGAAATGGATGCCGTCGCGTTGCACGACGCGGTTCTTCGGGACGGCGAGGAGGAGCCCGTCGAGTTCTTCGAGGGTGTCGGGCATGCGTGGAAGCCAGCCGTCAGCGACCCAGGCATCCCGGGGTGATGTGCCGAGTTCGCTGTGTGTCCGGTCGTTGTACGTGGTGATGAATGCCCCGATCTCGCGGTCGAGTGCGGGCAGGTCGAGCACGGGCAGCGGTGTGCGGGGTTCCGGGTCCTAGGCGTCCTGGCAGCGCGGCGAGCACTTCGGTGTTGATCGTTCCGAAGAAACGAAGATCTTGCCGCGGCCTTGAGGCCGGCCGACGGTGGAGTGGATGGTCCGGATGTGCAGCGCGACGGCGGTGCGTTCAAGGTGGTGGCTGGTGAAGTCAGAGCCGTGGTCGACGTGCAGGATGTCGGGCAGTCCGCACATCACCCAGGACGGATTCTGTTTGCGCCAGATCGCCTGCCGCAGTGCGAGGGCTGTGTTCAGGGCTGAGGGTGCGCCGGTAAAGACGGTGTATCCGCAGATTGCCCGGGAGTAGTCGTCCATCACGGCGGTCAGCCAGGGCCGGTCCGGTTTGCCGTTGGCCCCAATGATGAGGATGTCGAGCTCGGTGTGGTCTGCCTGCCATATCTGGTTCGGCCATTCGGCGCGGCGGCGGTACACGAGTTCGTGCCGATCACGGTATGAGGCCGGCCCCTCCAGGGCGAGGGTAACGAGCCCGGGGTCCAGGGACGTAACGATGTCCCGGACGGTTGAATAGCCGGGCGCCGAGGCGTTCCTTTGTCGGGCGTCGGCGACGGCGAGCCGATGCAGTGTCGCAAGGCTCGGGCGCGGCTTTGTCAGAGCGAGCCGTTCGATGAAGGCCACGGTCTCCGCTGCCGTGTGGCGCGTGCCGGCATCGACGCGGGGACGCGGGTCCAGCGCTGCGATCCCACCTTCCTGGAACAACCGGTGCCAGCGCTCCAACGTGCGCAGGCTGACCTTCGTATCCCGGGCCAGCTCCGCGAGGGGGATCTCATCTTCGACGTGCAGTCGAAGGATCCGCCACCGCTCCGCGCCATCCATGCCGCAGCTACATCTTGGTAGTCTCGCGGGTGGCGAAGGCCTGCTGGTGACGGTAAAGCGTTGCCCGGCTCCACCCGACGAGTCGGGCTGCTTCTTCGGCGGTGCGGCCCTTGGCCCGCGCGTCGGTCACGATCCGAAGTTTGTCGGCTATCACGACCGGATCAGAGAGTGGCCGACCGAACCGGGTTCCGCCCTGCCGCGCCGCGGCAATGCCCGCGTTCACGCGTTCGACGATCAGCTCCCGCTCGTACTCGGCCAAAGTCGCAAGCATGTTCAGCATCAGACGGCCCGACGTTGTCGTGGGATCAATACCGTCCGAAATGGATCTCAGGTACACGCCTCGTTCCCGCAGCAGGTTCACCGTGTTCAACACATCGATCAAGGACCGACCGAGCCGGTCCACCCGCCACACGACGACCGTGTCACCCGGCTCTACATACGCGAGGAGTTTCTTCATCCCCGGACGCTCAATGGCTGCCTTGCTTCCGGACGTGACGTCGGCGAAAACATCACGCTTCTGCACCCCGGCATCGACAAGCGCGTCGAGCTGCAGCTTCGAGTCCTGGCCCGACGTACTCACGCGCGTATACCCAAGATGTCTCACCCCGCCATTGTGCCTCAGGAACCCCCGGCCAGCACTGATCTGAGACGATCCACGGTGAGACATCTTTCCAAGACACACGGCGGCCCGGCAGGACGCTGATCCCTTAGACCCTCATCGACATGACGACCGTGTCTTGAAAAGCTTTTGTTTTTCAAGACACCGCCATGCGATGACAGCTGAAACCCTGTACTGGAGGAGCATTCAGGTGTGGGAACCGAATCAACTCACCACTCCTGACGCTCGCGCGTCAGGCCAAAGGGCACCGTATCGCTGAGGGGGGACTGTCCGATAAACGGTGTGTGGGTCCGGCCGGTTTTCATTAGTGAGTGGTCCTTTCGAACCGACCAGTGAAGGTAATCACGAACGCGTTCAGCGCAGGCTTCCACCTCATCACCCAGCGTGCCCGACCGCCGCCGGTCGGATCAAGAGACCTGGTGACCAGATACAGACATTTCAGCGCAGCGGCCTCGTTTGGAAAGTGCCCGCGGGCACTCACGGCCCGTCGGTAGCGGGCATTGATCGACTCGATCGCATTCGTCGTGCAGATCACCCGCCTGATCTCCACGTCGTACTCCAGGAATGGCACAAACTCCGCCCAGGAGGACTCCCAGAGTCGGACGATTGCCGGGTATCGCTGGCCCCACTCGGCCGTGAACTCGGCGAACCGCTCCTTCGCGGCCTGCTCGGACGGGGCGGTGTAGACCGGCTTGAGGGCCTTGACGATCCCGTCGCGGTGCTGGCGTCCGGCGTAGCGGAAGCTGTTGCGGATCAGGTGCACGATGCACTGCTGCACCACCGTTCGCTCCCACGTGGTCGTGATCGCCTCCGGCAGACCCTTGAGCCCATCGCAGACAGCGATGAACACGTCTTCCACGCCGCGGTTCTTCAGCTCGGAGAACACCTGGAGCCAGAACCGGGCGCCCTCGGCGCCGTCGCCGGCCCAGATCCCCAGAATCTCCCGCTCCCCGTTCACGGTGACGCCCATGACGACATAGAACGGGGTGTTGCGCACCTGCCCGTCACGGACCTTGACTACGATCGCGTCCACGAAGAGCACCGGATAGACCGGATCCAACGGTCGGGCCGACCACTCCGCGAGTTCGCCAACAACCTTCTCCGTGATGCGGCTGATGGTGTCTTTGGAGACCTTGGCCCCGTAGACCTCCTCGAAGTGCGCGGCGATTTCCCCGGTGGTCAATCCCCGGGCGGACAGCGAGAGGACGATCTGGTCGATCCCGTCCAAACGTCGTTTTCGCTTGGGCACAATCACCGGCTCGAAAGACCCGTCCCGATCCCGGGGCACCTCAATCTCGACAGGGCCGATCTCGGTCAGCACGGTCTTCGACCTGGTGCCGTTGCGCATGTTGGCTGCGATCGGCGTCTGGCCATGCTCGTGGCCCAGGTGCTCGGTCAGTTCCGCTTCCAGCGCGGTCTCCAGCACATTCCTCGTGAGCTGGTTCAGCAGCCCGCCCGGGCCTACCAGGCTCACGCCCTGCTCCTTGGCCTGCGTGAGCAACCGCTCCGCAAGCTCCTTCTGATCGATGATCTCTCCCGTCACAGGATCGATCATTACCCCTGTCATCTCGGTCGTGGACTCTGACACGGCCGTCTCCTTTCGGATCAGGCCGGACCCTCACACACCGTTTTTCTTACAGTCCCGCTGAGGGCGACGGTGAAGGAATTAAGGTTTATGCGGGTGACTAGAATTCCCTGTTGTCCTCCCTGCAGTGCCTGTGCTTTGGCATGAGTCACCGCCTCATCGAGCTGGCGTTCCATGCTGGCACGGTCCGCCGCTGTGATTGCGATTGTATAGTCCTTGTTGGTACTCATTGCTCCAGCCTTTGCGTTGATGACGTTGGAAAGGCAGGCTATGCAGCATTCAGACCCGCCAGTTCGGATTGGGTGGTTAGTGGCTCAGCAACCTGACTGAATCGGCTCGTGCTGCGGCTTCGAGAGTGATTTCCTGGCACAGGCCCACGTGATTGAGTGGATCGAGTAAGTTCTCGATTTCCAGGCTTGTTAGGTGGGCAGTGACTGTGGGGTTTTCACTTAGGACATCGCCGAATTGCCGACGGGTCCTGATGGCCTCTTGAGCGGATTCGTAGACGACGTCATGCGCGTGCTGCCTGCCGATGGCGTGACCGAGGGAGAGCATGACGGCCTCGGAGGAAACGAGCCCATGGGTGATTTCGAGGTTCGTCCGCATTCGGTCCTCGTCAATTTCCAGGTCGGTGAGGATTAGTTCTAGCCGTGCAAGCAGGTCTCCGGTGAGAATGATGGCACGGCTTAGAGCATCGTCCATCATGGCCGTATTAGCGCCGTTTACTTCCTGATCGTGCAGCATTGCTTCCATTGCCAAGGGCAGGAGGCTGCGGATTTGAGCGGAGATAGTGGTGCAGTCCTGGGAGAGCTGGGGATTTTGCTTGTGCGGCATGGTGGAACTGCCGACGGTCCCCGTTGGTGAAGCTTCCCGGACTTCACCGATTTCTGGGCGCATCAGCGTGTATATTTCACCGGCGACGCGGCCGCCGGTTGCGGCCAGCAAAGCCAAGACAGCGACGTATTCGGCGAACTGGTCTGCGATTCCTCGTGACGGAATGCGCATGCTGCCCAGCCCCAGGTCCTGGGAAAGGAGCTGCTGCACCTCCGGCCCATCGTTGCCAAGGGATGCGAAGCTGCCGACAGCGCCGCCGGCCATGGCATTGAACATCCGGGACTCCAGCTGCCGGAGCCGCTCATGGTGACGGAGGAGCTCATCGATCCACACGGCAACCTTGAAACCGAAAGTGATGGGAACGGCCTGCTGGCTGTGCGTCCGGCCGGCCATGACTGCGGAGGCCCCGCGCCGGGCCAGGAGTGCGGCCGCAGCGAGGGTCTGTTCCAGCTGGTCCAGCAGGATCAGGTGGGCCTTCTTGATCTGCAGCAGATCCCCGGTCTGGGTGATGTTCTGGGTGGTGGCACCCCAGTGCACCCAGCCGCCGTGCTGTTCCCCCGCGGCTTTGCTTAGTTCGGTTATCAGAGCCATCAGGGGGTGGCTGGTGGCCGCGATGCCGCGGTGTATGGCAGGAATGTCCAGCGCCGCCAGCGTTGACTTCGTTGTGATGGCTTCAGCGGCCTCGGCTGGAACGATGCCGAGCTTGGCCTGGGCTCGTGCGAGGGCCGCTTCTACCTGGAGCCAGCTCTCCCAACGGGCTTCGAGGTCGAAGAGGCTCCGGATTCCCGGGTCCGGGACCCGGTAGTCGGTGAAGCGCAACGGGATCGGCTCTCCCAAGGGAGCGGTTATTGCTGGCTGGCTTGGGGTATTGGTCATTTTTCGGATCCTGCGGTGAGACCTTCTGCGAGGAGGCGTTCGCTGCCGAAGAACAGCAGAATGATGGGCAGCGTGAGGATGACGGAGCCTGCCATCAGGATTGTGGTGGGAACTTCGAGGCTCCCGGAGAGCTGGGCGAGGCCGAGGGAGACGGTCCAGTTGTTACGTTCTTCGACCAGGAACAGCAGGGCGAAGAGGAATTCGTTCCAGGCGATCATGAACACGAACAGGGCGTTGGACATGATGGCCGGTCCTGCCAGTGGCAGGCTGATGCGCCACATGATGCCAAACCTGCCCAGCCCGTCCAGGGCGGCTGCCTCCTCGAGGCTTTCCGGAATTGTCTGAAAGTAGTTGCGCAGCATGAAGATGGACACGGCGATGGTCTGGGAGACATAGACCACCAGCAGCACACCGATGGCTCCGCGCAGTCCCAGCCTGGTGAAGAATACGAACAAGGGCACAGCGAGCAGGATGCTGGGGAACAGGTAGACGGCGAGGAACAGTGCGCTGATCTGGCGCCGGCCGAAGAACTGGAGCCTGCTGACGGCGTAGGCGCCGGGGACGGCAATGAGCAGGGTCAGGACCACGGTGCCGAGGGCAACCAGGCCACTGGTAAGGATGAACCCGGCGAATCCTTGGCCGCCGTCGGCGACGGACGCGAGAACGTTCCTGTAGGTGTCGAAGCTGATTTCGGACAGCTTGGGCCAGACCCTCGCAGGGTCAGCAATGAGGGAACCGATGTCCCTCACGGAGAGCGTGACCATGTAATAGAACGGGAAGACGGTGACGAGCAACAGGACGGCGATAACTACCCAGCGCAGGACACGCAGCGTTTTGGTTTCCGCGGTGTCGCGTGACCACGTGGGGGGCCGTCCCGGTGCTGTACTCCGGGACCGGACGTCGTTCAGGGTTGTCATTACGCTACTTCCTCGTCTTTGACGGCAAATTTCATGTAGATCAGGACCATGACGGTCAGGATGGCTGCCAGCACCAGGGCCTGTGCCGACGCGGAGCCGATGTCTCCGCGGCCGATGAGGTAGTTGAAGACGCCTACGCTGACGACTTCGGTGCCGGCGCCGCCGCCGGTGAGCAGGTAGACGTCATCGAAGTTGTTGAAGGTCCAGATGAACCGCAGCACGCTGAGGACGGCGATGGTTGGCAGGAGCTGGGGCAACAGGATGTGGCGGAACATCTGGGTCGGGACCGCACCGTCCATCCGGGCCGCTTCTTCGATTGATTTCGGCACGGCCTGCAGCCTCGCGGTGATGAACAGGAAGACGAAGGGGAATGTCCGCCAAATTTCAAAGGCGATGACCGTGAACAGGGCTGTCGGTACCGGAACGGTCAGGCCAAGGATCGACCAGTCGGTGGTTCGGGTGGTGAGGAAGGATATGGGCTGCTCCCAGCCCAGGAAGCCTGTGCCCCAGGCGTTGACCACACCGAACTGAGGATTGAGCATGGTCTTCCAGACGAACGCCGATGCCACGACAGGGGCAACGTAGGGAAGCAGCATGGCGGCGCGGATCAAGGTGCGGCCGCGGAAAGCGTTCCGCAGTGACAGCGCCGCGGCGAGCCCGACAACGATGGCCCCGGCCGTCCCCAGGATCGAGTACGCCAGTGTTGTTCCGAGGGATGACCACAGGGCTTCGGAGGTCAGGACGCCGATGAAGTTATCCAGCGTGTAGTTGCCGAAGAGGTTCGCGCGGCGGATCTGGATCAGCCGCACGTCCTGGAAGGCCAGCATCATGGTCCACAGGATGGGCAGGACCACCAGGAAGAGCACGATGATGAGGCTGGGTGAAACGAGGGCCAGCCCTGCCCGTGCTTGGCGCCGGCTGACGCCTCCGCCGCGGCGCAAGCCTGCCGGGGGCACAGGGGTCTTCCTGGTGCGGGGTGATTTCCTCAGGGTGGTGGTCATGATTCCTCCGGTGACCTCAGGGTCGGGTATCGGGTGTTCACTGGTCGGTCCGCCGATTACTTCAGGGTGGACTGGATGGTTCGTACGGAATCGGTCGCTGATTTGGCTGCGGCCTGCCCTGACGTTCCGCCCGTGATCATGGAGTTGATGGCTTTGGCGACTGGCTTCTCGGCGAGCAGGGCGCCGGCGAGTGCGCCCTGGCCTTGCGGCACGGCCCAGAGGCTCATCTTTTCCGGCGAGGTGGACAGCTGGTCGATGACGGACTGGGGGTAGAAGTCGGACAGCGGTGCCTTGGTGCTGGTGCCTGAGGACATGGCTTTCCAGGCGTCGACGTATTCCGTCGGGTTATCCTGGGTGCCCTGGCGGGAGGGAACCTTGCCCTCGGGAGCGAAGGCCAACCAACGTTCGTAGCCGTCGCTCATCATGTACTTGACGAAATCAGAGGCAGAGGAAGCGGCTTCCACCGGGATGGCCCAGTTCACCTGGGAGCCGAACTGTGCCGGTTCGGATCCGTCAGGGCCCTTGATGGCCGTGACCACTCTGCTGTTCTTGGCCAGGTATGAGGGGTCGCCGGCGCACTCGGCGCAGGAGGGCAGCATGTCGCCGCGGAGGCCGGCCATCTCGTCAAGGATGAACGAGGAGAACATGACCATGGCCGCCCGGCCGGAGAGGTAGTTGGACCGCGCCGTGTTGGTGTCCTGCTCGCCAGGGACCGAGTACTTGGTCATCAGCTCCTGGTAGAAGTTGAACGATGCGGTGCATTCGGGGCTGTCCAGCGTGATTTCCTTGGAGTCGTTGATCAGCTGGCAGTCGTTGCCCAGTGCCAGGTGCTCGAATGTTTCCTGGTTAGTGGTAAATCCGGAGAACCCGACCTGGCTGCCTGTGGTCAGAGTCTGGGCGGCTTTGAGGATGTCGTCGTAGGTTTCCGGTGTCTTCAGGCCTGCCTTGTCGAACAAATCCTTGCGGTAGACGAGCAGTGATGCCCAGGAATCGCTCGGGACTGCCAGCTGCTTCCCATCGATGCTGGCCAGCTCGAGGGACCGCGGGGCGAAGGTGTCCTTGCCCAGGTCGTTCACCACACGCGACGCCGCGTCACCGTCGAGCAGGTCGTTGGCCTGGAGGGCACCCACTCCTGGCAGCCCAAGCCCGCCGATCACATCGGGAAGTTCACCGGAGGCCGCGGAGGACACGAGCAGTTGGTTGTACTGTGCCTCGTCCACGGCCACAATTTCCACGTCAACGCCGGACTGCTTCGTGAAGTCAGCAGCAATCTGCTTCTGGATTTCGACCCGGTCAGGCTGGCGCTCCAGCGTCCAAACGGTCAGAGACTGCTTCTGGGCAGACTCTTCACCGCCCGGGCTGCAGGAACTGAGTGCCATAGCTCCGGCAAGGGCCACGGCAGCCGCAATAGTCCGCTTCTTTGCGTTCATTGAAATCTCCTGAGTAGATAAGTGATCAATCGATCTAGCAAGATGTAAGCACGTGCTCTAAGTCACTGTCAAGAGGAAATTGGTGCGGAAGCGTCGAAACTCACGTGGCGTAGCGGCCGAAGCTGCAAGTCCTTAGCGTGTTGAACTGCGTCTTGATGCTGGATCGGTATATCATTACTCCAGCAGCGGTCAGAGTGGAATTATCCTCTGATGCAAACGATGGGGCTGGGAGGCTTGGATGTCCGGAACGGTAACCCTGCAGGATGTCGCCGACCACGCAGGTGTTTCGCGCGCCACGGCCTCCCTCGTTCTGCGCGAAACGGGGCGGGTGTCGCAGCAAACCCGGCAACGAGTCGCCGAGTCCATGCAAACGCTCGGATACGTGTACAACCGCGGTGCCGCATCCCTGCGAACTCAGACGGCCAACACGATCGGCGTTGTCGTTACCAATATTGCGAGTCCATTTTTCGGCGAATTGCTCCATGGGCTGGAGACCGGCCTGACGGACTCAGGGTACCTCCCGCTGCTCGTCAACACGGGTGACGATCCTCACCGTCAACGCGAGGCCATCCGGAAACTACGCGAGCACCAGGTCGCCGGACTGGCTCTCGTGCCTGCCACCGGAACCAGCCCATCCCTCATCGACGAGCTCAAGGTCTGGGGACTTGAGCACGTCCTGATGACCCGCTACATCAAGGATGTCGACGCGCCATACGTCGGCGCGGACGACGTGGTCGGCGGCAGGCTCGCTGCAACCCACCTGATAGAGGCTCACGAGTGCCAGACAATTGCCTACCTCGGCGGCCTGCCGGCCATCCTGTCCCGCACGGACCGAACAAAAGGTGTCAAAGAAGCCCTCAAACGAAGCGGACGTGACGCTTCCGCGCTGATCGACATCCCAGGCGCCGTCAACAGTGTCAGCGGCCTCGACCTCGGTCAGCGGCTCATCGAAGCCGGCCCCCTCCCCGACGGCATCATCTGCCATAGCGACAGCATTGCCTTCGGCCTTTACCGGGCACTCCGCATCCATGGCTTGGGGACTTCCACCAAAGTCATCGGCTACGACAACATCGGCGGAGCAGCCCTCTGGGAACCACCCCTGACCAGCGTCGACACCAAAGGCGAAGCCCTCGGACGCCGCGCGGCACGCATGCTGCTCGAGCGAATTCAAGAACCCGGCTCACCTGCCTCAATCGACAAAACCATCCCGCAGCTAGCTGTCAGGCAATCCTGCGGCTGCCAGTAGAACCGTCGGCCACTGCTCCTCGTTCCACCTATCCGCGACATGGAGCGCTGCGAATTTACCGCCACTTATCGCCGCTATTCACAACGTTTGGGCTCCAGGTGGGCGGGGTCCCGGTGGCCGGACTTATCGCAGTTGTAGAACGGGCCCTGGGGGCCATGAGGACGCGCATGTGGGCTACCTTGCTGCTTGCGACGTGCTTTATTCGCCTGAGCTTGGCGTTGGCCATTTCCACCGGCCATCCGGCGTGATCTTGTACGACACTTGGCCGAACAGAAGGTCACTCGTGCCGGCAGGGTTGCCACCGTGGGCCACGTATTTGGCCTTGGTCTCTAAACCTCGTCGCTTGAGGAATCGCAGGAGCCACCACACTGATGCAGCGGCGCAGAGCAATGGGATACCGATCAATGCCCATTGGCGTACGCCGGCCCAGTGCAGGGTGAGCAGGGGGACAGCGATGCCAAGGGCTCCGACGACCGCTACTTGAATCCCGATCATGAACCGGAGTTCCGCGTTCGAGGGTCGGTTGTCGATGTCGTAGAGGTAGTCATCCAGTGATTTCACAGTTTCTTTCCTATCAGATTGCGCCGGCGTGGATTGTCCTGGCGGGGCAGTTTGGTCACGCGACCGCCTAGTTAGTCCAAATCGCCAGAATGCCCCAGGAGCACGCCCGCGCGCTCGACAGCCCCGAACCGCTGCTGTTGGGCAGCTTGTTTCGTTATGCCGAGGATGCGCCCGATTTCACTCCAGGCGGCTCCGGCGGCGCGGGCCGATCGGGCTTCCGCCGCGGTACGCAGGTCAACGGCTGTTGGAGTCACATGCTTTTGGCCTCTCAGGGCAACGTGTTGTCCCAATGGTCGCGCCAGTTTCCGAACAGTCCATAGTTCAGGTTGTCGGAAGGGTTATGCCGGCGCCGATCGCTGGTCGGGAGGTCAGGGAGTCGATCCTCGTCGTGGGCAGCAGCGGAGGTTCCGGAGCGCTGGTTTATCCAAGTTTGTGAAGTCTGCTTTTGCGGTGCAGTCGGCTGTATTCGTTGTTGCTTTTGCGGGGCAGGCACAGGAGTTGGCTGCTTTGGAAGCACCTTTCTCTGCCGCTTGACGTCCTGAATGAGCCTGCCGATATTTTTGAAACCCGGTGTGCCTTTGTGGATCTGCGAAAGGTCCAGCAGTTCGGTCTCCATCCGGTACATCCTGAGCATTGTCTCTACTCCGGGGTAACTCATGCCTTGTGCCATGATTAGCGCGTGGCCGGCTTCGCCCAGGAGCAGTAGCCTGGCCATTTCTCGTTCGGCGGGGGCACCTGCTTTGCCATAGATGTCGGCCAGGGCGCCCCAGGTGTGGAGCAGTGCGTCGAGAAGATATTCGTCCTTCAGCGTTTGGCGGACCTTTGAGTTGCTGAGCTCCAGAATGTCCATGACCAGCGCGTTGGGCATCGTGGCGGCGTGCTCGTGGCTAAGCCGCAGGAAAGCATCGACTCTTGCGGCTGTAATGCCATAGGCCCTCAGCCAAGTGAGTATCGCCTGAGATTGCCCGGTGCCCGGTCGGCGCTCCTCGATGTAAGTCGCCGCGGTCCAGTTGATGAAGCGTGCATATGGGTGTGACTTCATGGTTACCTCCTGTGTCTGAGTGCATCTGCGGATGCCCGAATGATGGGAAAAGCGCAAAAGAAAAGGACCGTCCGGGAGACGGTCCTTCGATTGTTGAGGCTGGCCGGGGGTGTAGTAGCTGCTCCTTTCCGTACTTAAATGAGAAGAACCCCTGCGGTTGCAGAGGTTCGAAGGTTGTTCAGGCGGGATGCCGGTGTGCCGTTACTAACTGATTGGCTACAATGACCCGCCCTGTGCCCAGTTGCCTATAAGAATCATGATGCGGGTCGTGTCAATAGGTCTTTGGTTACGCGCAACTGCGCACGTTGGTATCTATTTCCCAAGATAGCAGCAGCTCCAAATTTGACTGTGCACGCAGAACGCCAGCAGTGTTTTACCGGCTTCCGCAAAGCACAACCCCTGCAGCAAGCGGAGTTCTTTGTTGGGCTGTAACCGATATTCCCGAATCTTCCGTGCCACTTGCAAGTCAATGGTGCCGAAGACCATTGCGAAGGAGATTCAGAGTCATGGGCCGGCCTGCAACTCCGGTTCTTGATTGCTGCAGAACCAGAATCTGCGCTGCGAGAAAGCGCTGCTTCCTTGATCATTTACCATACTGGACAGTGTCAAATTTCTTGCGTACGCGCTTCAGCGCCCGGCTGGGTCCGTTTTGTGTCTCAGGATACTAGGCGAAAAAAATGCGGTTGCGCACGGACGTTTCTGCACGGATTCCACATCGGCGTGCCCGACAATCTTTCATGTGTTGGCTGGTGACATGACCCTGATCATGAGGGCGAACCCCAGGCACCGGTTTCTGACAACACCTCTAGTCCCTCACTCCCCCAGCCTTACAGAATCTAGGTTATCGGTAGTTGACTATCACTTAGGGGAGTGGGTCAACTTCAGGCCGAATTGTGGCCTGAAACTGGCCACAATTCGGCCGCCACAACAGGCGCGGCCCACTCATCGCCCACTAATGGGCTGGATCTGGTCACCGCCTGCCACGTTTCGATCGCCCAAAACGGTGGTGAGCAACAACGGGTCACTTGTGGGCAGGAACTGACCAGCAACAGCCCACAAGCAGCCCAACTGTGGGCCGCGATGCGGTTTTGCTGTGCTGACGGCCGGTTTCGCTGCATTCGAGGTGCTGAAGGCACTACGCAGGCCCACAGCTTGCCCGATGCAGGACGACTATGGACCCATTCTGGCCACAGGTGTCCAGAAGATGGCAGCCTTTGGGCTGCATTTTTTATCACCGCCGGCGCTCTCCGAGCGCCACGCTGTGTGGGATGCACTGTGCCAAGAAGTGCGAGGGGCGGGGGCGGTTGGCGATGCATTGGCGCAAAGCCCCACCGCTCACCAGGCGGTTCAGGAGTCCGGTTCCCTCGAGCAGAAATAGAGCTCCAAAGGAGGAGCAGATCTCTATTTCTGCTCGTGACAACCGTGTGTCAGAGAGTCCCCAAACCACCAGGCGAGCCAAGGAGCAGATGGGGTTAGGCCGGGGCGATACAGGATGGAAGGCCAGTCAGATGACGGCCGCCAACCACCCCCTTTGAGGACCTTCTTCTGGGTACGAAATCCTGCTCTTCCTAAGCCCGTTGATGCAGGGTGGGAGAGCACACTGAGGACACTGCGCAGAAGGTACTTTCCAGCCCCGGGCGGGCAGCGCTTATCCGGGCCCTGCGAGAGATTCCCGAGCCCGGGGGAGCGGTGGACGCGGTACCTGATGCGCCCGGAGAGAGGCGCCGCAGCAGCATCGCTACCACCCTGTGACGACCGCTGTGAGAGATTGCGCCACAAGCTGTGGCGCAAAGTCGACGGGACCGCCGGCGGCGTCCTGGCGAACTGTATTGGAGCTGCCGCCGGCGACACTGGAGCAGCCTTGGGGGAGTACCTGCGGCTGTTCTCGAAGCGGAGTTCTGAAGCAGGATCGCTGCCCCTCTGAAGAGGCTGCGCAGCGGCAACGCCACAGCCGCTGAGGCGGCCATGCAGCAACCTCCGAAGCAGCATGAAGGCGTGTGCAGCGATCCCTGCTGGCCGGTGAACCACCAGTGCCAAGGACATGGGTTGGACTGCTGCGCAGCCCCCTCGCCCCACTGTGACACCGTCTTCGTTCCTCAGACGGCGCCCCTGCGGCAGCTCGTATGGGACCACTGCTCCTGCGTCGCAGCGTCCTGTTGATGTGAGACCAGACGAAGGCTCAGAACCCGTTCCTACTCCTTCGTCGCAGGCCCGTGACGCTGCGTTGCAGCAGGTTCCTACCGGGTGCCATGCACTATCAATCCTGGTAGGAACCGAAAAGCCTTCAACCACCGCAAAGTAGCGCCACTCCAACCCTCCCTCCTACGAGTAGGAACCATAAATGGTCGGGTAGGAACGAAGTGGTAGGCGCTACTTTCCGCTGATACATCAACAGAAATCCCCTCAGTCTTCCGCTAAAGCTCCAGACGTGAGGGATAAAGAGAAAGGGCATAAGGGGGGATGGCACCTCGCTGCGCTCGGTGGTCGGCACAGCCGACATCCCTTCGGTCGCTTCGCTCCCTCACCCTCCGCTGCGCTCCGGGCCCCTTACTGCGTTCGCTGGCGCTCTCTTGCCCCACCAACGCTGCGCGTCGCTGGGGTGCCCCTGGAGCCATCGCTTCGCGAGTGGCACCAGCTTCCCGCCGGCCTGCCGGCCGTCGGACAGAGACTCCAGTGACGATGTCCCAGGCGTCCCTGAGAAGAGCAGAGCGAACGCCCCGCGGCCCCTGTCGACAGAGGCAGGAAGATCGGCTAATGGCTGATGGACTGCAGGGGTTCCACTACGATCTGGTGATCTTCGCCGAAGACCACCGCCAGGCTGACCGCGTGATGATTGAGCGCCGCGGATACGATGAAGATCTGAAGCAATATGGCGTGGGGGAGTACAGCATCGACGCCTACCCATCTGACGGCTGAGAGATGGAACCCTCGAAGTGGATCCCAACTAAGGACCGGGAAGGACCAACAAGAGAAGAAGCCCCAACCGAGTTTACCGGGCGGGGCTTCCTTCTGGTCGAGCCAAAGTTATTGCGCAGCCATGTGCCGCTGCACTTTCACCGCGGTGACCTCGGGGAGCTTCAGGTTCGACAGGCGGACCACAGCTTCCGGAGTTACGCGGCCGCGTTCTTTGTCCAGGGCGACGCGGAGCTGCGCGGCACGGATACCGCGGCGGATCTTCATCGCCTGAGCCTCTCGAGCCGAGACTTTGGAGTGGGTACCTTTAGTCATGGTCGGCCTCCTTCGTGGATTCATTGTCTCCTGATCTATCAGGGTCGTCCACGGCGGACTCACCTGTGGTTCCACATCCCTGCTATCAGTCAGATTCTCATCGGTCTCGGTGGCCGCCAGCGTGAACCCGGGCCCTCTGTTCCCAAGAAAGATGGATAGGTCGCGAGTGGGCGTCGACAGCCGAAAACCGCCTTGTTCGTCGTCGTGGACCCGGTAATGAAGACTCAATCAGCGACCCAGCCAGGTGACCTAAATTCTGACGTCAGGAACGAACGCGATGATTCGACCAAGACATAAATCCACTGCAGGCTGCCGACGGAGCTTTTCAGAAATGATTTCGGTAAATGCGTTACGGAGAAGTGGCTCCTCAACGGGTGTGACCAAGCGCTAGGGTGTCAGCGACGTTGATGCAACAAGAGGAGCTCCGTGAGTTCAGAAATTCCAGAACACCTGCTGGGCACACAACAACATCGGAACGCGCGCGACCTCGGCGACTACCTAGTCCACATGACTACGACACCTCAGGCGCTGGCAAGCATCATCACCTCCGGCCGCATCGAGGCTCGAAAGCCCTTTGGTCTCGGCCGCGGCCTCCATATGGTCGAAGACAAACACAAAGCTGCCGGCTTCACTGAGATGCCCCTGTCAGAACTTGACCGCCTAAGAGACCGCCGTAAGTCCTGGGGTATCGCCTTCAGACGGGATTTTGTGCTCAAGCAGGCGGCCAGCGCGTTTGGTACCTCGACATCGACAAAGCTCCCTACCAGGCTATCCACGGCCTCAAAGAGACGGCCTTCGAGAATCGCGACTGGGACAACCCCATCTGGGCCATCACACCCTTTGTCGATCAGTGGAATCCGGGCAAGAGCTACACCTTCGACTGGGAACGCGAATGGCGAGTCGTTGGTGGCCTGAGATTTGACCTTGAAGACGTAGTCCTTCTCATAGGCCTCGACGGCGTTGAACCGCTCTTTCACGAGAAATTCACCATCGGAGCGCCGTACTACGACGCTCGCGACATGACCTACCAATGGGCCGCAGACACCATCCCAGAGGTCGGCGCAAACATGGACGCAATCCTCGAAGAGTTCCACGTAACCTTCCTAACGCCAGACAATGCTGGAATCCCGTACGACAGTGAAGACGGGTACATGTGGGCGGAAGACGGGTACATGTGGGCGGGGTGCGCTACAGCCTATGAGACTGAGGACGCACTCGAATATCTGTTGCCGGAGGAGACCCCGTGGGAGGTCCTCCAGGCACTCGCCGAGCACCTCAACCCGATCAGCGTTCGATGGGCCGAACGTGAAGAAGTCGACTCGCGCGGCGACGACGATGACGACCTGGATTCTGCTGGAGCTCCTGACGAGGAGGACTCCACCTTCCAGCTACCGAACTGGAGCCTGTGACCGCACTCATTTATGGGGAGAGCCGAGCACCTAGGAATAATCCCCGTGCGAAGTAACGGCCTCGCCTCGTGGGTCACTAGAGCTGGTCGCGAAGAGCTCGATGGGAGGTTAGCCGACACACCTGTTAATCGTGATTCACATCTGGTTGAATGTGGATGACTGATCTTGACAATCCAATGAGACTCCAGCCGGAAAGATCACAGCATGACAAAAACCATCAAGGCCCCTGGTACCTACCGCGGTGGTGCCTACGGCATTGCTGCGGCTAATGCTCGGCTGCCTCTTGATTCCCGGCAGGCTGAAGATTTGATGGACAGGGCCGGCAACGTTACGGTGACGATTCTCCTAAACCAGGAAAACTACTTGCGGCACGTCATCGCCTCGGCCACCGATGGCTCGTCCACCCCTGAGCTCTACGCCCACCGTGCAGCGTTCAGTTTCGGCCGGCCCTTTGAGTGCGCGGCAGAAATCACCGGCGCATCCGGTCCGGACTTTATGGTTTCCTACACCACTCACATTCGCGAGTTTCTCGACGACTGAACGCGGTTCTTCACAAAACCCGGGATTGTCCACTCTAACGACAGCGTCTGCGAATCGGACCGGAATCTACGAGGGCAACCGCTCCCCATCCCCGATGAGGTTTCCGTTTAGCCATTCCCCGCGTTGCCTGGACGCGAGTCCAAGTGAGTGATGTTCCCCTCCTGGTTCGAGCGGTAGAGCCGTTCGGCCCGCACCGAGGTAAGTCCGTAAACCCATCCGCACATGCGTGGAACGTCCGCTCATCACTGAGCGAAGATGACCCTTTGGAGGCCTTCCCGTTTCATTGCCACCCGGTGCTCGTCCGTACCAGTTACGAGTTTGCCCGGGGCGGCTCGGCGGGCGTTTTGCGTCTCCTCCGTGCTGGGGGCGACGGCTGCTAAAGCGGCGATGTTGCGGGCTGCGTTGACATCCCTGTCCAGTACAAAACCACAGACCTGACATTCGAATGTTCGTTCTGCAAGTGCCAGTTTGGCTTTCACTGCGCCGCAGGTTGAACACGTTTTGCTTGTTGGCGCCCACTGATTGATGACTATCAGCTGGGATCCAGCCCAGAACGTCTTATAGGTGAGAAGGCGACGTATCCTGGCGGGTGCCACGTCGAGTATTGAGCGGTTGAGTCCGGCTTTGGCGTGAACATTTTTGCCGAGTTTTTCCACCGTCCCGCGGGATGATCTCGTCATACCCGCGACGTTGAGGTCTTCGATTCCAATGATCGCCCAAGTATTGACTAGGCGGTTCGTCAGGTCATGGGCGTAACCTTCTCGCTGGCGTACTTCGAGATGGGCGAGTCGGCCGATCTTTCCGACGAGTTGCGCCCGGTTGCGGGATCCTTTCTTTGATCTGGCAAGTGCCGTTTGTAGGTGTGCAAGCTTTTTTGCATGTAAGGCTTTGATGCGCGGGTTGGGAATCAGGTCCCCGGTTGAGAGGGCAGCGGTAACCTTCACTCCAAGATCTACACCAACGATTCCGGCAGCCCTCTTTCGTTTCGACAGTCGGGGCATCGGGATTGTTTCTTCCACGGTGAGACTGGCATACCACCGATGGCCGCGACGATTGACCGTAACGGAAGTGACCTCAACGGAGCCGGCGCGAATTTTCCTCTGAAGGCGTCTTGCATGGTCATGGATACGGACTTCGCCGAAAGTTGGGATCCTCAGTCGCCGAGTCGTCGTCAACCGAATCCCTGGCGACTTCCGGTTATGCGTGATCGTGAAAGAGTCTTTGGCAACACCCCGCTTCTTGAAGCGCGGGTACCCGACTCGCCGGCCAGTACGGGTTTGCTGAATGGAAGCGATCCAGTTCTTCCAAGCCTCGTCTGCCTGCCTCATCCCACCGACGAGCGCACTCCGATTCACCGCGTGAATCCAGGGCTCATGTTCCCGGCCGTCACGACCAGGCAAAAGGGATCCGTTGCCGGCGGCGTCCCGGTGGGTGTTTCGAATCGTGGTGAGCCAAGCATTGAAGTCAGGCGTTGACGGGATGGGGATCTTGATGGCCGTGCGAGCTTGCACTTCGGTGAGCGCCTGCTCGTACGTCGCAAAAGCTACCTCCTGGAGCCAGAGTCGGTGGCTACTGCGTTTCGCTCCAATCGCATGGTTGTACATATATCGCGCGGCGCCGGCCCACTGGGAAAGCTGTTCGGCCTGCTGCGGTGACGGATCAAGTGTGAGGCGATAGGCGCGATGAATGACAGTGGTTGCCGTCGCGGTCAGCGTGCTCATGACGCCAAGGTAGTCCCAGGAAACGGCCAGGGACCAGTCTCGTGGTCGCCAGAGCAACTGCAATCGGTCGTGCCAATTCTGGGGCCACTATCGACCGAATTCCGCTCGTAAATCAACCTTTTACGCACATGTGTACAGGAGCACTCCGCTGAACAATAGATTTTCGAATGAGTCTCGGTTGGCTGACTTAGGACGAGATTCGAATGTTATTGATGGGCCTGTCCAAATTTGGGGATGTTACGCGTCATGCACCAATTGTGAAGTCAGAGGCGTGCATGGAGGAAGCCCTGCCGTTGTTGTGCAATAGACGATTAGTCAGCCTCCAGCGAGAATGGGAGCAGCAAGGAGGAAATCCATGACCAGCCGGAGAAAGTACGACCCCAGGAGCAAGGAGCAGGTGTTTGACACGCTGCGGCGTGAGATCCTTGCAGCCCGTTTGAAGGTCACACTCGATGAGCAGTTGGGCCGCACAACGTCCTCGACGGTGAAGCGCCTGTCGAAGATGAAGCTGCCCCCGATCGTCCGGACGTACTGCCCGGTTGACGATGCCTGCGGCTATTCCGACGGGACGTCACTTCCCAAAAACTGAGGATGTGCCATGGCAAGACGGGGGCAGGCGCCCACCGGGCGTACATCAGCGGATTTGTTGCAGCCGCCAAATGTACGCCCGTTGGGCAATCTCTGCTGCTAGGGGACGCGTGGCATTGGTTGAGGTGTTGCACTCTTCATTCGATCCGGGGACCAGGTAGAAGTCTCTCCGACCCCCGGTGTTGTGACGGTGGAATCGCCACTCCCTCCGGGTGCCTGACTTGCCCTCTGGATAATCACGCCAACCGTGAGGAGTCCTGCAAGAATTGCAGCCAGAATCAGTCCTGCCGCCCTACGCCGCTTGTCCGTGCCGAGGTGCACGAAAGTCATGGTCTCGACCTCCTTCGATAGGACTAGTACATCAGGTTGAACATGCTCAGCACGTCGCTTGAGTTAGGTGTTGCGAGCAAAAGTGGCCGGCCAACCGGCATCCTGCGGGATGTCACTGCGTAGACGTAACCCAGGTTGTAGTTGATGGTGTCTTTCAACCAAGGTCCACCGCTGGCACCGCCAGTCATATCGCAGTAGAGAGCCGAATCAGTGCTGCTGAATGCAAAGGCTTCAGAAGTGCCATCACAGTAGTACGGAACCTCTCCGGTATAGGGCGCCCCGGCGGGCCACCCCCAAATGCGCGTGTTGCTCTGTGTGCGTGAGTTACCGGTCACAAGTCCGTTGCCGCCGGTCACGTTAACAAGCTCTTGTCCGTTCCGTGGCTGGAAGGACACAAATGCTTGGTCGTGTGACCAGTCACTACTGTTGATCCATGAATTGAATGTACGCGCCATTTCATAGTTCCAAACGCCGTAATAGCTGTTGGGGCCGTTGAAATAGGCGGGAGCGAAGGCAAACTCCTTGAAAAAGCCTGATCCTGGACCCCCATGGACGCAATGGGCTGCGGTGATGACGAGATTCTTATAGTTGCTATTGATTACCGAACCGGAGCATACATAGTCCCTCCGATCGTACGGATTGTAATAGAACAACTTACCTGCCGTGGAAGGGACAGTCGTTGCAGCGAGAAGAGCTGGTTGATCAGGATTGGTCAGTGGAGCAACTGGTTCCGTCGCCTTGGTAGCCTTCTTTTCCTTGTCTTTGCTGACGTTATCCTGGGCTTCGGTGGGACTAAGAGGAACGGCCGCGGAGGCTTCCGGGTCATCCGCAAGAATCGCCTTCTTCATTCTCTCCGCAGTCCAAGGTTTGGCTGATGCGAATTTCTCCAGAACTGGCTTCGAAATGCTTTGCGTCTGATCTTCATTGGGAAGCGCAATCTTCCCGCTGTCTGGTGCGGCCCCGGCAACCGCGGAACCCGAAAAACTGAGAGCTAGCACCATAAAAATGGTGCTAGTCATGACCGTACCTTTTTTCCGCACAGATATCCCCAACTCTTTGCCGATGCGATTAGGGCGCACTCGATCCCCAATCGACATCTTCGGATGACTTCTACTCGCCGCGCCGCCTACGCTGCTAGTTTCTTCTCCGCCTACAAATGAGGATTCACGACAAAGTCATGGCTCTGTCGGCAGTTGGGGAGAATTCTCGTCCCTTAGTTAGGTAACAGGAGAGAGCTTAACATTTAAGTCTCCTTGTTAAAAGCGCTTCGCCATTCTTTTCGGCCCACCATGTCACCCCGGCTTGGTTCACGCTCGAAGGTAGGAACGCTTCTGTGCAAACCGCTCAAGAACGGCTCGTTCGCGAGCAATACTTGAACCGCGGCGGTCCAGGTAGGTGCCGCTCTTGCCTAAGAGGATGACCTGCGGACGGCGGGCCCTGTCTCTGGCCCGCCGTCCGGTAGATGACGTACTACCTCAATTTAGGACAGTGTCGGCATGCCCTCGCTGACTGGGCCGGAAGGGCGCCTCTCGAAGACCCATCCGGCTGGGAAGCCCCATGTGTAGAGCGCGGATCCACCGCATTCCTGACCTTATGGGTGATGAGGCCTTTCTCCGCTGCTCTTGTTGCAAGCCCTTTCGCAAGGGTTACCGTGTGGTTTCCTTGTTTCCGCCTTCGCATCATGTCCTCGTTCGATTCGTTCACGAATGGCGTGCCAGGTACGGAGTAGTCCCGGCGGCATCGTGCGCCTCCCAGGCCGAGCGGCGTACGAAACCGCGCGCCTTCCGCTTCTTCTTCATCCATTCAGTAACACTGCCGGCGCCGTTGTCGCCGTACGCGTCCCAGCCCCAGTTCCCCACATCAGGCACATGGTCGAACTCCGCGAGCAACGGTTCGATGCCAATAATCCACTGGGCGATGCCCAGTTCCTTGTCTTTGCCGTTGCCGCCGACCGGTACTATCCAATCGCCCGGATCGACGAGCTTTTTCAGGCGTCCGGTGAACACCCTCATCGCTTCGACCGAACCCTTCGGATTCACCCGCTTCTCGTGTGCCACGAAGAGCTGATACAGCATCTCGAAGGGGAGGAAGTCCCGTTCAAAGCCGTCTCCGTATTCTTCCCAGAAGGCCACAACCTTGTCTGAGTCCGCACGAAACTCCGCTTTCGCCTTCGCGACACTCTCCGGCTCACTGAGTTTCGTATAGGCCGGCAGCTCCACGAGTGCCATGTACGCGAACCACTCGCGCACTTCTGCACGTTTGACGTAATCGTTCTTGATGGCAGGATTCTTCTTCATCCCCGCAAACCGCTCGGGAAATTCGATGAACATCTGGCGGTCGTACATAGCCTCTGTCTTGTCTTTGTGCTTCGGGAACTCGTTCAGGCTCGCAATGGTGCTCATGATCAACTGCACCGATATTGGATCCTTGTGTTTGCGATCAAGCAATATGGGGTCTCTCGAGATCACCTGCTTGAGTACCGCGGCATTCTCGATGAATTTGCCCACGTCATCTTCATCCACGAGATTCAGACGCTTGCCGACTGCCGAGCTGAGGGAGAACTGATCCGCAAACTTGCTCGGCGGGATACTGGTCACCAGGTGCGATCCAACGATCGCCCGAATCAACTCAAGGATCGTGCCCTTACCGTTCAAGCCATCCCCGATGAAATACACGAGGACACGCCAGTCAACTGCAGGGCGCAGGCACATACCGATGACCTGCAGGACCAAGGTGCGTGTTCCCTCGTCTGGGATCACTTCACAAAACCAGTCCCAAGCGTTCCAAACGGTACCGTCCACGTTCACGATCTCCGGCACCGGAGGTCCTACTGAGGGCAGACGTGTTGCAAACTTCGACAGGGTCACTCGCTCAGGACCAAATGGCGTCCGCTGGCCAGTGCGGTAGTTGTACCAGCAGTCGTTCAATGGCAGCTCATCAGGGTTTACCAGCTCAGGTTCCTTTGGTACCCGGCGACGCAATGCCAGTTCGACTTCCTTGTGCCAATTCCGATCACCGGTCGGGCGGAGCTTTCCCGCCAGCTGATCCAGGAGACTGAGATCGGAGCGTCGGTAAGTGCCAGCGTGATCACCCTCGTCCTGGTAAAACGAGAGCAGGCCGAGCCCATCATCTGCTGATGTGCCGCCAGGAGTCACATCGCGGATGGAAAAAGCCGACTCAAGCAGAATGGCGGCTTGTATCGGCTGCAGAGTCTGGAATGAATGCAGCGATTTCATTCCGGCTACCTTGCGCGCGGCGTTTTGCTTATTAAGTACTTCCTCTGTTTTCTGCACACATAGTGAGCCGAGCTTATCCAGTGGGATATCACCGACGCTTTTGGCAGTGGAATTGGCACTTTCGACAAGAATCTCATCGAAAGTGAGTAGCAAGCTGCTAGAATTGTTGTCAGCGCCGCCAAACGCTATTTGAGCCGCCTCGTCACTGACGGGGCGGTTTTCTTTTGTGCTCACGGCTATGCACGTCCGAGAGCGGTAGTGAATGTCGAGACGATGATGTCCCGCTGCTCTGGCCTAAAAGGCGGGGCAGCGGCGGCCATGCGACGCGCCCAACTCTTCAGATCGCTGTCAGAAGCGACTATCGGAATGGGTGTGACGGCGGCGTCAAGATCCGGTCTGGTGACGTAGATCTTGCGTCCATCCTTGACAGCGGGTAGACGGCCGGCCTTGATGTAACGGCGGAGGGTGATGACGCTGCGGCCGCTGCATACAGCAGCTGCGCCAAGGTCGAGACGGGTAACGGCAGGCATTTGATGCTCCAAGATGAAGATGGGAGCACAACGAGAAGCCATCTGCACGATCCTGGGTGCTCGGGCCTGCCGGCGCCTGCACCTGGCCCATGAGGGGCCTGCATGATTCCCGTCTCGAAGCCTGCCGGCGATCGTGACGTGACGTCGACCTAAAAGGGAACGTCTGCATTGTTGTTTTGAAGTGCACGCGTCTGCCGACGTCTGCACCTGGCCGCGAGGGCCTGCATGATCTTCCCGTCACGACGCCTGCCAGCGATCGTGACGTGACGCCCGCCTAGGAAACGGGGCGTCTGCACTATGTTCTCCAGCTAACACGCCTGCCGACGGCGTTAGCCTGGCCCCTAAAGGGCTTGCACTTTTCTTCAGCCACGCCGCCTACCGACGAGCGTGACCTGATGTTCAGTTGCGCACCTGGGAATTCCAGATATCAAAACCATATCATCACCTTGATGATCTTTGATAGGCAAATCGCGGACACCGGCGGCAATTCAAATGTTTAGTGCTAGGCCACAGTTGCCCCTCGAAGATCGGAGATGCGAATGCTTGATTGCTCGGGCGGAGGGGAATGGGAGGCAATGTCGCACTAGCGAACTTAGGGTCTGTGCGACATGGTTTCCCCCGAGTTATCAACGAAAACAGTGTCTTGTCGCACTGTCGCACACGTTTGAAAGTTTTCTCTGGGGACGGCTAATGAATAGGGGCCTTCTCAAGTAAGTTCTTTTTTTCAGTGCTACAGTGCGACACTTTGTTTAAACATGCTCAAATATCAACAAAATCTCGTGTCGCACTTGGTGTCGCACATCCTGTCGCACACCAGTATCGAGTGTTGGTGTGCGACGGATTTCGCGGAGAAGTTGCTGTCCGCCGGCAGTCAACTCCTCTGCGACCCTTTGGCTGAGCATGGCCCGCAGGCGGCGCGGCACCTGAGCACGGATGTCTGATTCCGAGCTCTTCAGTCGAAGTTGTTCGAATATATGTTCTATATTTAACCAGTGATCAAGCGAGGTACTCCTGAGGACTCTGACCGCATGTTTGCGCGGATCCATGCGGAAGAGAGCCGTCCGATTGATGATCCGGGTCCCATCAGAGAGTTCCCGAAGTATGGCCGGCCCTTGGTGTACGTGGGCGGACTCTATGGCAAGGCTGTGGGATGGACCCGCAACTATGGCTTGATTGAGTGGCTCGACTCATCCGGCAAATATCACGTGGGCTGGGCGCATTCGTCCAGTATCAAGCGGGTGAAGCCTGAGGAGTGGAAGGGCGCCGGCGGGCTGTAGCGAGCGCGAGCAGTAGTCCCGAGTACTGGTGAAGTAAACAACGGTCTCTGGTCCGCTAAAACGTCTGGTTGACGATGTACTGGCACCGGCCTGAGCGATGACGCTAAAAAATATGGAACCCGCTAGCAGTCGCCGCAGCCCGCCATTTGCACCGCCCGCTCCGGTGACCTCCGCTTTCCCGTCAGCCAGGAAGGAGGTTGTCAGGTTCTTGTCCTTGGCCGGGTCCGATTTGTCGCCGCTGTAGCCCAGGCGCTGCCTGTGCAGCCACACGTCGAGTGCATTCACGGGGGCGTCCGCTCTCTGGTACCTAGGCCAGTAACCGCCTGCAGCCCTTAAGGCCCCCGCAGTTCCTCACCCACTCAGCTACCGCGCCTCGTCTTCGGCCTCCGCGTCGAGGGACTGACCCAGCCGGGGATCACCGCTAGGCGGTCGCGGTAGATGGGGAGACGGTCCCCTGAGCCGCCTCCCGCACCGTGACATGACCTAGCGAGACGAACGGGCTAGGATCGCTGAGGTGGCGCAGCTTTGCGCACGCGGTATTTGAGGAGTGTAGTGATGGATCTGGGGGCCACACGCGTCGAGGTGTTTGCCGATGGCAGGGTTACTGTCGGGGGTGAGCGGATTGCTCCGCCTCCAGGGATGGATCCGTATTCAGCAGCCATTGCGGTCCTTGCTGAATATGCACGCAGCTCGGGTGCGCCGGCCGTGGCTCATGCCGTTGACCATTCCAACGGTCAGGAGGGCAAATTCCAGGTTCTCGCCGATGGAACTGCCGAAGCCCTCGCCGACGCCCCGACTAGTCCTACCCCGGAAGGCCCCGGGAGTACGGGCGGCGTTGCCGAACAGGCTGCCGATGCCGGCGCACCAGAGGCCGCGGGCCGGTTCCCGGATCAGGATGTCTTACCTGTGGTGCTTCCCGCCCGGGAGGCGTTTCCGCAGATGCCACAGGCTGCCACGCAGGGCACTGCGGCGGTGAAGGTACCTGAGCAGGAGCCTTCACCATACGGAACACCTCATGTTGAGACGCAATTCGTCAGGCCGGACCGTCCGCGACCAACCACTGGCGTGAGGGGCGTTTTGTATTCGGCCACTGGTGGGTACTTGAATCTCGGCCCCAGCGCCAAGGACCAGGATGACGCCGAGCTGGAACGAAGGATCGCTCGTCCACTGTCGGGGAGCTTCAACACTGCCGTGCTGAGCCTAAAAGGTGGCATCGGCAAGACCTCCACCACCGTCGGGGTGGGCATGATCCTTGCCGAGTACCGCGGAGACCACCCCTGCGCCATCGACGCCAACCCGGACAGCGGGGACCTGGCCGAGCGTGCACTCGGGGAGATGCTGTACCAGAAGGTCAAACCCCGCACGGTCACGGACATTGTGAGGGACATTGATGCAATCACTTCCCTGACAGCTTTGACGGACTACATGCATCATGCCAACCGGCTGCACCTCGTAGCGGGCGAGCAGGACCCGGCCCTGTCCGATGCCTTGACAGCAGCCGAATACTCCAAGATTCATCACCTCGTCTCCCAGTACTATGCCGTGACGCTGACGGACTGCGGAACCGGGGTTTCGCACCCGGCGATGGCAGGTGTGCTGCCTCGGGCTACCAACCTGGTCATCGCCTCCGGCTACGCCGTCAGCGGCGCGAAGCGTGCCCGCAACACCCTGCAGTGGCTGGCTGGACACGGATACGAAAACCTGGCCCGCAACGCCATCGTGGTTGTAACAGACAAGGACCAGGTGTCGAACCGTGTGGACAAGCGCGCCATCGAAGAGCACCTGGCAGGGTACTGCCGCAAGCTGATCACGGTTCCGCATGACCGTGGCGTGGCTGACGGGGACAGGATCTCCCTCGAGAAGCTTTCTGGCAACACCCGCCGGGCCTACAAGGAGATCGCCGCTGCGATCGTCGACGGGTACCTGTAGGGCAGACCCGCTGCCGGCTTACGGTGCCAGGAGCAGTTCTTGGCGCAGGTGCTGCCCTTGTTCCTGGTCCCATGCGGTGACCAGCGGGAATCGTATCGCCAGATGCTGGAAGGGGCCGAACCCCAGCCTTTCCACGTCCGCACCCTCTATCTTCCGCTGGCTCAAATCAACCTCTTTGGCCAAGGAGGGCCCTAACACGGCTGCCAGCGGAACCCGGTATCGGTCGCTGCCTGAGTAGACACCCATCGAATCTGCACCGAAGTGATACTCCAGATGGAAATCCATGGCTGATAGAGATACGGACCTCTCAATGGCGGTGTCCCGCATCGTGCTGCTGAGGGGCGTTCCTGTTGTTACAAGGGCGTCGAAGGACTCCACAACGCCGGACTGTGTGCGCACGGCGGTCAAGAGGCCGGTGACATTGGCCCCGGAGAAAATGAGCGCGCCCCAAGGCATGTGTGATTGGAACCAGCGGCTGATGATCTCAATGTCCCATGTCCCACTAAGCGGCTCCGTGTCTCCCGCTCTCAAGGGACGCACCTGGAACGGCTCAAGCATCTGGGCGGTATGTGCCCCGATTCGTGTGGAGTAGTTGGCTGGGTGCAAGACACTTCCGCTCACGGCTAGGCTGCCGGAGACGAGGGGAGCACTTTCCGCCGGCTGAACGGTGAGGGCGTTCTCAAGGTTCTGGCCGTCTTCGGTGGGCCTGAACCACGGCAGGTTGGTGGCTTTGAGAAACGCGACTAGACCGTAGCTTGGCTGGGCTTCCCTTCGCATGGCCACGGCGGGAGTCGCTCCGGCGGGTACATCCGCGAGAGCATTACCAAATGCGCGGGTCTTCCAAGGCCGTACCGCGGGAGCAGGGATGATGTGCAATGGGAGTCCCGGATTCATGTATCCAGCGCATTCAGGATTTCGTTGGTCTGCGGATCGATGACCAGGCCGCGGGTTTCAGACACGGCAAGCATGAGGAATGTCCGGGCAGCTTCTGCGATGTCTTTGTCTTCGGGGCAGTTCACTTCGGACACCCACGCGGTTCCGCCAAGCTGGCGGGCTACATCCTGCCCAAGGACCCGCAGTAGTTCGTCATTATCGATGTGGCTGGGCACAGAAATCAGCGCCAGCTGTTCCCCTCCCAGCGTGAGGATGAGGTGCCCGGTATCGCCAGCCGATTCCAGTCTGGCCTTGTCCTCGAGGAGTGCGCACACCCTGGCGAAGTCTCCCTGCTGGGGGTCTGTTGCGGCAACGAGATGGAAATCGTAGCTCATGCGGAGTGGTCCTTGTTCTGATGGAGGAAGGTCTGTACCACCAAAGGCCGGCGGCCCGGGCGCAGGATGCGTGCGCGGCCGGTTGGCAGGTGGGCGGGGCGTTCGCCGTTTGCGATCACACCTTCTGTTCGCTCTCCGGAGAACAGCGCCACCGGCCCGCTGGCTGCCCTGATGGCGCTGAGGAACGGGTCGTGAATTGCGACGGCGGCCCCGTTGATCCTGCTTGCCACAACGGCGTGGAGTCCGGCGTCCGCGCCTGCCGGAATGTGGGGAGCCAAGGCTCTTAGGGGTTGGTTGCCGGCTGCGGCGAGGATGTCGTAGTCGTCAACGAGGAGAACGATCCGGGGAATGGTGAGGGCGGGTTTGCTGCCGTCTCCCATCCGGTCCTGGATCTGGCCTGCAACAAATTCAGCAAGCCGCGCGGCCACGAGAGCGTTCGAAGCGTATTCGCCGAGGTACTCATCCGGGATGAAGTTCCGCAGGTTCTGGCGGGGATCAAAGACAGCAAAGATCACATCGCCTGGAGCATGAGAGCCGATCAATTGTGAGGCAATGCTTTTCAACAGGTTGGTTCTGCCGGTTTCCGGGTCCCCGAACGCGAGGAGCCCTGGGTCTGTCCCGAAGAGATCCAGGACTTCGGTCCCCAGATCCTGCTCCCGCAGTCCCAGGCCGGGTCCGGACGTCCGCTCCGTTGGCGGAGGAAGCTCCACGGCTGCGGGCAGCACCCTGACGGCGGGGGCGGAATCGGCTGTGCCGCTGGCAACAATCTGGCACAGCTGCTCGAGTTCGCTGGCAGCGGCGTCCGGGTCGGGGCGGTTCTCCAGGGAGGTGAGCGCGAAGTGTCCGATGGTTTTGTCCAGCGTGAGGGCCCGCCCTGGCCGGCCCGCGCCGAGAGTTGATGCCAGACGGCGGTCGATGGAGTCGGCGGGATCGGAGATGTGGAGCTCGATTCGGTTGCCGATCAGGGATTGCCGCGTCATCCGGATCTCAGACCAGGTCCTGACCGTGACGACGACGTGGACCCCGAAGGTGCTCCCGCGCGTCATGATGTCGTGGACCATCTCCTCGATTTCCGGAAACTCTGACGTCAGGGCACCGAAGCCATCGATGAAAAGGAACAGGTCGGTGCAGCTCAGTTCTTCGAGCCCGCCGCGGGCCCGAGCTGTCCGCATCGCCTTGACAGTGTCTATCCGGTGGGCTTCGAAAACGTCCTGCCGCGCGGTGACCAACGAATGTACTTCTTCGACGGTCCGGCGCAGGTACTCACGGTTTCCACGCCCTGCCATGCCGGCGCTGTGCGGTAGTGCGGCCAAGCCGGTCAGTGAGTTGCCGAGAAGGTCGATGCCGTAAAGGTTTACGTCCTGGACCGTGTGGCTGAGGGCAAGGGCGGCGGCGATGCTGCGGAGCGCTGTGCTGCGGCCGCTCTGTGGTGCGCCGATAACAGCGAGATTGCCGCCCCTCGCGGCCAGGTCGAGGTGCCACGGTCCCTGCCACTGGCGTGACGGGTCGTCCAGGATGCCCACAGCAGGGCAAAGGTAAGCCGGTTGTTCCAGGCGCGGTCCGGCTGAAGTCAGGTTGAGCGCCGCCCCACTTTGGGACAGCGGGATTGAGACCGGCAACGGGGGAAGCCAGACCGGCGGTGTCATCGGTTGGGTGCCGGAGGCAAAACCAACGAGCGTCGAAAGGATGGTGGGGCCCTGAGGAGCTTGCCCTGATCCTGGGGAAGAGGCAGGAGCGGGGAGTGCCGCTGTCGGCTGGTCCGCGCTGCCTGGGCGGCTGAGGCTGAAAACGGCCACCGGGGGCGGCGCGTCTGCTGCGGAGGCGGTGTCCTCTTCACCGACCGGACGGGGCAGCGGGCCGGAAACGTACGATGCCTTGAAACGACGGAAGACGGTGGTGTCCACCTTCAGGATTCCGTGCCCTGGCGTGTTGGGGAGGTGGTAGGCATCCGGAACATCAATGACAGTGCGGCTTTCGCTTTCTGAATTGGTGTGCAGCGCAATCCGGTAGGCAAGGTAGGTCTCCAGCCCTCGAAGCATCCCTGATTCCACTTTCTGGCTGGACAGGAGCAAATGGATTCCGATGGAGCGTCCGATGCGTCCGATCGAGAGGAGGAGGTCGATGAAATCGGAGCGCGCTGTGAGGAGTTCACCGAATTCGTCGATACAGACAAAGAGGTAGGGCAGGGGAAGCCGCAGTGCGGGATCGTCCGGGGTGCGCACGCGTGCGCTGCGGTAGTCATCAATATGGGCGAAGTCACCACCGGACTTCAGCAGTTCCTGCCGGCGGACGACTTCTCCCGCCAGGCTCGCGTAAATCCGGTCAACGAGGCTGGCATCGCTGACAAGGTTCGTGACCAGGCCCGAGACGTGGGGGGCGTCAGCGAAAGGCGCGAATGTTGCGCCGCCTTTATAGTCCACGAGCACCATGTTCAGATCCTCGGGGGAATGGGTGGTCAGCAGGGACAGGACCAGTGTCCGCAGCAGTTCGGATTTGCCGGATCCGGTGGCCCCCACACAGATGCCATGGGGCCCCATTCCCTGCTTCGCGGGCTCCTTCAGGTCCAGGTAGACGGGCGAGGAGTCCTCGTCCATGCCGATGGCAACGCGGAGGAAGTCCGGCCCCCGCTGGGTTTCCCAGAGTTTGTGTACCTCTTCGGCGGTGTATCCGTTCAGTCCCAGTGACTCTGCGTAGCTGCGTGAAGCCTTGTGCTCGCCAAACTCATGCGACAACTCCGAGAGGCGCAGCGGAGCCAGAGCACGGGCAATGGACTCAGCCTCCGCCGGATGGACTTCGTCCGCCTGGCCAACTACCGTCTGCCCGTTTGAGGTGTTCGTCAGGGTGACGCTGCCGGTATCAACGGTGAGCCGAAGATCCACACTGTCAGGCTCCTGTTTCTGGTCTGTCAGCAGGTGGATCCGGGTCACCGCCAGATCAGTGAGCGACATGTCAGCGGGCAGCCCGGGGAGCGGCAGGGCGTTCTCCCCGGGCAGGTCGGTGATGATCACCAGCCGGGGCAGCGCTTCTGCGGGCAGCCGCTGGAAGTTCCGTGCCGCGCCGGCCACGGCAGCGATCCGGGCATCGAAGCTGGCGCCCAGGAGGCGGGCCATCCCATGGTGGTTTGCGGATTGTCGGGGCTGGTTTGACCGGTCCAGGAGATGGGGCAGCCATTTGGTCCATTCCCAGTCAGCCCGGCGGTCGTCGGCGACGACTATCCCCAGTTCGACATCCTCGGGGGATTGGGAAACGGCGATGCGGCTCAGGATGCTTCGGCAGACCGTCAGTGCCGTTTCCCTGTCTCCGATGATGGAGACGTTCGAGACCCCGGCCAACGGGAGTGTTAGTGGCATGTGTGGATTGGAGGCGAAACGGTGACTCAGCTGTTCCGCCTCGGCCAGCATGAAAGTATCGGGCCGTTCGACGGCATCCCCGCTGTCCTGGACGGAGATGATGCGCTGGGGAACAGCGCCGGTGCCAAAACGGGTGAGGAGGAAGTCAGGGCTGGTGCGGCGCCGTTCCCACAGCCTGTGCGGGTCCTCAACCACTGTTTCCAGCAGCTGGCCAACCGGCGGATGGCTGCGGTTAGCGGCCATTCTCGCCAGGCGTTCGTCGGCTTCGAATTCCTTATGCCGGCGGTGAAGATAGTCCATGTAGAGGCGGCGTTTCTGACTGCGTTGCCGTGCTGACTTTCCTCGCTGGGAAAAAATCAGCGCAAGGGACGCTAGAACCGTTGCCACCATCATGATCGCCCCGATTCCTGCCAATGACGATCCCCGGAAGAGCATCATGACCGTCACGGACGTGGCAGCACCGAGCATGGGGACAAGCGCCAACATGTTCATGCCGCCCCCGCCTGAGGGCAGCTGGGGAGGGGCATCCAACGCTGCTGACGGCGCGGGTGATTCGGGAAGGGCGGTCCGCGCCGGGCGGTGGATGATCCTGGTGGTCATGGCTACCGCCCGTTGGCGGCGGACAGGGCCGAGCCGGCGATCTCCGTCGCCGCGATACGGGTCCGCGCCCCCAGCCGGCTTAACCTGATGGGTCCGCCGGCGGCAAGGTGGCGGTCAAAAGGCAGCCCGGTCGCGTCCCAGGCACCGTTGGCTTGGCCGTTGATCTGGGTCCGCACCGTGACCACGGGAGTTTCCGGACGGGCGGCGAAGAGTCCGGCCCGTACCGCGGCCGCCCTGTCTGCTCCGAAGTCCGTATCCGGCGCGACAAGGACGATTGCGTGCGCTGTCTCCAGCAGGGCAGCGGTCTGCCGGGAGCGTGGGGACGACCCGGCATCGACGACGGTCACGGCGAGGAACCTCGAAAAAATCGAAGACAGGTCCGTCCATTCGGCGGCACCAATCGGGGTATCGGCAGCGGCGGGCACATCTGAGCGTCCGAGGGCGTAAACCTGGTTGCCGCAGGACACCGCTCGTTCCACAAGGTCGGGCAGGGTCCGGACCGGCTCTGACCGCAGTTTCAAAGCGGCTGCCGACAGTTCGGCGTCTTCGGCCGCCCCCAAGTAGTGCAGAAGCCGGCCCGATTCGTCCGTGGCGTCAATAGCCATGACAGCTTCCTGCCGGATGCTGCCCAGCAGCTTAACGGAGAGGGCCGCCACCGTCGTGGTGCCCACGCCACCGGCTACTCCGACGACGACGATCCTCCGGCCGGTGGTGATCGGGGCCTCCACGGCTGAGGAGGCCCGTACCAGGCGCTCCGACAGTCCGCCCGAGGTCAGGGCATCAGAAATCTCGAACCGGAGGCGTTCCCACCAGGTGTCACCGGTCGGCTGGCGGGCCGGTTTGGAGGGAGGCCGCCGGTGCAGGGGATCAGGTGCGATGTCCGGGGGAGTCGGACGGGCGTCTTCTTCAACGGTTCTCGGGGGACCATCAAGTTGACGCGGGCGTGGTGCCATGCCGGGAAAGCCGGCAGGGGGTTCGGCGCCGACCGTCCCAGGGGGCTGCTGTGTCTGCGGGGCGAGGGGGAACCCCGTGCGTGGTTGCTCAGCCAAAGGTGTGTCCTAATTGTTCGTAGGCTCCGGACAGGCCCAGAGTGAGCGGAATGGTGGCCAGGACGCACACCGTCTCAGTGCGTGTTGCCATGAGCCGCAGCCTGGCCCCGGCCTGTTCGCGGACGGCCCCTTGGGCCGCGCCAAGTGTGAGCAGGCCCACCGCACCGGCGATCAGGAGGTAGGGGGGCTGGTGCAGCTGAGTCGAAACTACGACGGCGATTCCCACCAGGCCGCCTGCGGCCAGCCCGTACACCCCGATCCGCTGCCAGAACAGGGGCAGTGATAGCCCCCGGAAGACGACTGCTCCCAGCAGTACGGCTGCCAGAGGCAAGGACCATTCGGCGCGGTCCCATGCCAGGCAGACACAGACGGCAGCACCTGAGGCTGCCAGTGCCGAAGCCAGGGACCACCCTGCGAGCGTGCGGTGCGCCCGGTGAAAAGCGTCCAGGGTCCGCTGCCGGTGGGGCCGGACACCCTGACGCTGGTCGTCGTCGAGACCGTTCAATCCGCCCACTACCGTGGCGAGCCTGGGCGCAATACCGAGCGTGAGAACAGCCACTATTCCTGTGACGGCGGCACCAAGCGCTGCATCCCCGCTGCCCTGCTGCACGGCAGCCCAAACTGCGCCGAGGGCCCCGAGCAGCCCGGCAGTCGCGATAAACGGGACCGGCTGGCGAGTACCGAGGCCCGCTGCGACGAGGGTCAGAATGGTAATGGCCAGTAGCAGCGGCCCAGACGGGAAGTCCTTAGTTGTAAACGACACAGAGACTGCCACGATCCAGCCAGCGGCCAGGACTGACAGGCCTGCCGGCACGGACCGGAATCGGCTGAGCAGGGATCCGACGAGCAACAGAATGCCAACCAGTGACATCCCAAAGATGACCTGGTCTGGCTGCTGGAGTACCGCCGCGCTCCCGCTGCCGGCCATGATCAATCCGGATACGGCGGCGAGACCGGCAGCGCGGAGGGCTCCGGTCCAGAGTAGGGGGGAGCGCTCTGTGGATTCAGCCGCGAACGACGCGATGTCATAAACCTCAGGGGAAGGCGGCACGGCGCGTTCGTCCCGGAGGTAAAGACGGGCACCGTCGGGTACGGCAGCAGCCCGCAATGTTTGGGACGCTTCAATAACCGTTCCGACGGCCGTGGTGAGGACAGTCGGCGATGACCGTTCCCGAAGGTCTTCAACGCCGGCGAAGATGAGTTCGCGGATTTGCGGGAGCAGGGAGGCCACAGGCTCATCGGATGGGACGCGGAGGTCCAGGTGCCGGTGCTCGCCGATGACGGTGATCCGGGTAAGGGCGTTAGACACGGTACAGGTCTGTCCACAACGTTAGAAGGGCAGTAGCGGCAGGACTATTCCGCTCACTCAGCAAATGCTGGACGAAGCTGAAACCAACGCAGACTGCCGCTATCAAGGCCGCAAGGAGGAGGGAGTACATCAACTTCATGGTGCTGCTGGAATAGCTTCGCTCCTGCACATTAATGCCGAACAGCAGCGCATCGTCCAGCTTGTGTTTTCGGACTTTCGCCGATTCCAACAGCCTGCCATCATAGTCTTCGGCCATGCGTGATCCCGCTCCCCTCCACGGCAAATATCGGCACAGACAAACCTACCCCGGACGGTGACGACCTGTGCAAGTCTCGGCCTCTTCACGAATTAGTTTGTGCATCGACTGGACATATAGCGTGGAGTTGAACATGCTGGTTAATGCGCGTTGTCGTCCACCGTCGGCGATGCAACCAGACAAGAGCGATTGTGGGGGAATCTCGTGGCTATCTTTGACATGGGTGCAGAGACCGTCGGGAACCTTAACAGGCAAACCGACTCAGCGAACCAAGACCTTGGCGCGCTCGTGCGCCGATTCGTGGACGCAGTGACCCCGCTGGAGGGCCGCTTCAGCGGTGCCGGCAAGGCAGCGTTCGATAACTTCAAGAACCGCTCGGATCTCGTGGCATCTGAACTCAACGCTGCGCTGGCAGGAATCGTCCAGGGCCAGGGCGGAATGAACACGGCCTTCCAGCAGGGCGACCTCGCTGCCAGCGACAACGCCCGCCAGAGCGAGGGCTCAGCCAACTTCGATGGTGCCCGCTTCCAGGGTCGTGCCTGATCGGGGCATCCCCTCTCACCAGGAAATTGCTGTTCAATCTACGGAATGGAGTGGGAGCCGGGCCGGCTCTGCTAAATCATGACTGCTAACAGAATCGCATTCGACACCAACGTTTCCGCCCAGGTTCAGGGCGACATCCAGGCACTCGCGGCGCAGCTGGAGTCCCTGATCGGCCAGCGTCAGGCCGATGTCAGCCAGGCAATGGCTGACTTCCGCGCCGACGGCGTTGACTCCGAGTACCAGGCAGTGGAATCCCGCTGGAACGCCGCCGCCAACGAGACCAAGGCCATCGTGGCACTCGTCAAGAGCACCCTTGGCCTCAACGACGAAACGGCATCGACGGCCATCAGCTCTGCACGGAACGCTGTCCAGGGCATTGGATAGGGACAGACCATGAGCGGCAGTTGGAACATTGATGTCGACTCGTCGATAGCCACCATCAGGGCAACCGCAACCCAGGCGGAGAACGTGGAACCGGCCGTTGCCGGGATGGAGCAGGCTCTGATGCTCGCGGCGTCCTCCATTCCTGGCGGGGTTGTGGTGGCTGCCTTGAACGACGTTGTCACCAACAGTCTCGGCCCAAACGCCAGGGCAGCCGTAGCCAGAACCGGGACGATCGTTACTTCCACAGTGCAGGCCGTGAGCTTCTACGTTCAGGGAGACCTGGAGATGGCCGCTGGCGCACAGCGCAGTGCGGCCCGGGCAGAAGGGCCAACTTCTCTTCCGGGGGCCGGACGCCGGCCCGTGCCCCAGTAAAAACTTTCCTTAGAGCTTGAAGGGTTCGGAGCAACATGGCTTTATCGCCTCATGGTGGCACCCCAATGGGACCGTCCGGACTGGACCCCTCAGGCGGCTTTGAATTGCCGGACGTCGACTCTCTCGACACCGCGGCCGCCGATCTCACGACGCATTCGGCCGCCTTCCAAAGCGGTTTGGACGCCGCCGCCCAAACATGGTCGGGATTAGGATCCTCCTATGTTTCGGAGGAGTCCCCGACCGTTCTGGCCGCGTTCAGCAAGGTTCCACCTCTGGCGGCAAGGGTCTCCAGTGACGCCCAGCTGACCTCCAAGGCACTGACGACGTTCTCTTCCACCTGCCGCGACCTGCGGCAGCGGCTTGAGGCCTACGGCCGAAGCGTCCGGGAGCTGGATACGGACATTGATGTCTTCCCGACGTCTGTTGAGAAGAAAACAATGGTCAAAGACCAGCAAATCACCACCCAGGTCCAGCAGCACTGGAGCGGCGATGCCGACTTGACCGGCCGCCGCAACGCACTCGCAGCCGAAGTTCAGGCCATCCATAACGACTATCTGAATGCGCAGGACACGTGCGCCGCCGCCATGGCAGCAGTGTCAGGGGCGGAGGTTCACCGCTCGGAACGTCTCCAGCATACTGACCTCCGATCCGGGAACTGGATCACTGAGGGGCTGTTCAACGCGGGAACACTTTTCGGGATCCAAAATGACCAGGACCAAAACCCTTGGGGCCAGCAAACCGTCCCTTACCGTCCCAACGGCGTCCTCGGAGAACTGTATGGATTTGGTGCCGGCGCAGTGATGCTGGTCGACGGTGTATGGTCGCTGCTCCCTGTTCTGAGTAACAAGGCGAAGAATGACGGCGCCATGGCGGGCCTCAGAACCTTGGCCACCACTGACCCCCGCTCGGTTGACTGGGGTGCGGTGGGGGCAGGCATCATTCACGCCGAGGACGCCGAGACGAACGCCGGCTGGGCCGCCGGTGCCAATGTATTCGGCCTGGCATCGCTACTGGTCCCGGCACTAGGCGTAGGCAAAGCCGGGACAGTCGCCAGCAAGGCCGGATCGGTCGCGGAAAAAATCAGCATCGCGACCACGGGCCGGCTCTCGGCAGGGATGGGCAGTGCAGCCCAGGGTCTCTATAGCACCGGTGCTTTCCTCTCCAAACCCGGGTCGCTCGCCCTGAAGGTCTCCGACCTGGTTATGCCCCAAACGACCGTTAAAGTCATGGACACGATCACAGCTATGAAGGTCAACGCCTGGATGGCGTTGGACAAGTTGCCCGCGGCCGTGGATCACGCAGCTACCCGCGCCTCGGACGGCTTGGCGACCGTCTTGCGTGCCACTGATCAAGCACTGGACCAGGCGTTCCCGAAAGTTGCGCCAGCTGGGATTAGCAGCGGGCTCGGGCAGGGACCGCTGGGACGGATGGCGGATTCCTTGTCCTCAGCTGTTCCGACGGACCACCTCCCGGGAGGCGGTCGCGCTCCGGCCGGGCACGTCCCGGGAACAGCAACCACGACACCAGTTGTCGCCCCTGTCGAGCACTTCCCGAAGCCCGAAACTATTGAACGGACGATCACCCTCGAGCGCGGTCATAGGAATTTCCCGGTCAGCGTAAGGGACAACTTCGCGGCCCGCACCGGCCTGGAGCCGAACACCGAGTACGTGGTGGAACACCGGTCCAGGATGAACCACGTGACGGGCAAGGCCGTCGACTCGGTCGAAAAGTACTACACGGATGCCACCGGAAGGGTCGTGAGGGTCGACACGTACGCGGGGATCCGTGGTGCCTGGTCACCTGAACTTAATAAGCCGGTGCCGAACGTCACGTACAACGTGGTGGCGAAGGTGGACGGTGGACTGGATAACACCTTCACGTACACCACGGACGCCGCCGGACACGCCCAAAGAGTATCGGGAAGGATCACCTCGACCTTCGCCGGCGACATGAACCGCAACGCCTGGCAACAACTCCTCGCGGGGAAGAGGGTGGGCGGCTTGGGCTACGAAGGCGGGCATTCAGCGCCTTCATTCCTCGGGGCCCCGGGCGAACGGATCGGCCTCTTCGCGCAGCACCAGTTCCAGAACCGCGGTGCCGGTGACTCCAATATCAGCGAGGGTGAAGCGAAGTTCTTCGAGGTGGAAAACCGCATTCGTGATGACGCGAAGAAGCGGTTGCAGACGGGGAAACCCCTAGACTTGAAGTGGGCCATGAGTACCCCATCAGGCGGGAAACCTGGGTTACCCGACACATTCACGCTCACACATTGGTTTGACGATGAGGTTCCTGAAAGGGTTCCTTTCAATAATCTTATGAAATAGGAGGCCGAACATGTCAGACGGAACCGTTGTGACGAGCGCACTTATCCGGGAAGGTCTCGAGAAGCTGCAGGCGGAAACCTTTGCTGAAGGAGGCTTAGGATTTGGCGCTGACGAAGTGATCAGTACCTCCGTTATTCAGCAAGGCATGGCCAGGCGGTATGAAAACGTTCTACGCGATGGTACGTGGGGATTCTGCGATGGCTTCATTGACTTCTCGCACGAGCTGATGGATGCGTGGTTACTTGATGTCAGAAGCAGTCTCTATGTCCCCGGACGGGGGACCTACAAGACCTATCGTGTTCATCTCTTTCCCAATGCCGTCGGCTGGCTGGAAGTTTTCGATGAAGAGATCCTGACCAAGGGAATATTCGGTAGGCCTGAAGACGGGAATCGCCCGGCGAACGCAGCGGACGTCCGGTCGGAACTGAAGGCGTTTCCGCGGACCGTGGACAACATTCCGCAATGGATGTGGGACGCTCTGCGTGCCGAAGGCATTACGCCGCCGGTGTACAACTCTGAATTGAAGACCGTGGATTGGGACAACAAGCGGCTCCCGGTCACTGACTCAGGCACGGATTTCTCGGCTGATCCGGTCATTATTGACGCGTCCAAAGAGCCTGGCATCTTTTCTAAGATTGGGGCGAAGCTCTTCGGGAGCTAAGTCCGAAGGAACGCTGTGGTGGTGGGGACCCTGGTCAGGAGGAAGCCGAGCCCATCTACGAATCCTGCGGTTACGCTCGCGTCCATTCGCTCATCCTCGGCGTTCCGCCGGGCGCCATGACTGTCGCCAGAATCCAGAGACCGACAATGGGGGGAAGAAGGTCTTGACGCGTGGCGAGAGGGAACTCGATGCGGCTCATGTGCGCAGAGGGCTTTGTTCAGGCGTGTACCGATCTCGCGACTCAGACAATTTTGGCGTATGGGAATGATGTGAGCCAGGTACCCAGCTGGCCGGAGCCTGAACGCTCCGGTCTGTCTGCAGAGAAGCGACCTCCGCTTCCGTTGATTTCCTGAAGATCTTGGGCCACTGACCTTCGATTGTGAACCGTCCCGGTGGTCGTGCCGCAGTTGTGCGAGATCCCGAGGAGGTCACGAAGAGGTTGCCACATGCGGAATCGAGCATGTGGGGCATCATGGTGGCCTGCAGCCTGCTGTACCGACTTGACGAGGAGGCCCGTGCGCTCGGGGTGGCGACGGAAGTGTGGGCATGGAAAACGGACAGTGGACCCGCTCTCCAGGCCGGCTTCGAACATCGGCCTGAACGGCGTGAGACCAGGCCAATTCAGTGCAAGCACGTGGCGGAACGCTGCCCTTGAGCCACGTACGTGTGGAGCAGGGCAAGCGGGGTGATTCGCGTAGGAAGGACCCATCTCCCAGTTAAACATTCTCTGGTGCAAACTGCGGTGCTTCTGCCTAGGCAAGTCATGACTTTGTTGCATAGGAGGGATACCAGAAATCTCCCGGGAAGACGCGGTTCTTTGGGCTGCCCACTTCTGGGAAGGGTGCTTCGGCTACCCACCTCTGAGAAGAAGCTTGGGTCGGGCTTGGTGCTCTTGGATGCCCCGGGGTCGGGGCTTTTATCAGTTCCCCTAACGGTGGGTCGGGTCGACACATGCCAGGCGCGGGGCAACAACAGTCAAAATGGCTGGTGGCGATCTGCTCGTCGCGGTCGCGGCCGCAGGCCAGTATCCCCGGCACATCGCGGGAAGGGCTGCTCGGCCGGGCCGTCGCGGCGGGAGGCGCTAGTATTGCAACCGGCCTGTCCCTTCCCGGCATAAGTGCTCCTCGGCCTCGGCATAGGGTTCCCAAGACCCAGTGGGTGTGCGGAAGGCTCCATATCCAGAGTTTCGCTTACCCCCTTGCACGCGTGCGAGCCCCGGAGGATACTACAAGGTCTGAACGGAGAGGAAAGAGCCGTGGCACCCGCGCTAATTGCAGTCTTCGGGAGTAATCGCCCCTCCGACAATGAGCCTGAGGCAGCGAGACTCTTCGGAAGAGCGATAGCGCGTCAGGGGGCCATCGTTCTGACTGGCGGCACGTGGATAAATCCCGCCACCCAGATTAAGGACATCGCGATCGTGGCCGCTGGGGAAAGTAACACCACCGCCGACGCCCCGGTGTGGATCGGAGTCGCGAACGAGCCTTCGCCCGCGCCGTGGATTGAATCGCATCGGGGCGGCGTGTTGACGCCAGGCGGAAACCACGAGCGCAACTTCGTTGAAGCATGTCTGTGCCACGCCGCGATCGCCATCGGAGCCAGCGACGGGACGTCGTCCGAGGCCATATTCGCCCTCTACCTTCACCGCCCCGTCGCACTAGTGAACGTTCCTAACACAGCCGGTCGCGAGGCGACGATGCGGACTCTCAAAACAGCGGCACTCAATCGAATCAAGTCGACTGAGCACGGGGATCCGGTTCGGAGGGGGATCCGCCAAGCCTATAGTTGGGCAGATAGGCCCGACAACGACTTCTGGTGTCAGCCCCTCCCGCGGACGGATGAAGACGCGGACGCGATCGTCAAGAAGCTCCTCGGAACCATCGGCCAGGTTGCGGACAGACCGGCCTGGCACACCCTCGATAACGCGCGGGCGTGGGCCGCGTTCGTTGAAGCGTCGATGACCGCAGCCGGGAGATGACCGCCACCGGGCTCTAAGCAAATTCGAACTGGATCCACCGTGATGGAGTGCAGATGATCGAGCGCATCAGCTTCGGAACTGCGCAGGTAGAGGGGGATCCCTCCGGGTCAAGCGGACGCAGGGGGAGCGGCTAACTGTCAGCTCAGGCGTCTCTGGGAGGCAGGCCGAGGATCTCGGAGGCGTAGCCGCATTCGCGTTTCAATGCGATTGCCATGACCGAGACAACCATCTGACGCTTATCAGGAAGCCTTCTCCTTCACCCTTCTGGGGGTATTGCTCGGTACCTTCATCGTGACTGCTTAGCTGGTCGTCCCTGGAGAAAGGTACTGGGCACAGCACCTGCACCACACCAAACACGCAGGGAAGATCGTCGCCTTTTCATCGGTGGGACCGCGGAGGACACCGAGATGATGTGGTAATCGCGAATTTCGGGGCTGATGCTCACCAAAGTTATCGAATCCGACTACCCAGAGGAGGTCGCGGGCGGGTGCGCTCAGCAACTACATCGGGTACTACTTCGGGTTTGTCAGCGCCGGTCGAAAAGTGAGCCGTTTCGTGGGTTGAAAAGTGAGCCACGTTGACGTTGGTTATTCTGCCGTATTTTCCGGTCTTGTCGAGGGCAGAGAGTCTGTCCGTGTGTGCTTGAGCCGGTAGCTGGAGCCTTTGAGGGTGACGACTTCGGCATGGTGGACGATGCGGTCGACCATGGCCGAGGCTACGACCTGGTCACCGAACACGTCTCCCCAGCGGGCGAACGGCAGGTTCGAGGTCAGGATCAGCGAGGCGTGCTCGTAGCGTGAGGAGACGAGCTGGAAGAACAGGTTCGCGGCGTCCTGCTCGAACGGGATGTAGCCAACCTCATCGACGATGATCAGCCCGTAGCGGCGCAGCCGAACCAGTTCCTGCGGCAGCCGCCCGCCCTGATGCGCAGCTTGGAGCCGGGCGACCCAGTCGATGGCGTCGCGAACAGGACCCGGTGGCCCAGCTGGGTGGCCCGCAGCCCCAACCCGGTTGCAAGGTGGGTTTTCCCGGTTCCGGGCGGCCCGAGCAGGACGACGTTGGACGCCTCGGTGAGGAACGCACCGGTGGCCAGGTGCGCGATGGTGTCGCGTTTGAGGCCGGGCTGATGGTCGAAGCTGAAGTCCTCGAGCGACTTGCGGGCAGGAAACCCGCCTGCCCGGGCACGGGCTTCGGCTCCGGAGGCTTCTCTGGCGGCGACTTCCCGGGACAGGACCGCGGCAAGGTATTCCTCATGGGTCCAGCCGGTCTCGCGGGCCTGGTCCGCGAGCCTGGCTGCCGCTTCCCGGATCCGTGGGGCCTTCATCGCGCGGGAGTAGTACTCGATCTGGCCGGCGGTTTCTTTCGCGTTGGTCATCATGCGACCTGCCCGTCATCAAGGACGACACCGAACGCCCGGTCGTAGTCAGCCAGGTCCCGCAGCCCGGCCGCGTCGCCATCCGGGGCCGGGTTTTGGAAGGCTTTCCGCAACGTCCGGGCGGCCTCGACATGGTCCGGATCGGTGACGGTCAACCCCGTGCCCCAGGATCTTGTGTGGCTTCCGACGCAGCGCCCGTCCAGGCTGATCATGACGGTTTCCAGGTCCGCGGTGACATCGACGAACCTGCCGATCGCCTGCGGATGCACGGAGTAGTCGTTGGACCCCATCCGGACGTAGTAGTCCCGCGGGAGCCGGACCCGGGCCGCGAACCCGGTCACGGGCGGAACCGGCGGCAGCCCCAGCATCGCGGCCTTGTCCTGGCCGATCAGCTCCGCAGGCCTCGCACCTGTCCGCCGGACCAGCCGGGCATGGGCCCTGGGCAGCCACTGACCGAGCTGGGCATTGAAATCCTCCGGCGATACGAAGGCCCGGCCGGGCAGGAACGAGGTCTCCAGGAACTGGTTCGCCCGCTCCACCACTCCCTTGCTCTCCGGATCATAAGGCTTGACCTGCACGATCCTCGTGGCGAGGACCCCGGCGAACGCCGCGACCCCCGCGGCATAACTGTTCCGCCGCCCGATGCCGGCTTCGTTGTCCCAGATCAGCCGCCGCGGAACCGCACCCAGGGACCCGATCAGCTCCCACATCCCGGCCAACAGGTCCCCGGTCATCCGCGACGGGAGCATCCGGGCCATGATGAACCGCGAATGCGAGGACACCATCACCAGCACCGGCAAAACCCTCGGCTTCCCGCCACCGACCGGTATCCGCACCTCCGGGAACCACAGGTCGCACTGCGCCTGATCCCCGGGTTCGTAACTGATCCGGTCCGCGGGATCGGCAGGGGCATACTCCGGCCGGATCCTGGCCACGTTCTCCCGGAACCACGCCGGGGACCCGGACCAGCCCACACGCTCCGCCAACACCGTCGCCGGCATCCGCGGGTTCTCCCTCAACAAGGCCCTGATCGCCGGTTCCGCCGCCTTGATCCCGGAGTCCTGCGGCGCACGCACATAGGTCGGCGGACCATCGGCGCTAACCGCTTTCGCGACGGTGTTCCGGGAAATACCCAGCCGCGTCGCTATCGACCTCATCGACTCACCCTCGGCAAGATGCAACCGCCGAATAAGCGCCCAATCCTCCACTGTGATCACCCACCCAATCGTTTGGAACGGGTGGCTCAGTTTTCAACCGTCAATATGGCTCAGTTTTCGACCGTCACCGACAGGGTTCGGCGACGTTCCGTGGGCATGGTTCCAATGCGGACCCCATCCAGTGGGATAATATGCCCGTTTCAGCCGAAATTGGTATCGGGCGGTACAGTGCTCTGATTCTGTCGTAGTACGAGCTATGGAGGTTTTGAAAGGAGTAGTGTCGAGGCCGTGGACGGGGGCAGGATTCCCACTGCTCTCGTAGGTCCAAGCGGCGATTGCCTAGATAAGTTGGCGCAGTCGAGTGTTTTTACCGAGCGTAAACCAGTCGGTATTCCCTTTCTTTTTCGCCGGTGCCCCTGTCGCTTGTGTCAGTTGGCAGGCGCAGACTCCAATTCACGCTGACTTCTGCCCTGTCGAGCAGGTCCTTAAGGGCGTCCGTTGTGACGTTCCCGCGTTCCGAGTTAGAGAGTCAACGCGGCCCCCCCGGGGAATCATGTCAAGATGCCCGCCTGGGATGGATCGTGGAATCGTTTGATTTTGCCCGGATCGCTGGCTGCGGTGTCGCGGAGTGTTTGGCGGTGGTCAGGGTCAGGAGTTCCGCGCAGAGGGCTTGGATCTGGCGCTGTAGCGCGGCGGGATTGAGTGGCTTGTTTTGGCGTTTTAGCCGGGCTTTCACGTCCCGTGAGACGGTGCCCTTGTATGCCAGAACGCTGGAACGGGGTCGCGGGCCGGTCGTATTTCTTGCTCATCTTCGCGCCCGTGCGGACCTTCCCGATCAGTTTCTGCTGGGGCAGAAAGTGGTTGGTCAGCAGTCGCTGCAGCGCCCAGATCCGGTTCAGCAGCTCCAGCTCGGAGGCCGTGTCGTAGCGGTGGTAGCCGACGGTCTGGCGCACGATGTGCCAGTTCTTCTGCTCCACGTGCGCCCCGTCATTCTTGTTCCCGGACCGGGATCGGGTGAACGTCAGTTTCTCCTGCTCGCACCACGCCAGCAGTTCCCAGTTGATGAATTCAGAACCGTTGTCCGAATCGATGCCCACGATCGGGAATGGAAACGCGGCCGTGACGTCCTTGATCGCGGCGAACACCCACTTCTGGGCCTTGTTCTTCACCGACCGGGTCTCCGTCCAGCCCGTCGCGATGTCCGTGATGTCAAGCGGGAAGCAGAACTCGCCCCTGCTGTTCCCGCCCTCGTGGCCGACCGGATCGATCTCCACGAACCCGGGCACCGCATCGTCCCATTCGGCCCAGGTCCGCATCGGGATCGAGTCCTTCAACACAGTCCCGGGCTTGGTATGGGACCGGCCCCGCGGCTCCAGCTTCGTCCGGTCCTGCTTCAGCCGGCGGTCAATGGTTGCCGGGGCGATCTTCAGCAGCAAAGCCTCCGTCGCGTCATCAATCTCCAGCTCTTGGAACCGGCGCAGGCGCGGCACCAGATCCGGCAGCGCAGCCGCCAGCAGCCTCCCGCACGACGTTCCCTGCACGGCCCAGCAGAACCGCAACGCCTCGATGACCTCCTCGCCATACAGCGGCGGCCGCGGCGCCCGGGCCCTGGCAGGCCGCAGCACCAGCGCACGGCGCAACGCCTTCCGTGCGTGATCCCGGTGCCACCCCGTCACCGCACACAGCTCATCCAGAATCGCCTTCTTGGCCGTCCGTGACGAGCGCACATAACGGGTCGCGATGGCCTTCGTAACAGCACGGCGTTCACTCATCGAAAGCTCCATGGTTCACAGTGCCGCGCCCGCGATCACCGGCCCGGCGGACACACCGCTACGCGGGCATTCCTAGATGCTTCCCCGAATCCAGCTAGGCGGGCATCTTTGATGAGTCAACGCGCGGTGTTGCTTTCAGTCCTCTTCACTGCCAAAATGCTCTCTATCAAACTCACGTTCGTGACAGGTCGAGATCTCCCTGTCGAACTGGCCACCTGTGCCAAGAATCCGGAACCCCCACATTGAAGTCCTTGAAACACAGGAAGGGGTGAAGTTAGTCCGCAGAATACACATTCGTATTGCTGCTTGCCGCGCATAAGGCGCTCGAATTATGCGGCTACTGTCTGGCGAGAGCGGCATCCTCGTGTGACCGCCCGTACCTCGTCTAAATCTATTCGTTCAACTGCAGCCTGACACTGGAGGAAATTAGATGTCCATCCAATCATTTTCTCCCCCTCTGGACGTAACTTGGGTCCGACTTGCCTATTCCAGAGATATGATTGACACCAATTTCGGTGACTTTGAATTTGGCGCCAAATGGCGGTCCTCTCTTGCCGTCTACTACTATCTGGTGCCTAGGGAGGAGACGGCGGACGACTACCCCAATTCGCGTATTGTCTACTTGAAGCTGACATGCAGCATTACCGGCTACAACCCCTCGGAAGACCTCTCCGGAGCTCAACAATTGAGAGAAGACTCGGGGGCACTTGATGACCTTCAGCGATCTACTTGGGAAGTCATCACTTCTAGTGGTTGGTCCACCCAATACTGGCCTTGCCTTGGCGCCATTATGCAATTGGCGGTCTATCCCAGTGACAGGGAGGGCGCTTCGCCGGACGACTACCCATACATCATGGACTTCGAGCCTAAGAAGCGAGAAATGTACGAGGCAGTGTCAGAAGGCGGGGAATATCTATCTGGCAGTGCGTCGAAGACGGAGATCACCAAGGGAAGTACCAGCGTAACTGCTACAGAACTCTCGGCATCCGGAGGCTTCAGCATTGGTCCCATCGGTGGTGGGGCGTCAGTATCCCACAGTTGGAGCGATACCACCATAAATCAAAACACCACGGACACCTCGCGGGAGAAGCGCGAAACGTTGAGCAAAACCACCCAGAGCAGCCAGATGTATCAACTGTTCAACGGCTACCACCTTGGAAGTAACCGTGCCCTGTTCGTCATCGCACCCAGGCCGCATACGGTGTCTGACCAAGCAAGCACAGAGTTCAACCTGATAGCGGGAGAACGCAAACTCGAAGGCGTACAAGAAGTGTTCGTTGTTGTCCACATGCCCCATGACCTATCGGGCTTTTGCGTACAGGCTGGACTCGACACCGGGCACGAGGTAACGACTAGTGTGGCGGCTCACTCATATGTCGCCCGACGCTACGACGACGGCGCTCCCACGCAACGAAATGGAGAAGAAATACCAGAGCCGGACCCGACTCCCCCTCCTGTCGAGCCGCCGCCTCCGCCATCCACCCCCATCCGGCAGTTGGTGATCACGCGCCGTGTTGTGCAGAGTTGCGGCACATTCGACGAGAATGATCGTCTGAACATCCAGCGGATCGAGGGGGCAGGCAGGCCCACCGTTCCTCCCGTTGTGGGTGAGATTACCTACGCGGACACTGGGGCCGCCCGCAGCGCCTCATATCGATTGGCCAAGGACGCGTCACGGAATGGTCGTGCAAAAGTTGCCGACGCACTAAACGTTGTTCAAAGTCACGTCAACCGCCTAATGCTTGCTCGCGCTACTAGCGTTGGCTATGAGCCACGAGAACTGGTCGAGACCGACACGTTCAAGTCACTGGTGGCTAATGCGAAAAGACAAGATGCCACTCCGATACAAAAAGTCGCGGAAGCCGGGCACCTAACTGAAGAGGACCTCAAGGATCTCGAAGCGCGCAAGATTCGAACTATGAGTGACCTTTTTGCCATCAACATGAACGAGGAAGACTCTATCGCTACAGCCGAGATCCGTCGGCGGGTCATCGACAAGCTAACGGCCCCTTCGCAGCAGGTGGAGTGAGGGAAAGGGAAGGCAATGCCCGGTCCGAGCAATCAGGGAACGAACCCGGGGACCACTCCCGACACACACGAAGACTTGCCCCCATCCGGAGAGCTCTCCAACATGAGCGACGGACAAATAAGGGCAGAGTTGCGAACTCACTACCTCAGGATCGGGGAAGATGCAGCCGTCGTCTTTGCGGAAGATGAGAATCACCCGATCAAAGACCTAGCGGCGTTCAAGGACTTCCTCCTGAAAAACGTTTGGAGACGCAATAGCAGCGATCCGGCTTTCCGCCCTCGATTCGAACGATTGCAGCAACAGGTTGTGGACGAAGTCGGTCCCGACCTCTTTGGTTACGTATCCGACGGACCCCCCACTATATCTAAATTCCATGACACCACCCCGACGCGGGGGAACGTCGCGCAGGCAGCGGACCCGGTGCAGCTATTTGATGGAGATTTCCGCTACAGTACTGTGGACTTCCAGCTAAACGGCGCCGGCATTGATCTCGTATTTGCACGCACATATTCCCAACTCACCAACTACCGAGGTCCCCTGGGGGAAAAATGGGATCATAGCTACAACCTTTGGATCCGCGTGGATACGGGAGGCGCCACTCTCCACCGATCAACCGGTGCACTAGCAGAAGAGACATTCACTCGGCATGAGACTCATGCTTACTGGGTTCCTCCGCCCGGCGTGCACGGCGTAGTGACCGAGGGTAATGACTCCCTAATCTTCAGCCGAAGTGATCGCAGTAGCATTACCTACGAGCAGCAACCTGGCATGTCAGAACTCGTGTACCTAGCAACGAAAATTGTCGATCGTTTCGGCAACGCCCTCACCCTTGAGTATACGGACGGACTCCTCTCTCGAATGTTCGTGAATGAGCCGAGCCGACGGTTGGAGTTCCGATACAACGATCAGTTCTTGACTGCCATCCGTGACTACACTGGGCGCACGTGGCAGTATCACTTCGGTTCTGAAGCTGATCTCGTCGGCATGACTTTGCCGGCTACTCGAGCACAACCACGGGGTGCCACTACGGAGTACGGTTACATGAGTGTTGCCACCGCGGCGCCTGACATGGCTCATCATCTAACGTCCATATTGGATCCCGACGGCAGGATCCGCCTGGAGAACGAGTACGGTACAGACAGGGGACTGCTTAACTATCGGCGGTTGGTGGCCCAGCGACAAGGTAGCGGCCAAGTCGATATGGATTACTCCGACGTGGTAGAGGACTTCGCGTTGCCCTACGCCGAGCACGAATTACCTCGTCATCAGACCATTGTCACCGAGCGTGACGGCCAAATAACCCGGCACTTATTTAACGCTTATGGCAACTTGTTGATGCACGAGGAAGTTGCACGGATCGATGGGCTCCCACGGCTCCTGACGACCCACTACCGATATAACCGCGACGGCAACCTCACCGCTGTGATGAGTCCGCTGGGGACTCTTACGCAAGGGCTATGGGGTCGTGACCTGTACGACCGCCGGTTTCCCGTCCAGGAGGGTACAAGGCCGGAACAAGATAACAATCTTACGCCTACAGCCCGTTTAACGTTCGGCAACCTCCTCACCGTGGTCAAAAGAACCAAGGGGCTAGATTTGGGACAACTGGGCCAAATTGCTGGCCTCTGGTCCAGTGAAGTCTTCCCCGACATTTTTGGTGCTGGAGGGGATGACGTGATCCAAAAGTTCACGTATGAACCTGAGGCCGGTCAAGTGCTAACTGCATCCGACCCAAGGGTCACGACCTCCCCGGATCCGGACGCTGAGGAGGACAATGAGTACAACCGCAGGATGACGCGGTATACCTACGCAAACGGGCCCATTTCCGGACGCTTGGAATTTGTCGACTTGCCAACCCCGACGCTGCCCGATGGTAACCCTGGACAGCCGGTTCGGACGCACTTTAGCGGCTATGACGACCATGGTCGGGTCGTGGAGACCATTGCTCCGAACGGGTTGCACACAGTGCACGAGTACGCACCTGATGACGCCGGCATCAAAGCAGGATTCCTGACCAGCTTCTTCGTCGACCCGGGGGGGCTCGGCCTCCGGCACTCGCTTGAACCAGACGATCTTGGCCGTACGGTCAAGCTGGCGCGTCCTTCTGCGGAATCAGCCGGCGACGGGCGTTACGTCTCATCGGTTGTCTACGATGAGCGCAGCCAGGTTCTTGAAACTGTCAGCACCCCGCCACTCTCGATTCGCACGGTGAACTCCTTCGACAGTGCCGGAAACCTTCTGCTCAGCGAGCAGGAGTTGGCCGATGCCGACGGCACCCGGACCGGGAGTCTGCTGACAGCGAGTCGGTACGACAATGAGGGACACATTGTGTACCAACGAATTGGCGATCCGACGGGAACTGACAGTAAGACTCAAAGGATGAGATTTGACGGTGCGGGTCGACCAGCCATTGTGCTCTCCGCCGTCGGCCGGATCCGCAAATTCCGCTACAACGAGCGCGGGTTAGTGTCTGCAGTGATCGATGATTTTGCTGGGGTTCATGCAGTTACTCGGCGAATTTACGACGGCGACGGGCGCCTGCAGTTACTCACCGACCCCCGAGGCTACGTGAGTCGTTATACCTACGATGCGCTGGGTCGCAACATTCAGGTCGAGGATCCCCTCGGCAATCGCTCAGTTCGGCACTTCGACAAACTAGGCAATCCTGTAGTCGAGTGCCTCTACGAAAAGCAAGATGACGATGCATTTGTGCTTGCGCAACGGCGCGCATTTGAATACGACGAACTCGGTCTTCTCATTTCTGCCGCAGCCAATCGTTTCCCCCCTCAGGCGCCAATTCAAGAAGCCGAGGTCCTTTCCTCCTATCGCAACGCTGGCCCTGGGCGAGATTTGAAGCTTCGCCTGTTCCGTGACAACTTGGGGAACATCGTCAAGGAAGTCGACCAGGACGATCGTGAATTTCCCGTCCAGGTCGACGTCCTTGGGCGGGTAGCCGCAAGATCAGATCCTTTAGGCAATGAGGTCCGCCTCAAATACGACAAGGAAGGCAACGTTGTCCGAGTGGACCGTAAAGAAGTTACTGTTGACCCGGCATCCGGAGCGGCTGTTGGTGAACAGTGGTTTGCCGAGTCCTTCTCCTTTGACGAACTGAATCGGCTGGATTCGCATCGGACCACTACCGGCACCAGCCACGTGGAGTACAACAGCCGTGGGCTACCTGTTCATCTCATTGACAGGATGGGCAATGAGACCGAGCACGACTACGACGTCTTCGGTCGCCGGAAAGAAATGCGCAGGCTGCTAGAAATTCCTGGATTCCCCGTCACGGCCATCCGGACGTCGTACTCCTACAACCTAGACGACCAACTTATCCAGTGCACCGATCATCTAGGCCACGCCACCCTGTTTAGTTATGACACAGCCGGACGGCTACGCGTTACGACGTTGGCCGATCAGACGCACGACGAGTACACCTACGATTCTGTGGGGAACGCCACGTCATACCGTGATCGCAACGGGCTTTGCCGTGATCTAATTTGGGATGCGCTAAACCGCAATACAGGCGTGATACTTGATGTGGCCACCCTCCCAGACGAGTTGATTCCCGAGGGCGCCGCCCACACTCGGTTCCAATATGACGCTCTGGACCGAGTCGTTTTGGCTACCAACGACTTCGCAGAGATCCAAATCGCATATGATTCGCTCGCTCCGGAACGCGAGTCGGTGTCATTTACCCCAGCCAGTGGCTTAGGCGGTAATCACCAGTACGTACTTTTACGGGAGACCAGTGACACCGGAGCTGTCTCCTCTTTGACGTACCCTTCCGGCCGTTCAGTCCGATTCCACCGAGACCCGCTGGACCGAGTGGTTGCAGTCGAGCAGACTAGTCGCGGCCAAGGTTATCCGGGAGGTCAAGGCACGCCCGATCAGTTTATCATCGCCACCATTGATTACTCGGGGCTGAGGCCCGCACGGATCAGTAGAAGCAATGGAGTAACCACGGCTTATCGCTATGACTTTGGCGGCCGAGCTATCGACATCGAGCACGTGTCTGCCGTAGGACGGTCCCTGCACCAGCAGCAGCTTTACGATGCCGCCGGGCGAGTCTGCCAACGGCTCGAAGAAGGGCAGGTGGGGCAGGGCCAGGCAAAGCGCTTCACTTATGATTCCCTTTCTCGGCTTCGCTCCGTCCACGAGTTGGCGATACCCGGACTCCCAGATGTTTCCACCCTTGCTGCCCCTTCATTGCCCTTAGCTGACCCCGTTCCCGATCGCCAGCATGAAATCGATGCCCTGCTGACCGCTATAGGGCCATTTGCTAGCACATACACTTACGACGAGACAGACAATCGCCGCACTGCGAACACCGCTACGGGCGCCCATCTATATATGCCGAACGACCTAAATCAATACGCTGAAGTAGATGGCAATGCCGTTGCGTATGATGCCAACGGCAATCGCAAATCATACAAGAACCGTACTTATGGTTATGATTACCGGAATCAGCTCGTGACGCTTCGCGAGCAAAATCAGATCCAGCTCGAGCTCTTGCGAGACGCATTTGGGAGGATCTGTGTCGAAAGGTCGGACGCCGGGATTCGAGCCCTGTTCTATGAGGGGCGAAGCATCATCGAGGAGCACGACGCCACCGGGCCGCGGCTCAGCATCCTAAACATGGATTGCGACAATCCCTGTCTGATGTCGACTGGTGCTGGCATGGAATGGTTCCCCTTGCATGATTTGAGCAGGTCGGTACGGATCCTTTTCCGCGGAAGGGAAGTTAGCAGCAATTACGAGTACGACGACTTCGGGCAGCTACTCGCGCCGCCGGCACCGATGGATAACAACATATTTTACTTTGCAGGAATGCGGTTCGTCGGGGCCAGTAATAACTATGAATGCGGCTACCGAGCCTACGACCCCGTGGACGGACGATTCCTACAACGAGACCCCCAGGGCCTGATCGACGGTAGCAACCTGTACACTTTCGTTCGGAACGATCCCCTCAGCCTAATTGACCCAGAGGGCACGGACAGCCAGCAATCTCACCCTTCGATCGGCGCGAAGGTTGGCGCGGAGCTGGCTTACAGAAATCCTGAGGGTTTCACGCTCGCACTGGACGACAGCGTCGGTTCCGAGACTCTCCGAGATTACCGCCGGCGCATCAACAACCCCACTGACCGTGCAGTTGGCATCCGGTCCCGACTGCCTGGACAGAAGACATCGACACAAGACATCCGTCGCCGTCCTGATGTCGTCAAGCTCAAAAATGACTTCAAGGCTTCGATGGGAGGAGATTATCGACCAGATGTGCACGACATCGGCCATAGGGTCGACCTGCAGCACATAATCCGTCCGCGCCCTGGGCAGTACGCGCCCGGGGCCGACACGGTGTTGGAGTTGGGAAAGGGGCACATACTTCAACAGAAAGGGCCGAACCGATCGTTGGGCTCCCTTAATCAAAAGGCTAAGGCGCGCCAAATACGCAGCGGCGCTCCTCTGGACACGTCGGCCGGAGGCGTAGCCTTGGAGCGCGACGTCAACAAACTCTGGAACCGTCCCGGGTACCGGACCACTTGGCGACTTTTTGGTTACTACAATCTTGTGGGCGGTACCTTCGATTCTCTGACCTCCATCGGCGATGCGTTGAGCGAGGGCGACTACGCTAGCGCCGGCGTCGGCACCTCCGCCTATTTAGGCGGTGCCTTCGAGATCGGAGGGATAGTTGCCAGGTCAAGCGTTCTTTTGAACGTAGGGAGCAAGCTTGGTGCTCCCGCCGCAGTAGTTTCTTCAGCTGTTATTGGGGCGCGCATAGGCACCAATCTCTATGAGCACTACGTAAACCATGACATGTTCCTCGATGCAGGATCCTGGATGGAAGAGAAAACGGGCTCAAGAATCGCAGGTGCCTCCTTTGCTGCTTACATAGCTGTCACAGACGCGGCTGCGAAGGCACCTGAGGCGGCCTATGACTACGTCGTCGACAACGTGACTCTGGACCCTGAGGACATCGATTGGGACCGTACTCTAAGACCATGGAGGTGGTAGCCCATTAGCGACCGTTTGAACGCAGTTGGAAGGCGATCAACAACCCATCCCTCGCAAACCCATAAGCCCCGTAGGGGTCACCAGCGAGGGGTATGTGACCTACCGGGAGGAAACACTGGAGTTCTCATAGCAGGACGCGGCCGCCGGGTGGCCGAGTAGGTCATGGAGCACCACCCTGAGATTGAGGTTGGCCATTAGCGCCCAGACAATCTGCATGCCGCTTCGGCGGTCTCATTAACTATCAGCTAGAGGCTCTGACCGGCACTTCAACGTTGCGAGGACCCTACTCGGCCGCCGTGTCGACATGGCGGTGCGCAATCTTCTAGGCACCCTTCTCGCGGCGATAGACCTGCGTGACCCGCAGAACGAAGCTGCGGTGGTTCCCGTCCACCGAGGTGGAGATGTGCTCCAGGGCCGGCAGTTTACGCCATGCCGGCCCTGCACGTCGGATGTGAGCAGCTCGAAGCGGTACGAGGGGCCGTAGGAGAACTGGGCTTCAAGGCTGGTGAACAGTGCGTCGAGTTCCTGCTGGCCGAAGGCATTTCGCCAAAGGCGCCCATGACACTCACCAACTCATTGCCGGACCGAATTGCCCGGCGAGGGCCGGCGTCACCGTTGTGAAGGGCCAATTCCGCCTCGTACAACGCGGACCTTACCCAAGCCAGGAATTTGTCGGAGTCAGCCAAACAGTTAAACCCCCTCGAACCCTACAAAGTACGACTGGGTCATGATCATCCTGATGTCCGCTGTCCTTGTTGCTGCGCTGCTGGCTGTGGCCGGCACGGCCCTGGAAGCCATGTTCAACTAGGCGATGGACACGGTCGGAAAGTAGCCCGTGAACGAAACCGGTGCGGCCGCTTCCGGACGCGAGCGCGGTGCTGCCGTTGTCGACTTTGATAGCTTCCGAGAAGACGTTGGAGCGCTCAGCAACAGCGAAAGAATCCTCTATCAAGACGATGCAACCAGGGACCCGGCGTCTTCAGTCTTACAGCCGACTTCATCTGCGGCTCCACTGGCCGCCCGGAACAAAAAGTAGGTGAAGAAGGCGTCATTGATGTTGTTCCCGCCGCTTCAGCCCAAATTTAGTACGGCCACCGGACGTTTCATCGGCTCAAGGAAGAACGACCGCAGCGTGCGGTACAGCCTTGGACGGTCGGCGCCACGAAAGGCGGTGTTTAGTCGCTATTTCATGGTCAGCAGTTCGCGTGCCAGCGAAGCATCGGCGACAACGGAATGTACCAGGCCGGCCGCGATGGCTGCCCCGCATTGCACGGGCTTTCGAGGCGCCATCGCCGACGCTGATAACCTCTGTAATGTTCTTCAGGGCTTCGGCAGGGATGGCAATCGTGCGGTCATTGATGGTGGTGACGCTATTTCCTCCTTCGGCGATCAGAGTGGCAGCCACTTCGCCCACGACGCCCTGGGCCAGCAGACTGTCCGCGTAGCCAAGCTCGCGGGCGGCATCGTAGAGCTGTGAATTGGGCGGATCCCAGCTGCCGACGGCCACACCCTTAGTCACCCGACGAAACCGCGACGTGGCCTCATGGATAAGGAGATCCAGCAGGGCCCGCGGTTTCCGGATCCCGCACATCGATGTGCCCATCAGCAATACGAGCTCCGCATAACGACTCGACGACTTCATGCGCCGGGCAGCCGCCCTCCAAAGGCAACGCCTACGTAGGGCGGCTCGTTCGACGCTCCTCGATACGATGGGGACTGGGGGAGGCCGGAACCATGTCCTTCCTAGCAAAAGGCCTTCGAATCCGGACGTGCGGCGACTCAGCAGGCAGTGCAATTCTGCCTAGGCAGTCCTTGAGGTTCTGCTTAGTGCGTACCCACCTCTGTTGAAAACATTCACTGGGGCAAACTGCAGCCTTATCCTGGGGGCACTGTTATTGGCTGCCCGATCTCTTCGCCTGTCCCGGGCGCCCGCTGCAGCGGCTGCACTGGCGGGACTGGCACTGTTCGTGCTGATTGTCGGCCCGGACGCCAGCGTCCTTCGGGCCGCGCTTATGGGGGCGATCGGGCTGGTATCCCTGTCCGGAGGCCGGACCGGGCGCGGACTCAGCTTCCTCTCGCTTGCGGTGATTGGACTGCTCATGGCGGACCCCGCACTCGGGACCAGCTTCAGTTTCCTCCTGTCCGTGCTGGCAACGCTGGGCATCGTGGTGGCCGGCCCGCGGATCATGGAGTGGCTTCCGCCTGTCGTTCCGCGCTGGCTGGCCGCCGGACTCGCGGTTCCCCTTTCGGCCCAGCTGTTCTGCGGGCCGGTGATTGTCCTGCTGCAGCCCCAGTTTTCGTCCTTCGCGCTGCTGGCGAACATGGTGGCGGCGCCGCTCGTGGCGCCGGTAACCATCCTCGGCACCGCAGCCGTCCCATTGGTGCCGCTGGCCCCGTGGGCAGCTGTCGTTCCCATGGCGGTGGCGGGGGCCTGCGCCGCCGGTGTGGCGGGCGTTGCCAGGTTCTTCTCCGCCCTGCCCGGCGCGGCCCTGCCGTGGCCGGAGGGACCGTTCGGCGCGGCGACGATGGTGGTGCTCTCCGCCTGCACCCTGCTTGCAATGTGGCTCATTCTGCACCCGCGGGCCGTGTGGGCACTGGTCCTGGCGGCGCATCGGAGGACCGTGCATCTGCTGGAGCTTTGGCCCCTGTTTACTGGCTTGGATGAGCGCCGCCGCCGTGGGAGTCTTAGAGGTAATAATCCAATTTCCGGGAGGAACCAAGAGTGGCCGCTGCGCAAAAAGCCCGATCCAAGCCGGCGACGTCAGCGACGGCCACCTGGCGCGATGTGACGCCGGCGCGTGTCGTGCTCATCGGTGGGCCCGAAGAATACCTCGGCATCCGTGCCATGGACCGCGTCAGGTCACAGGTCCGCGCAGCCGAACCGGATGTGGAAATCACCAGGCTCAACGCCGGCAGCTACGAACCCGGGTCGCTCGCCATGAATGTCAGCCCTTCCCTGTTCGGGGAATCGAAGCTCATCGAAGTCGAATCCGCAGAAGCAATGAATGACGCTTTCCTGGCAGACGCCCTCAAATACCTGGCCAACCCCGAACCGGACGCTGTCCTGGTGGTCCGTCACGGCGGCGGGGTCCGGGGCAAGAAGCTGCTTGATGCCATCAAATCCGCCGGCTGGCCCGTGGTCGATTGCCAGCCCCTCAAAAAGGACGCAGACAAGTCGGCGTTCGTTGCCGCGGAGTTCAAGGCCGCCTCGCGGCGGATCGAGCCGGAGGCCGTCCACGCCCTGGTCAATGCGGTGGGCGCCAGTCTTTCGGAACTCGCTGCCGCCTGCAGCCAGCTGATCGCGGACGCAGCCACGGCCGTGGATACGGACATGGTGGACCGGTATTACGGCGGCCGGATCGAGGCAACGGCGTTCAAAGTCGCTGATGCCGCGTTGGCCGGCAACGGCCCACTCGCACTGTCCACCCTTCGCCACGCCCTCGCCACGGGAGCGGACCCCGTGCCGCTGGTGGCCGCACTGGCCGCCAAACTTCGGACTGTCGCCAAAGTGGCCGGGGCACAAGGCTCTTCGGCCCAGATCGCGCGGCAGCTCGGCATGCAGCCTTGGTTGGTGGAACAGGCGCAGCGTGACGTCCGGCGCTGGACGCCCGAGGGCCTGGTCCGCTCCATCCAGGTGACGGCCGAGGCGGACGCCCAGGTCAAGGGCCTCTCCCGGGATCCCGTGTACGCCGTGGAGCACGCCGTCACCGTCATCGCAACGTCGGTCCGCCGAGGCTAGGCCGAAAAGCGGCGTTGCCGCAGCCCGCTCGCCGCAGCCCTTACGCGAAAGCGGCCCCGAGCGGCGTAGGCAGCTGTTAAATGGATGTGGCCGGCACCCCGAGGGGTGCCGGCCACGATCATCAGTTCAGTTGAACTGGAAAACCTTAGAGTGCGTTGACCTTCTTGGAGATCGCCGACTTGCGGTTTGCAGCGTTGTTCTTGTGAAGAACGCCCTTGCTGACAGCCTTATCCAGCTTACGGCCTGCAGCAACCAGCGCAGCAGCAGCGGCATCCTTGTCGGTGGACTCAACGGCGGTGTTGACGGCGCGGATGGCCGTCTTCAGCTCGGACTTGACTGCGTTGTTACGCAGGCGAGCCTTCTCGTTGGTGAGGATGCGCTTCTTCTGGGACTTGATATTAGCCACGTGTGAACTCTCTTTTTAAAGCGGAAAATGGTCTAGAGGGCTTTCAGATTGGCCATTGACTGAGCGGCGTGGGGATACCTATGGCGGCCAACCATCAGTGGCCGTCGACCTGCACGGACACACAGCTGTCAATAATAGCAGACACACGGGACTGCTGCTGGTCCTCCGGTGTTCCCCGTGGTCTTCCGGAGGGGTATCCGTCAGCTCCAGCCGTGCAGCTCACGGAGTGCCGATGAAACACTGTCAAAGCGCTTCCGGTCAAGGACGGCGCCCTCCCTGCGGATGTCAGCAGCGCTGATCTGGAGGATGCGATCCAGTTTCGCTTCGCTGGGCCGGCGCTGCCGGTCCCAGCTGCCGGTGCCGATGTCCACGTAGACGTCGTCGTTTCGGTGGTCCTGGTCGTGGTCCTTGCTGGTGAGCATGAGTCCCAGCAGGTACCGCCCGCGGCTCCCGATCAGCAGTACCGGCCGGTCCTTGCCCTGGGAGTGGTCCTCCTCATACGGGACCCAGGTCCACACCACCTCACCCGGCTCCGGTTTGCCGTTGGGGGAGGGTGCGTAGTTCACGCTCGCGACGCCCTTGAAGTCGCCGGGGTACTTTCCGCTTATTCCGCCGGCAGATCCGCGCGGCGGGGCGGTGGCCCGCGGCGCGCGGACGTGCGGCTGCCCGCCGGGACGCTCTTTGGCCGGGCGCCCTTCCAGGAAGCGAATGGCGGCGCGTACGGCCTTGCCGAGGGAGCGTAGGTTCAGTGCCATGCTGCAACGATACTGCGACTGCCGGGACGGACGGTGAGCGGTGCCGCAGGCCGGGCACGCAAACAATGCACCGACTGGCGGCCGGACGTGGGACACTATAAGTTCACGTGCGGCAGGTCCCGCGATGGCTCCGGCCTTCCTGATCACAGCCGCGAAATGCCAACAGTAAGGACCCTGCGTGTCTCCCATGGCCCGCACCGCCCCGGTGCCCGCCGCAACAGAGCCGGCCATCATCCGGAACTTCTGCATCATTGCGCACATTGACCACGGTAAATCCACTCTGGCCGACCGCATGCTGCAGTACACCGGCGTCGTTAAGTCCCGCGACATGAAGGCCCAGTATCTGGACCGTATGGATATCGAACGTGAGCGCGGCATCACCATCAAGTCCCAGGCTGTCCGCATGCCCTGGGAAGTTGACGGCACCAGCTACGCCCTGAACATGATCGACACCCCCGGCCACGTCGACTTCACCTACGAAGTCTCCCGTTCGCTGGCCGCCTGCGAAGGCGCGGTTCTGCTGGTTGACGCGGCCCAGGGCATCGAAGCCCAGACCCTCGCCAACCTGTACCTGGCGATGGAGAACAACCTCACCATCATTCCGGTCCTGAACAAGATCGACCTTCCCGCGGCCCAGCCCGAGAAGTACGCGGCCGAGCTCGCCAGCCTGATCGGCGGCGACCCGGACGAGGTGCTGCGGGTCTCCGGCAAGACCGGCGCCGGCGTCGAGGTCCTCCTGGACAAGATCGTGAACGACCTGCCGGCCCCGGTGGGCGATCCCAATGCCCCCGCCCGTGCCATGATCTTCGACTCCGTGTACGACACCTACCGCGGCGTGGTCACCTACGTCCGCGTTGTTGACGGCATGCTGCACCCGCGTGAGCGGATCCAGATGATGTCCACGCGCGCCACGCACGAACTCCTCGAAATCGGCGTGAGTTCCCCGGAACCCACGCCGTCCAAGGGCCTGGGCGTCGGCGAAGTGGGTTACCTGATCACCGGTGTGAAGGACGTCCGCCAGTCCAAGGTGGGCGACACTGTCACCAACCTGGCCAAGCCTGCCGCGCAGTCGCTGCCCGGCTATGCGGATGCCAAGCCGATGGTCTTCTCCGGCCTCTACCCGCTGGACGGCACCGACTATCCGGTGCTCCGCGATGCGCTGGAGAAGCTGATGCTCAACGACGCCGCCCTGATCTACGAGCCGGAAACTTCGGCAGCCCTGGGCTTCGGCTTCCGGGTGGGCTTCCTGGGGCTGCTGCACCTGGAAATCACCCGTGAACGGCTCGAACGCGAGTACAACCTGGACCTGATATCCACAGCACCCAACGTGGAGTACGAGGTGACGCTGGAGGACAAGAAGGTTGTCCATGTCACCAACCCCAGTGAATACCCCACCGGCAAGGTCGCCGAAGTCCGCGAGCCGATGGTGTCCGCCACCATCCTGGCGCCGAATGACTTTGTCGGAGCCATCATGGAGTTGTGCCAGAGCCGCCGCGGCATTATGGGCGGCATGGACTACCTGTCCGAGGACCGGGTGGAAATCCGGTACCGCCTGCCGCTGGCCGAAATTGTCTTCGACTTCTTCGACATCCTCAAGTCCAAGACCCGTGGCTACGGCTCACTTGACTGGAAAGCGGACGGCGACCAGGTTGCCGACCTCGTGAAGGTTGACATCATGCTCCAGGGCGAACAGGTGGACGCCTTCAGCGCCATCACCCACCGGGACAAGGCCTACGCCTACGGTGTGATGATGACCGGCAAGCTGCGCGAGCTCATCCCTCGCCAGCAGTTCGAGGTTCCCATCCAGGCCGCCATCGGATCCCGGATCATCGCACGCGAAAGCATCCGCGCCATCCGCAAGGACGTCCTGGCCAAATGCTACGGCGGCGATATTTCCCGTAAGCGCAAACTTCTGGAAAAGCAGAAGGAAGGCAAAAAGCGCATGAAGATGGTGGGCCGCGTTGAGGTTCCTCAGGAAGCCTTCATCGCCGCGCTGACCACCGACGAGTCCAAGGACAAGGCCAAGAAGTAGTGATGACAGTGGCCGGCAACACCGGACGCCCCCGCAATGCCTAGCATTCTCCCCCTCGGCGACCCCGCGCCGTCGGACGGCCTGCTTCCCGCGCAGGCCGCCGACGGCGTTGCCGGGCGGGCATTCGGGCTGTACGTCCACATCCCCTTCTGTGCCGTCCGCTGCGGATACTGCGACTTCAATACCTACACGGCCACGGAACTCGGCGGCGGGGCGTCCCAGGACGCCTATGCCTCCACGGCCATCGCCGAGGTGGAGTTTGCCGCCAAGGCATTGCGGGCCAGCGGACTGCCTGACCGCCGGCTGGGCACGGTCTTTTTCGGCGGCGGCACGCCGACGCTGCTGCCCGCGGAGGACCTGGCCCGCATCCTCACCGCGGCCGTTGCGGAATGGGGGCTGGAGCCCGGCGCCGAAGTCACCACCGAAGCAAACCCGGATTCAGTCACCCCGGAGTCCCTCCATCTGCTGGCTGACGCAGGCTTCACGCGTGTGTCGTTCGGCATGCAGTCCGCCGTCCCGCATGTGCTGAAGGTGCTCGACCGCACCCACACGCCCAGCCGCGTGCCGCAGGTGGTGCAGTGGGCACGGGACGCTGGCCTCGCGGTCAGCCTGGACCTCATCTACGGCACCCCGGGCGAGTCCCTGGAGGACTGGCGGTACTCACTCGAAACCGCCCTGTCCTACGGGCCGGACCACATCAGTGCCTACGCGCTGATTGTGGAGGACGGCACCAAGCTGGCCGCCCAGATCCGCCGCGGCGAAGTTCCCGGAATCGACGACGACGACCATGCCGACAAGTACGAACTCGCGGACGAACTCATCAGCGCCGCCGGCCTCGGCTGGTATGAGGTAAGCAACTGGTCGCGTACGCCGGAACAGGCATGCCGGCACAACCTGGCGTACTGGCGCGGGGATGACTGGTGGGGGATCGGCCCCGGCGCGCATTCGCACGTCGGCGGCGTCCGCTGGTGGAACGTCAAACACCCCACTGCCTACGCGGGCCGGCTCGCCGGCGGCGTGTCGCCGGCAGCCGGCCGGGAGACGCTCGACGCTGAAACCCGGAACGTTGAGCGGGTCATGCTCGAAGCCAGGCTGAGCAGCGGACTCGAGGTTGCCGGGCTGGGATCGTCGGGACGGCATGCCGTTGCGGGGCTGATCGCCGATGGGCTGGTGGACCCCGCCCTGGCGTTCAAGGGCAGGCTCGTCCTCACGCTCAAAGGCAGGCTCCTCGCCGACGCCGTGGTCAGAAGGATCCTTCCCGACTGACTCCGGCTTCGCCGTCCGGCAGCGCCCGGCCTCAGCCGGTTACTTGATCCAGCGCAGGTTGAAGTCGTACCGGTGCGGCTGGCCCCGGTTCACATGGATGCCGGCCGCGACCGAGAAGCAGGTCACGGCGATCCAGATCAGCGTGGCCAGCACCGCGAAGATGTTTCCCACGACCGGAAGCATCACGAGGATGTTGCAGATGACCGCCGCGACGGTGGGAGGCAGGGTGAAATTCAGTGCTTCCTTGGACTCCTGCGCCGTGAACGGCCCGCGCTCCTTGAAGATCAGGTAGATCAGCAGCGACGGGACACATCCAAGGATGCCGCCGAAGTGGGCGAGCGTTGCCCACTGCCGGTCTTCGTTGGCCGTCAGCGGCAGTGCGTTGGCGGGGACACCATGATACTGGGGCTGGCCATGGCCGGCCTGGTTGTCCCTTTGTTCACGTGCGTCTTCTGCCACGGTGTCGTCCTTCGGATTGCAGTGGTGCGGTGGTTCCCGGAAAAGCGGACGCTGCCACAACAGCAACAACCGCCGTATCAAGAATACTGGGTCAGGGGTGCATTCGGAGAGTCCACCGGCCCCTTACGGCACGGTGAGGAAGTCGATGACCTCTTCCACCCGGCCCAGCAGGGACGGTTCCAGGTCCGCGTAGCTGCGGACGGCCCCCAGCAGCTTCTGCCAGCCCAGGCCGATGTCTTCCTTTGTCTCGTGCGGCCAGCCGAAGGCCGTCAGGATTCCGGTCTTCCAGTCGACGCCGCGCGGTATAACCGGCCACGCGTCAATGCCGAGCACTGCGGGGCGGATCGCCTGCCACACATCCACGTAGGGGTGGCCGACGATCAGCACGTTGCCCGCGGCGCCGGGGGACGCCATGACGGCGTCGGCGATCCGCGACTCCTTTGAGTTGGCCACGAGGTGGTCAACCAGCACCCCCAGCCGCCGGCCGGGGCCCGGACGGAACGCGGCAACCGCCGCCGTGAGGTCGTCGATGCCGTGCAGAGGCTCGACGACGATGCCCTCCACGCGGAGGTCGTCACCCCAGACCTTTTCCACGAGTTCGGCATCGTGCTTGCCTTCCACCCAGATGCGGCTTGCCTTGGCCACCTGCGCGCGATGGCCGGCCACCCGCACCGACCCGGAGGCCGTCCGGTTGGATCCGGCGGGGGCTGCCTGCGCGCGGGGAGCAGGCGGCATCAGCCGGATGGGCAGGCCCTCCAGGAGGAACCCGTAGCCGAGGCGGAAGGTGCGCGACTTGCCGCGCCGGTCCTCCAGGGCCACAACATGCATGCCGCCCGACTTCTCCACCCTGGTGACAGCGCCCACCCAGCCGGACTGCACGTCTTCAAGCACCATGCCGCGTTCAACCGGAACTTCGGGAAGCTCGGATTTCCGGGGAGCCGTGATGTCCTGCGGGCCCCAGTTCTGGTACGACATCCGATACACACTGCCTTGCACTAGGAGGAGGGAACCAGGGCGGCCGTGCCTTCATTTTTCCGCACGTCCGGTTCCGCGCCGGAGTTTCGCCCGGAGCGGTACCAATGCTAACAACGCGGCGACTCATATTAGACTGGTTAGCACTTAGACATGACGAGTGCTAACGGGTGACGGGATATGCGCCTGGCGCAATGCCGGGACATGGCACGGGAAAGCCGATCGGAGGTGGAGAATGAGCGAACCACGCAAGCTTGAAGTACTGCGCGCCATCGTGGAGGACTACGTCCATTCCCGCGAACCTGTGGGCTCCAAGGCGCTGGTGGAAAGGCACCATCTGGGTGTCTCCAGTGCCACCATCCGCAACGACATGGCGGCGTTGGAGGACGAGGGCCTGATCACGGCGCCGCATACCAGTGCCGGCCGCATCCCCACGGACAAGGGCTACCGGCTCTTCGTTGACCAGATCTCCGCGGTCAAGCCGCTGTCGCAGGCAGAACGGCGGGCCATCCAGACGCTACTGGAAGGGTCCGACGACCTGGACGATGTCCTGGAACGCACCGTGCGGCTGCTGTCGCAGCTGACCAACCAGGTGGCGGTGGTCCAGTACCCACACCTTAGCCGTGCCATGGTGCGGCACATCGAGTTCGTGCTGCTGGCACCGCGGCAGGTCCTGATCGTGCTGATTGCGGACACCGGAAAAGTCGAACAGCGGGTCATTGACGTCGGGCAGGCCCTCGGCGACGACGCCCTCGGCGGCCTTCGCACACGGTTCCTGAAGAGCCTTTCCGGCACACCGCTGAGCCTTCTCCCGCAGGCGCTGCCCGCCGTCGTCGCCGCGTGTGAACCGTCACGCCGGCATGCCGCCCAGGCGCTGGCGCGAGGCCTCGACGCCCTGGCCAGCAGCACCCGCGAGGAGCGGATGGTCATGGCCGGAACCGCCAACCTCGCACGATCCAATGTTGACTTCCCGCTGAGCATCGGCCCGGTCCTCGAGGCACTCGAAGAACAGGTGGTCATGCTCCGCCTGCTCAGCGAAATGGCGGAGGACCCCCGTGGCGTCACCGTCAGCATCGGCCGCGAGAATCCGTACGACGGACTCGCCGAGGCCTCGGTGGTGGCTACCGGCTACGGCCCCGGCTCCAGTGCCAAGGTTGGCGTCCTTGGCCCCACCCGGATGGACTATCCCACCACCATGGCCGCGGTCCGGGCCGTGGCACGCTACCTTTCCAGGATCCTCGGACCTTGACCGGTCCTTCATCACCCAACCAGGCCTCCGTTTCCCGGCTTGCGGGGTGCGGCAGCAGCATCACAGGCAGTACAACCAGGAAGAGATACGAACTTTGAGCAGCCACTACGACGTTCTTGGAGTCTCACCCGAAGCGACGGGCGAAGAGATCAAGAAAGCCTACCGAAAGCTTGCGCGAACCCTGCACCCGGACGTTAACCCCGGCGAGGATGCCTCGGACCGCTTCAAGGCTGTCACGCACGCCTATGAAGTGCTGTCCGACCCGCAGAAACGCCGTGTCTACGACACCACCGGCAACGAGAACGGCACGGACAACGGCTTCGGCGGTGCCGGCTACTCGGGCCAGGGCTTCGCCTTCCAGGACATCTTCGACACCTTCTTCGGAGCGGGCGGCTCAGCCGGGCCCGCTTCGCGCGTCCGCCGCGGCCAGGACGCCCTGATCAGCGTCCGCATCGACCTTCGCGACGCCGTCTTCGGCGTCAACAAGAAGCTTGAGGTCGACACAGCCGTAACGTGCCCCACCTGCGAGGGTTCCTGCTGCCAGCCCGGAACCCACCCCGAGCGCTGCGACATCTGCGGCGGCAGCGGCCAGGTACAGCGGGCCGTCCGCTCCATCCTGGGCCAGGTCATGACAGCCGCCCCCTGCGGCTCCTGCGAAGGCTTCGGAACCGTCATCAAGGATCCCTGCAACGAGTGCAACGGCCAGGGCCGCATCCGCAGCCGCCGTTCACTGACGGTCAAGGTCCCTGCCGGCGTAGCCACCGGAACCCGCATCCAGCTGGGCGGCCAGGGCGAAGCCGGGCCTGCCGGCGGCCCCTCCGGCGACCTGTACGTGGAGATCCGGGTCAACAATGACGCCACCTACGTGCGTGACGGCGACGACCTTCACGCCACCCTGCACATCCCGATGACCGCCGCAGCCCTGGGCACCGAACTCAGCCTGGACACGTTCGACGGGCAGCAGGAAATCGACGTCAAGGCGGGCACCCAGTCCGGTGAGGTCATCACCCTGCGCGGGCTCGGCGTCACCCATCTCCGGGGCTACGGCCGCGGCGACTTGAAGGTCCACCTGCAGGTCGAGACCCCGGCCAAGCTCGATGCCGCACAGGAAGACCTCCTCCGCCAGCTGGCCAAACTCCGGGGCGAGCAGTACACCGAGGGCAAACTCACCGCCAGCGGCGGTGTGTTCGCCAAGCTGCGGGACCGGTTCGGTAACCTGTAGCGGTGAGCAACCCGGTCTTTTTCGCGACCCCAGGAGCACTGGACCAGCAGGTTCCCGGGTCGCAGTACGTCCTTCAGGGAGCCGAAGCCCGGCACGCCGTCACCGTCAAGCGGATTTCCGTAGGGGAATCCGTTGACATAGCCGACGGCGCCGGCAAAAGGCTGACCGGGACCGTCGTCGCCGTCGGCCAAGGCGAGCTGACCGTGGAGTGCGCGGCGCTCGAAACCGAAGAGCGCCCGGACCTGCGCCTTGTCCTGGTTCAGGCGCTGGCGAAGGGCGACCGCGACGAACTTGCCGCGGAGACCGCCACCGAACTGGGAATCGATGCGGTCATCCCGTGGCAATCGGAACGCTCCATCGTCCGGTGGAAAGGTGAGCGGGCCGCCAAGGCGCATGCCAAGTGGCAGTCCGTGGTGACCGCAGCGGCCAAACAGGCGCGCCGGGCCTGGATTCCCGAGGTCCGTGCCGCCGTCGACGGTGCAGGTTTGCAGGCCGCCGTCGCCGCGGCGGACCTGGCCATCATCCTCCATGAGGATGCCGTCCGGCCGCTCCGCGCTGTTCTGGAGTCCTGGCGCGACGGTGACAGCGACGGCGGGACGGGTGGTCCCGGGCCGCGTGAAATCCTGCTCATTGTCGGGCCGGAAGGCGGAATCAGTCCGCGGGAGGTCACCAAGCTGTGCAGCGCCGGTGCGGTGACGGCACTGCTGGGCCACCACGTGCTCAGGTCTTCCACGGCGGGACCGGCCGCCACGGTTCTCGCCAGCGATATCCTGGGACGCTGGTAGCAGCGTCCGCTGATTCAGGGGTGTTGCCGTGAAACGCTCAGGTGCTACTCAACCGTGAAGCCGCGCGTGTCCACGTTCATTTCACGGTCGGGCGTCCCGGGATCGATCTGGGAAACGCGGACTTCATAGTTTCCCGGTGCGAGATTGACGTTCAGGGAGAAGAGCCCGGACTGCGTCGCCTCGGCCGAGGCCGTGACGTCACCGCTCAGATAGGCCGCCCTGTCGGTGCCGCCTTCGACCTTCAGGATCTTCCACCGGAGCTTGGCCCCGGGGAGCGTGCTTCGTCCGCTGATTTTGACGCTACCGTCAGCAACGCCCACACCTTCCTGTGGATCAATGATCCAGACCGGCGCCACCATGCCCGCGCCGCGTGGAGTAGGCGTACCCAGCCTGACGTGGTTGAACGCGAGGTAATCAGTGTGGCCGTCGACGAGGATTACCACCTGGATCTGCTGGCCGGAGTCCACCAGCCCCGAGCTCGCACCGGCAGCCGTCGCTGTGTACACCAGCTGCTGGATGGCCCGCTTTGCCATGTCGTCGTCGAGATTGCTGTTGAAGGCGTCCGGCGAGACATCCACCGTGATCACGTTCTTGCCGGAGATTGAGGTGGCAAGCTTCTTCGGGTTCTGCCACGGGGTGAAGAAATCCGGATCCAGCGGCTTCTGGGACATCATCGAACGCAGCGCCCGCGTGACGGGGTTTTCCTGCTCGGGGACGTCCCGGAATTCACGGTAGAGGAAGACGTTTTCGTTGCTGCGGCCGATCCAGTACACCGGAGCCTTGTTCGAAGCCTGCGTGGTCTCCAGCGGTGCACTCGTGGTGGGAACGCCGGCGGTGGCGGACCCGGTCATGGCCTGGGGCGTGCTGGCGGCGGTTGTTTCGGGCGGCTGCGGAGTGGCCACACAGCCGGAGAGTACCAGGGCGGCGGGCAGCACAAACAGGAGCGCTGCGGAGCGTGCCCGACTGCCTCCCGCTGTGTTCCGGCGTCGTGGATTCCAGATCTCCATGGTGCTTCCGGGTTCCTCCGCCCTGTCCGTGTAAACGTGGTACGTGTAAACGTGCCTGTGTCGCACTCTGCGATGGATTCCAGCATTACATGGAGTCTCCGGCCCCCAGCGGCGTTTACGGACGGTCGGCCGAACTGCAACGGGAACGATATGAGGCCGATACGAAGTTGATACCTAATGACGGGAACCTGCAACGAAACGGTTGCACCCGGAACACCGGACGGCAACGGTCCGAGGCTCCCGCACGGTGTACTGGCGTAAGATGGAAGGACTCGGCCCGGCACGGAGCCCGACGCTGACGCAGCGAAGGCGAACTGATCAGGCAGAGCGACAAATTTCCTAACTGGAGGGGACCAGAGGCCCGCAGGCCGGCACCATGACTGAAGCAACAAACGGAAGGCCCCGGTTCAGCTCCGGTGAGCGCACCACAGGTGAATTTCCCCATAGTCTTCCCGGTGTCCGGACGGAGGTGGTCATCTTTGACAACTCCGAACAGATGGTTCAGTCCCTGGGCAGCCACGACGAGGCCCTCCGTTTCATTGAGGAACAGTTCCCCGCAGTCGACTTCCACGTCCGCGGCAACGAACTGGCCATCAGCGGCCCCGCCGCGGACGTTCCCCGGATCATGCGCCTCCTCCACGAAGTGCGGGGGCTCGTAGACCGGGGAACGGTCATCACGCCGGCAGTCCTCCAACAGCTCGCGGCCCTGCTCCGGAGCCAGTCGCTCCAAAACCCGGTTGAGGTGCTGACGTACAACATCCTGTCCAGCCGCGGCAAGACGATCAGGCCGAAGACGCTGAACCAGAAGAACTACGTGGACGCGATCGACGCCAACACAGTGATCTTTGGCATCGGCCCCGCCGGTACCGGCAAGACCTTCCTAGCGATGGCAAAGGCTGTCCAGGCCCTGCAGCAGAAGGAAGTCAGCCGCATTATCCTCACCCGGCCCGCTGTCGAGGCCGGCGAACGGCTGGGCTTCCTGCCCGGGACCCTCAGCGACAAGATCGACCCCTACCTGCGGCCGCTTTACGACGCCCTCCACGACATGATGGATCCCGAGTCCATTCCCCGGCTGATGGCGGCGGGCACCATCGAAGTGGCCCCGCTGGCGTACATGCGCGGGCGCACCCTTAACGACGCCTTCATCATCCTCGATGAGGCCCAGAACACGACGCCGGAACAGATGAAGATGTTCCTGACGAGGCTCGGGTTCGGCTCCAAAATGGTGGTCACCGGGGACGTTACCCAGGTAGACCTGCCCTTCGGCACCCGTTCCGGGCTCCGGATCGTGGAGGAAATCCTGCAGGGCATCGACGACGTGAACTTCAGCGTCCTGGATGCCTCGGACGTGGTCCGCCACCGGCTTGTCGGCGACATTGTCAATGCCTACGGCATTTGGGACGAGGCACAGAGGAACCGGGTGAAGCATTCCGTGACCCGGGAGAAGCGGGGAGAGCACGCATGAGCATCGAAGTAAACAACGAATCCGGCGTCCAGGTTGATGAAGCCCAACTGGTTGCCTTGGCCCGGTTCGTTTTCGAACGCCTGTACATCCATCCCCAGGCCGAGCTGTCCATCCTGCTGGTGGACGAGCCCGCCATGGAAAAGCTCCACATTGAACTGATGGACGAACCCGGCGCCACGGACGTTCTCTCTGTTCCCATGGACGAACTGACACCGGGCACACCGGACAAGCCGACTCCGCAGGGCATGCTTGGCGACATTGCCGTCTGCCCGCAGGTGGCCGAGGTCCAGGCTAAGAACGCCGGACATTCCACCCAGGACGAGATGCTGCTGCTTACGACGCACGGAATTCTGCATCTGCTGGGCTATGACCACGCCGACCCCGAGGAAAAAGAAGAGATGTTCGGCCTCCAGCGTGAACTGCTTGAGGGCTTCACCGGTAAAGAAGCCCCGTCTGAGACGATTCAGTGACCCCACTGATCCTTGTTGGCATGGCGCTGGTTTTCCTTAGTTTCGCAGCCCTGCTGACCGCGGCCGAGTCCGCTTTTAACTTTTTGCCCCGGCACGACGCCGAAGAAGCCATGCTCCGAGGCAACGGCCAGGCCCTGAAACGTATTCTGGACCAGCCCGTGGCCCACATGCGCTCCCTGAGGTTCTGGCGGATCTGGTTCGAAATGGCCTCGGCGGTGGCAGTCGCCGTGCTGCTGCACAGCCTGTTGGACAGTGTGTGGCTCGCCGGGCTTGCCGCCACCGGCATCATGGCCGTCGTGGGCTTCGTGATCGTGGGGGTTTCACCGCGGCAGCTGGGCCGCGCCCACGCAGCCGGCGTCGCCGGGTTCACCGCACCGATCATCCGCTTCCTGTGCTGGGTGCTGGGCCCCATTCCGGGGTGGCTTGTCGCCCTCGGAAGTGTGGTGGCTCCGGGCGCCGGCGGCGGTGATGAGGCTTCCTTCAGTGAAGAGGAGTTCCGCGAACTGGTGGACCGCGCCACTGAATCGGACATGATCGAAGACAACGAGGCGGAACTGATCCAGTCGGTGTTCGACTTCGGCGACACCCTGGTCCGGGCCGTGATGGTGCCCCGGACGGACATCCTCAGCATTGACGCCGGTTCGAGCCTGCACCGCGCCATGTCCCTTTTCCTGCGGTCGGGATACTCCCGGATCCCCGTCATCGGCGACAACACGGACCAGATCCTGGGCATCGTGTACCTCAAGGATGTTGCCGCGGCCCTGCACGGCCTCGGCCCGGGCGAGGAACCGCCCCTTGTGGACGAACTCGCCCGCGAAGTCCGTTACGTGCCGGAGTCCAAGCAGGTCAGTGACCTGCTCCGTGAACTGCAGAAGGAATCCACGCACGTGGCCATCGTGATTGACGAATACGGCGGAACGGCGGGCCTGGTCACGCTCGAGGACCTCATCGAGGAAATCGTCGGCGAGATCGTGGATGAATACGACACGGAGAGCGCCGAGGCCGTTGCCCTTGGTGACGGCAGCTACCGCGTCAGTGCACGGATGAGCATCGATGACCTCGGTGAGCTTTTTGATATGGAACTCGACGACGACGAAGTGGACACCGTTGGCGGCCTGCTGGCCAAAGCCCTCGGCAGGGTTCCCATCGTAGGGAGCGCCGTTGTGGTTCACGGCGTCTCGCTGCGCGCGGAGCGCCTGGAGGGCCGCCGCAACAGGGTCAGCCATATCATCGCAGCGCCCGTTGCAAAGGGCGCCGTTCCAGAAGAAACTGACCTTGAAGACCTACTCGACGAGGCCGAAACAACGCAACAGGGAGTTCCACGTGAGCAAGCAGAATAAAGCGGACGGCGGCGAGGCCTTTGGCGGCTTCCGTGCCGGATTTTCGATCCTCGTGGGCAGGCCCAACGCAGGAAAGTCCACACTGACGAATGCCCTGGTGGGCAAAAAAGTGGCCATCACGTCGGCGAAGCCGCAGACCACGCGCCACACCATCAGGGGGATCGTCCACCGGGATGACGCCCAGCTGATCCTGGTCGACACCCCGGGCCTGCACCGGCCCAGGACGCTGCTCGGCAAACGCCTCAACGATCTTGTTGCCGACACGTTGTCCGAAGTGGACGCCATCGGCTTCTGCCTGCCTGCCAACGAAAAGATCGGCCCCGGTGACCGCTTTATTGCCGCCCAGTTGGCTGCCGTCGGCAACAAGCCCATCATCGCCATCGTCACCAAGGCCGACCTGGTGGACCGGCAGGCACTGACCGAGCAACTGCTTGCGGTAGCAGCCCTTGGCCGCGAAGTCCTCGGCGAGGACGGATGGAAGGACATTGTTCCGGTGTCCGCAACGGACGGTTTCCAGGTGGGCACCGTGGCGGATGTCCTCATCAGCCACATGCCGCCGTCGCAGCCTCTTTACCCGGACGGGCACCTGACGGACGAGCCCGAAGCCGTTATGGTGGCCGAGCTGATCCGTGAAGCCGCCCTGGAGGGCGTCCGGGACGAGCTTCCGCACTCCCTGGCCGTAGTGGTGGAGGAGATCGTGCCCCGCGAGGGCCGGCCCGAGGACAGCCCGTTCCTTGACGTCCGGGTGAACCTCTACGTCGAACGACCGTCCCAGAAAGCGATCATCATCGGCAAGGGCGGCGCCCGGCTGAGGGAAGTCGGCACCACCGCCCGCAAAGGGATCGAAGCGCTGCTCGGAACGAGGATCTACCTCGACCTGCACGTCAAGGTAGCCAAGGACTGGCAGCGGGATCCGAAGCAGCTGGTAAAGCTCGGTTTCTAGCACCGCCAGCGGTTCCCGACAGCCCGCCGGTCCGCCGCCGGCGGGCTGCCTTGCAGGCTGCCGGTCCGGGGCATCGGGCATTCTCCCAGTCTCGGCCACTAAAATGGACCGAACCCCATTTTTTAGAGGAAGGTAACACCACGTGGTGCGACGCCGAGACACACCCGGACAAGGCGCTGGTTCGCCAGTGTCCGACGCCGCCGCCCGGCACTCGGATAACAAGGCCATGGGCCCCGCCCGGCACTTGGGCGCCATGCGCGGCAAGCCTGCCTGGCTCAAGGTGGCAACTGCCGTCCTTGCCCTCGTCCTGGTGGGCGGCCTGGCCTTCGCCGCCTTCTGGGTGGTCCGCTTTCAGATGAACATCAGCAAGGCACCGCTGGGGGCCGGAAGCAACCGGACGGAGGAGCCGGTCAACGACTCCAAGGACCGGATGCAGATCCTGATCCTGGGCTCGGACACCCGCGACGGCAAGAACTCGGACTACGGCACCTCTGAGGATTCCACGGGCTATGGCCAGTCGGACGTCATGATGATGATGGACATCTCGGCGGACAACAAGCGGGTCAGCGTGATCAGCTTCCCGCGTGACCTGCTGGTGGACATTCCGGAGTGCACCGACCAGAAGACGAAACAGGTGTTCCCCGCCCAGAGCGGCGTGATGATCAACGAAGCCATGAAGCAGGCCGGCATCGGCTGTGCCGTGGATACGGTGAACAAAATCACCGGACTGGAAATCGACCACTTCATGATGGCGGATTTCAACGCGGTCAAGGAGCTCTCCAACGCTGTGGGCGGCGTGGAAGTCTGCATCAGCGACGCGGTTTACGACCCCGACTCCAGGCTCCGCCTCCCCGCCGGGAATTCGCAGGTGCAGGGTGAGCAGGCGCTGGCGTTCCTGCGGACCAGGCATGCCTTCGCGGACGGCGGCGACCTGGGCCGCATCAAGGCGCAGCAGGGCTTCCTGTCGTCGCTGACCCGGAAGATCAAGGATGACGGCACGTTGTCCGATCCCCAGAAGATGCTGAAAATTGCCGACGTCGTGACGCAGAACCTCACCGTTGACGATGGATTGGCGTCCGTTCCGTCGCTGCTGACCATCGGCAACCGGCTCAAGAACATTGACATCAGCAAGGTCGCGTTTGCGGCCGTGCCGACCACCCCTGCGCCCGCCGACCCCAACAGGCTGGCCGTTGCCGAGCCGGCCGCATCCCAGCTCTTCGCCGCGCTGCGCAAGGACATTGACCTGACCGACCCGACGGCAACCCCGACGCCCACGGCCGAACCGAGCGAGTCAGCCCCCGCGCCCTCGCCGTCGACACCGACGGAGACCGCGCCGCCCGCCTACGACAAGGCGCTGCAGCCGGTGACCGTTGCGAACGGAACGGGCGTACCGGCACGGGCCCAGGAAATCACCCAGGCGATCATTGCCGGCGGCTTCACCCAGGTGGCTGAGCTCGTGGCGCAGCCTATCGAAAAGACGGCCGTCTACTATGGACCGGGCTTTGAGGACGTGGCGGCGGACGTCGCGGCGTTGATGGACATTCCGGCCACGCAGGTCCTTCCCGCGGCCGGCGTCAGTGGCGTGCAGGTCTATCTGGGTACGGACTTCATGTCCGGCACCAAGATGGGCGTGGCCCTCCCGACCGACATCGTGAACCAGACGGCCGGGGACACTGTGTGCCAGCAGGCCAACCCGGAGCTGATCACCCGCTAGCGCACCGGCAAAAAACTGAAGGCCTGCGGGGCCGGCCACTCTTCGTGGCCGGCCCCGCAGGCCTTTTTCGCGGCCGGTCTTTTACCAGATGCTGACGCGCTCTTCTGCCGGCAGCCACATCCCGTCCTGCTCCGCCACGTCGAATGCCTCATGGAAGGCATCCAGGTTGCTGGCGATTGCATTGGTGCGGAACTCGTTGGGGGAGTGCGGGTCCGTGGCCAGCCTGCGGATGGCTTCTTCGTTCCGGATCACCTGCCGCCAGCCGGCAGCCCAGGATGCGAAGAACCGCTGCTGGCCGGTCAGGCCGTCCAGCACCGGCGGTTCCGCGCCGTCGAGGCTGATCAGATACGCCTTGTACGCGATGGTGAGCCCGCCGAGATCGCCGATGTTTTCGCCGAGCGTGAGCTTGCCGTTGACATGGTGGCCCGGCGCCGCGGTGGGCGACAATGCGTTGAACTGGGCCACCAGCTTGGATGTCAGGGCCTCGAAGGCTTTCCGGTCATCCTCGGTCCACCAGTTGCGGAGGGTACCCCCGCCGTCGAACTGCGAGCCCTGGTCATCGAAGCCGTGGCCGATCTCGTGCCCGATGACGGCGCCGATGCCGCCGTAGTTGACGGCGTCGTCGGCGTCCGCCGTGAAGAACGGCGCCTGCAGGATTGCCGCCGGGAACACGATCTCGTTGAGCAGCGGGTGGTAATACGCGTTGACCGTCTGCGGCGTCATCAGCCACTTGTTCCGGTCAACCGGCTTGCCGACCTCGTCGAGGTGACGGTCGACGTCGGCGTTGTGGGCCCGCTCGACGTTCCCCAAGAGGTCGGCGGGGTCGATCTCCACTGCGGAGTAGTCGATCCACTCATCGGGGTAGCCGATTTTGGCGCGGAATGCGTCGAGTTTCTTCAGGGCCTCCAGCTTGGTGTCCTCGCCCATCCAGGTGAGCCCGGTGATGCTCTGCCGGTACGCCTCGATGAGGTTGGCCACCAGCGTCTGCATGTGCGCCTTGTGGGTTTCGGGAAAGTGCCGGGAGACGTAGATCTGGCCGACGGCCTCGCCCAGGGATGCTTCGACGACGGCGACTCCCCGCTTCCAGCGGTCCTTGTTGCGCGGCGTTCCGCTGATGGTGGTGCCGTAAAAAGCGAAGTTCGCGTCCACGAATCCGGAGGACAGATAAGGCGCCGCGGAGCTGACAACCCGCATGGCCAGCCAGTCCTGCCACGCTGCCAGCGGTTCGGATTCGAGCAGGCCGGCCGCTCCGGCGAAGAAATCAGGGGTGCTGACCACTACCTCTTCGCGTTTCTCCGGAGTGATCCCGGCGGCCTCGAACCAGGCGTCCATCAGGGGGAAAAGCTCCACCGCCTCTGCCGCGGATTTCAGGTTGTACGTTTTCTGCGGATCCCGCAGTGTGACGTTGTCCCAGTGGTGGGCGGCCAGGGCCGTCTCCAGCCCGACCACGCGCTCCGCGGCGCCGTCGGGATCGGCAGTCCCCGCGAGGCTGAGCATGGTCCGCACATGCTCGCCGTAGGCCTTGACCATGGGGGCGAACTTCTCTTCGCGGTAGTACGACTCGTCCGGCAGGCCGAGGCCGCCCTGCCCGGTGTACAGCAGGATCCGGTCCGGGTTGCCGGCATCGGGGGCCGGGTAGATGTAGAAAAGCCCGGACACGTCAGAGCGGAACAGCCTTCCGGCGAGTTCGATGACATCCCGTGCGGAGGCGGTGGCGAAGACTGCCGCAAGCCGTTCCCGGATGGGGTCCATGCCCTTCGCTTCCACGGTGGCTTCGTCCATGAAGCTGTTGTAGAGGTCCCCGACCTTCCGCTCGATGCCGCTGGCGTCATCGCCGCGTCCTGCGGCTTCTTCGATGATTTCCCTGACCGCCAGCTCGGAGCCGTCCCGCAAGGCCGTGAATGTGCCTTCCAGGGGGCGGTCGTCCGGGATGGTCGTGCTTTTCAGCCACGCGCCGTTGATGTGCTGGTACAGGTCATCCTGCGGCCGCACGCTGTGGTCGATATTGGACAGGTCAATCCCCGAGTTTGGCACAAGTGCTCCTTCAGGTGAGGGCTGCCTCCGGCGCTGGCACCGGTGGCAGCGTCTGCATAGTGGACGTTGCTGGAGGTGTTGCTCCTTCATCTTACGCACCCGTGTTACTGTGAAATGGTGCGCGCAGAACTGCTTCTTCTTAGCTGCCGCGGCGAGGCCTCAGACGCGATCTAGCGCAAGGCCCATCCTCGTCGCGGAGTTAGTGTTGCCCGGCCACCTTTCAAACAGGAACCACAGAAAAGGCCCCGATAGTCATGCGAAACGCACAGAAGCCCTCAGGAATGCCGGTCCACCGCTACGTCCCGTTCCAGGACCAGATCAACGTTGAACTGCCGGACCGGACCTGGCCGGACAAAGTCATCACCAAGGCCCCGCGCTGGTGCGCCGTTGACCTCAGGGACGGCAACCAGGCCCTGATCGACCCCATGAGCCCGGCCCGCAAGATGAAGATGTTCGACCTGCTGGTCCGCATGGGTTACAAGGAGATCGAGGTCGGTTTCCCGTCCGCATCGCAGACTGACTTCGACTTCGTCCGCCAGCTGATTGAGGGCAACCACATTCCGGACGACGTCACCATCCAGGTGCTGACGCAGGCACGCGAGCACCTGATCGAGCGGACCTACGAGTCCCTGGTCGGCGCCAAGCAGGCCATCGTCCACCTGTACAACTCGACATCGGTCCTGCAGCGCCGCGTCGTCTTCAACCAGGACGAGGACGGCATCCTGGACATCGCGCTCCAGGGCGCCCGCCTGTGCAAGAAGTACGAGGAAACGCTGGCGGACACGCACGTCACGTACGAGTACTCGCCGGAATCCTTCACCGGAACGGAACTGGAGTACGCCGTCCGCGTCTGCAACGCCGTGGCTGACGTTTTCGAGGCCTCCGCCGACAGCCAGGTCATCATCAACCTGCCGGCGACGGTCGAAATGGCCACTCCCAATGTCTACGCCGACTCCATCGAGTGGATGAGTCGCCACCTGCACCCCCGCGAGGGCATCATCCTCTCCCTGCACCCGCACAACGACCGCGGCACCGGCGTTGCCGCCGCCGAGCTGGGCTACCTCGCCGGCGCGGACCGGATTGAAGGCTGCCTGTTCGGAAACGGCGAGCGGACCGGCAACGTGGACCTGGTCACCCTGGGCCTGAACATGTTCGTCCAGGGCATCGATCCCATGATCGACTTCTCCGATATCGACGACGTCCGCCGCACCGTGGAGTACTGCAACCAGCTGCCGGTGGCGGAGCGTTCGCCGTACGGCGGCGACCTCGTCTTCACGGCGTTCTCCGGCTCGCACCAGGACGCCATCAAGAAGGGCTTCGAAGCCCTCGAGAAGGACGCTGCTGCCGCCGGCAAGGATGTGGCCGACTACACCTGGCAGGTTCCGTACCTGCCGGTGGACCCCAAGGACCTGGGCCGCAGCTACGAAGCCGTCATCCGGGTCAACTCGCAGTCGGGCAAGGGCGGCGTGGCTTACCTGTTGAAGAACGAGCACAGCCTGGACCTGCCGCGCCGTGCGCAGATCGAGTTCTCCGGCGTGATCCAGCAGCGGACGGACACCGTGGGCGGCGAGGTCAGCGGCGCCCAGCTCTGGCAGACCTTCCAGGACGAGTACCTGCCCTCCAGCAAGGAGGACGGCCAGTGGGGCCGCTATTCGCTGGGCTCGTTCAGCACGGAAACGGACGACGACGGCGCCATGACCTTGCACGCGACGGTCACCGTGGACGGCGTCCAGGTCCGCCGGACCGGCTCCGGCAACGGCCCGATCGCGGCGCTGCTGGCGATCCTGGGCCAGGACGGCGTGGATGTCCGGGTCCTGGACTACAGCGAGCACGCGCTCTCGGAAGGCGGCAACGCCCGTGCCGCGGCGTACGTTGAGTGCGCGGTCGGCGAGCGGGTCCTGTGGGGCGTCGGCATTGACTCCAACACCACCACGTCCTCGCTGAAGGCCGTCATTTCGGCAGTCAACCGCGCGGTCCGGGACGCCCAGGCCTAAACCCATCACCCGTCCCGCTGACCTGCTGCGCTCCCGGATCAATCCGGGGGCGCAGCAGCCGCGTTATCCGGAAGGTCAGTGCGAAGATTAACTGTGGCCCAACAATCCTCATTTTCTGCGCGCGCGTACCGGGATGATGCCGTCGTGCTGCGCACCCATAAGCTGGGCGAAGCCGACCGGATCATCACGCTCCTCACCAAACACCACGGCCAGGTCCGCGCGGTGGCCAAGGGCGTGCGCCGCACAAGCAGCCGCTTCGGCGCCCGGCTGGAACCTTTTATGGTGGCGGACCTTCAGCTGATTTCGGGCCGGACACTGGATATCGTCACCCAGGCCGTAGCCAAGGGCGCCTACGGGGGCAGCATCGCGGCGGACTACGGCCGCTACACGGTTGCAGCCGCCATGACCGAGACAGCCGAGAAGCTGACGGACGTGGACGGCGAATCCGGTACGGCGCAATACAACCTCCTGGTCGGGGCTCTGGCCTCGCTGAGCAGGGGCGAGCACACCCCGGAACTCATCCTCGATTCATATCTGCTGCGTGCCCTGGCCACCGGGGGCTGGGCACCAAGCTTCACGTCGTGCGCCCGCTGCGGCGCGCCGGGACCGCACACGGCGTTTTCGGCGCCACTGGGCGGCATGGTGTGCGCCAACTGCCGTCCGCCGGGATCGCCCGCACCCGCAGCCGAAACAGTTTTCCTTCTCGGGGCACTGCTGACAGGGGACTGGGCGACGGCGGATGCCTCCGTGGCGGTCCACCGGCGGGAAGCTGCCGGTTTGGTGGCCAGCTACCTGCAATGGCATCTTGAACGTGTGCTGAAATCCCTCAAACATGTGGAGCGTAGCTGACAGTGGCCCTTGGAAAGAAGAAAACTCCCGTCCGGCAGCGGACCACACCGGTGACCGCACCGTACCGGCACAGTTCCGGGGCCGTGCCGCCGTCCATTCCCGACGAGTTCATTCCCCAGCATGTGGCGATCGTCATGGACGGCAACGGCCGCTGGGCCAACCAGCGGGGGCTGCCGCGGATCGAGGGCCACAAGGCCGGCGAGCCGGCGCTCCTGGACGTTGTTGCCGGCGCCATTGAGCTGGGCATCAAGTACGTCACCGTGTACGCCTTCTCCACGGAGAACTGGCGGCGGTCCCCGGAGGAAGTCCGCTTCCTGATGGGTTTTAACAAGGATGTGCTACGACGCCAGCGGAACCAGCTGGACGAGTGGGGCGTGCGCATCCGCTGGTCGGGGCGCCGGCCCAGGCTGTGGGGCTCGGTGATCCGGGAACTGGAAGAGGCCGAGGATTACACCCGGGGCAACAGCACGTGCACGTTGACCATGTGTGTTAATTACGGCGGCCGCGCTGAAATCGCGGATGCGGTCACGGCGATTGCCGAAGACGTGGCGGCCGGCCGGCTCAAACCGGGTGCCATCACGGAGCGGACCATCCAGAAGTACCTGGACGAACCCGACCTTCCCGACGTCGACCTCTTCCTCCGAAGCTCCGGTGAGCAGCGGCTCTCCAACTTCATGCTGTGGCAGTCCGCCTATGCGGAGTTCGTCTTTATGGACACGCTCTGGCCCGACGTCGACCGCCGGACCCTGTGGGACGCCGTCGAAGTCTATGCCCGGCGTGACCGCCGGTACGGCGGTGCCGTGGATGCCGCGGCACCGGCAGGCGGTCAGCCCGGATAGGAATGCAGCCAGGCGACCAGGTCGCGGTACGCTTCCTGCCGCACCTCGCGGCGCGAGAGGAAGATGTCGTGGATGGCCCCCGGGTAGCGGAAGACGGCCGTGCGCCGGCCAAGGCCCAGCGCGCGGCGGGCGGTCTGCTCGACGTCAATCACGGCGTCCACCCGCATCAGCTCCTCGGACCACTCGGCCTGGATCCTGGTGCGGTCCGAGAGCATCACCAGGACCGGCGCTCCGATGTCCAGCCGCCGTTCGACGGCCGAGTGTCCGGCAAGGACTGCCCGGGTCCAGCCGGCACGGATGGGGAACGACGCCGTCGGGCGCCACTGCGGATCAAGGAACCATTCCCCGTGCGCCTGGTCGCTGACGCTCTGCCAATAGCCCGGCATTTCCGGGAAATGGAAAGGCCTCTTGGGATCGGTGCGCGCGAACGGCTCCACGAGGTGCATGGCGATGTTCCGGAGCAGGCTGCTGCCCTGGAGCTCCAGCCAGGGGGCATTCAGGATGAGTGTCCCCAGGGCGCCGGGATGGCGGTCGGCCCAGAGCGCGCCGATCAGCCCGCCCAGTGAATGCGCCAGCATGTGGACGGCAGGGTCCGCCGCCAAACCGGTACGCAACGCCACATCCGCCCTAATCGCTGCCATCGCGGCCGCAATGTCTTCGTCATAGACGCCCAGGTCGGTGGTGTAGCCGGGTGTCTGCCAGCTCCGCAGGCTGCGGCCAAACTTCCGCAGGTCGAGGGCATAGAAATGGAGCCCGTGTGCGCCGACGTGCTTCGCAAGTTCTGCCTGCAGGAAGTAGTCCGCCCAGCCATGCAGGTAGAGGACGGCTACGGGGCGTGCGGATCCGTTGTGTGTCCGCGCTTCCGATCCCGGCCATTCCAGGTTGTGGAACATGTTCTTGCGCAGGGCTGCGAAGAAGGCCGGCGGACCCGGCGGGGTGGCGGGCACGTACCGCACCAGCGTGGCACACACCGCGCCTTCGTCGTCGTCGGCCAACGGAAGCTCCACACACTCGAACCCGTCACCGAGCTGGTCAGGCCCCCACACCGGCGGGCTCGGCACGGCCCCGTTCATTCCGTGCCGCCGTCATCCGGGATGTATCCCCGGATCCAGCGGCTCAGCCGGGCGTAGGCATCGGCCCGGACGTGGGCCGGAGACAGGAAGACGTCGTGGAGTGCGCCGTCGATCCGTTCCAGCGTGACCGACCGGCCCAGGGCCATGGCCCGGATGGCAATGGTGTTCACATCCAGCACGGCGTCGGTCCTGCGCATCGCCTCGGTCCAGAACATTCCGGTTTCGCTGGCCCCGGACAGGAGCACCAGGATGGGGACGTCGATCCGGAGCCCGCGGGCCACCCTGGAATGCCCGGCCAGCACGGCCCTAAGCCAACCGGCCCGCACGGGAAAAGCCATCGGCGGCCGGTATTTGGTGTCCACCGTCCACTCACCCTCAGCCTCGCTGCTGATGCTCCGCCAATAGAATCCGCGCTCCGGCAGCCGCAGCACCGCTTCCGGCCGGTAATGCGCCAGCGGGCCGACCATTGACCGGGCCGCCCGCCGGACCAGGGAGCGGCCGTGCATTTCGAGCCACGGGCTGTTAAGGACCAGCTGGGCGGCAACCCCCGGATGGCGGCTGACCCACAGGGCGGCGACAAGCCCTCCGGTCGAGTGGCCCATCAGGGTCAGCGACGGCCTGCCGGCTTCCTCCGGCCAGAGGGAGCCGATGAGTCCGATCGCCTTGCTGATCTCTGCGTCATAGTCATCGAGATCGGCCACGAAGCCGCCGGGGGTATCAGGCTGCAGGCTCCGGCCGTGATTGTGCATGTCCAGCGCAAAAAACTCAAAGCCCTTGTTTGTCCAGAACTCGGCCAGCTCCACATTGAAGAAGTAGTCGCTCCAACCGTGCAGGAACAGGATGGACCGGCGGGGGAGCAACCGGGGAACCGTGTGGCCGTGCCGGTCCGTTCCGCCTTCTGGCACGTGCCGCACCAGGGTTGCCGTGCGCTCCACGCCGTCGGCGCCCGTCGCCTGGTAGGTCAAGGCTTCGAAATCATCCCCCAGGATATCTGTGTGCCACTTCATCTGCCCAGCCTAGACAACGCGCGCGGCAGCAGCGAGCAACCACAGTGCCTGCAGGATGCGTCACACCGCGGCCGGACCTGCGCGCCGGTTTGGTCTGCGCAGCCGGAACCGGAAAACTGGAGTCATGCGCGTATATCCCACCTTCTTCCGCTTGGCCTTTTCATGGATGGACGCCGAACGCGCCCACAAGATCGGCTTTCGGGCCATCAGGCTTGCCCACACCTCAGGGGCGGGCAAGGTTCTGGCGAAGTTCACGGCCCCCGCGCCGTCGCTGCAGACCTCCGCTTTCGGCCTGACGTTTCCCTCGCCGTTCGGCCTCGCCGCGGGCTTTGACAAGGAGGGGCACGGCATCGAGTCGCTGACCGAGCTCGGCTTCGGCCATGTGGAGGTCGGTACCATCACGGGGCAGGCCCAGCCCGGCAACGAAAAGCCCCGGCTGTTCCGCCTCGTCGAGGACAAAGCCGTCATCAACCGGATGGGGTTCAACAACGACGGCGCCACCTCCGTCGCCCCCCGGCTCAAGTCCGCGAGGGCTGCCTTGCAGCGCCGGCACCCGGCCGTCCGTCCGGTGATCGGCGTCAACATCGGCAAGAGCAAGGTGGTGGAGCTCGAAGACGCCGTCGGCGATTACCTCATCAGCGCCCGGAACCTTGCGCCCGCAGCCGACTATCTGGTGGTCAACGTCAGTTCTCCCAACACGCCGGGGCTCCGCCTGCTTCAGAACGTGGAAACCCTCCGACCCCTGCTCAAGGCAGTGGGGGAGGAGGCGGACAAGGCCGCCGGAAGGCACGTCCCGCTCCTGGTGAAGATCGCCCCGGACCTGACGGACGAGGACATCGACGACGTCGCGCGGCTGGCCCTGGACCTGAAGCTGGACGGAATCATCGCCACGAACACGACAATCGGCCGCGAGGGGCTCACCGCCGACCCGGCAAAAATCCAGGAATGCGGAGCCGGCGGCCTGTCCGGCGCTCCCCTGAAGGAACGGTCCCTGCAAGTCCTGCGCCGCCTCAGGGAAGCAACCGGCGGTTCCCTTACATTGGTGTCCGTGGGCGGCGTGGAGACTGCCAAGGACGTCCAGGAAAGGCTCGATGCCGGGGCCACGCTGGTGCAGGGCTACACGGCGTTCCTCTACGAAGGACCCTTCTGGGCAGCGCGCATCAACCGGCAGCTGGCCAAGCACCCCGTCCGGCGCTAAGCCGAACGTCGGCGAACGGCGCCTGAGACAGAAAAGCCCCCGGCAGTCGGACTGCCGGGGGCTTTTGTGGCCTGTGTCAGGCGGGGAATTCTCCGCGCTTTACGAGCGGCTTGGGAAGGCGCAGCTTGCGGAACTGGAGCGAGCGCATGGATCCGTACCAGACGGTGCCGCGTTCCACCTCGCCGAACTTCTCGGTCAGCCGCTTTCGGAGCTTCCGCGACAGGATGAACACGTCAACGAACACAGCAAGGAACATGACCCAGAACCCGCCCAGGACATAGATCATCGACTCGCTGGTGGACGGCACCAGAAGCGAGACTATGACGAACACCAGGGCTCCGAACATCAGGTACTCGCCCAGGCTGAAACGGGCATCCACATAGTCGCGCGCGTAGCGCTTCTGCGGACCCTTGTCCCGAAGGGGCAGGAATTTCTCGTCGCCGGTGTCCAGGGCCTGGCGCATCTTGATCCGCTGGTCCTGGACGGCCGCCCGTTCTGCTGCTTTGGAGGCCTTCCGGTCCTCCGGCACCAGGGGACGCTTCCGCGCCGCTTCCTGGGCCTTGCGCTTGGGCGTGGGTGCGCCCTTGCCAAGGGCTGCATCCTGCCGGGCCAAAGCCTCGGCCGCCTGCTGGTCAACTACGTCCTGCGCCGTTGGCGCTTCCTTTTTACGTCCAAACACCCCTACAGAATACCTTGCACCCGCATGCGAAAAGTCCTGCGTCACACTACTCCGCCGGCGACGGAACGGGGGAGCCGGCGGGAGGCATCCGGAGTGTTTCCTGTGGTCCCCGGCACAGGTAGGGTTTTGGCCATGACTTCATCACCGGCGGGGACCCCGCAAAAATTCAGCGCAGGATTCGGCGAGATCGACGTCGATGCCCTGCGCCGGGCCGTACACGCGTCCTTTGACACCACGGTTGGACACCTGAAGGACCTGGTGAAGCTCCCGGGTATCGCCTGGCCAAGCTTCGATCCTGCCCCGCTGGACCGCAGCGCCGAGGCTGTGGCCGAGCTGGTGCGTGCTGCGGGAATCAAGGATGTCCGGATCCTGCGGTGCAACAAAGAGGACGGCACTCCGGGCGGGCCGGCCGTGGTGGCGCGCCGGACCGCGGCCGCGGGAAAGCCAACGATCCTGCTGTACGCCCACCACGACGTCCAGCCGACCGGAGACCTGGCGCTGTGGGAGTCCGAACCGTTCACCGCCGTCGAACGTGACGGCCGGCTTTACGGGCGGGGCGCGGCCGATGACAAAGCAGGCATCATGGCCCACATCGCCGCCTATGCCGCTGTCACCGACGTGCTTGCCGACGAACTGGGCATCGGTGTGACGTTCTTCTTCGAAGGCGAGGAAGAGGCCGGCTCGCCGACGTTCCGCACCTTCCTCGACACCCACCGCGAGCTGCTGCGTGCAGACGTCATTGTCGTGGCGGACTCCAGCAACTGGAAGGTCGGCATCCCGGCCCTGACCACCAGCCTGCGCGGCCTGGTCGACGGGACCATCGAGGTCCAGGTCCTGGAACACGCCGTTCACTCCGGGATGTTCGGCGGGGCAGTGCTGGACGCTCCGACACTGCTTTCCCGCCTCATCGCCACGCTCCACGACGACGACGGCAACGTCGCGGTACTGGGCTTGGTCAGCAGGGACGATGTTGCCGTCGACCTGACGGAAGCTGAATACCGGGCCGACGCATCAGTGCTCGACGGCGTCCGGCTGGCCGGTACCGGGACCATTGCCTCACGGCTATGGACCAAGCCGGCCCTCTCCATCATCGGCTTCGACGCTCCCGCCGTGGACATGGCCTCCAATACCCTGCTGCCCCGGGCACGGGCCAAGTTCAGCCTGCGGCTGGCCCCGGGACAGGACCCGGCCGACGCGATGGCCGCCATGCGGAACCACGTGGAAGCCAATGCGCCGTTCGGCGCGAAGGTGGTGTTTACGCCGGGGGAGAGCGGAAACCCGTTCCTGACGGACACGGATTCCGTGGCTGCCGGGATGGCAATGTGGGCGCTGGGGGAGGCCTGGGGTGTTCCTGCCGTGGAAATGGGGATCGGCGGTTCCATTCCCTTTATTGCGGACCTCACTGACGCCTACCCGGAAGTGCAGATCCTGGTAACCGGTGTTGAGGACCCGGATTCGAGGGCCCACAGCGCCAACGAGTCGCTTCACCTGGAGGACTTCCGCAACGCCGTCGTGGCCGAAGCGCTCCTGTTGGCGCGGTTAAACCATGAGGGCCTGGGCTGATACCTGGACCTCAGGGGCGGCACGCGGCTGTTCCCTGGCGGGTCCGTTCCGGATTCGTCAGGGAACATTCAGGGTATGGCCACGGTTACGTCAGGAGTTAGAGCTACACGCAGGATCGACGTAGCATGTAGCTATAGCCCATACCGTTTCCGTAGGGGCGGGCAACGCGAAAGCCGAGTCGCCACCACCGTCGTAAGAAGGTAGGCCAATGAGCACTACAACCAATGAAAACAGCAACGCAGCCACCGGCACCGCAAGCGAGGACCTGGCCACACACGAGGTCAAGCTGACCGACGTCGCCGCCGGCAAGGTACGCAGCCTGCTGGAGCAGGAAGGCCGTACCGACCTTCGTCTGCGCGTTGCTGTCCAGCCGGGCGGTTGCTCCGGGCTGATCTACCAGCTCTACTTCGACGAGCGGCTGCTCGACGGAGACGCCGTGCGCGACTATGACGGCGTCGAGGTCGTAGTGGACAAAATGAGCGTTCCGTACCTGAGCGGCGCCAGCATTGACTTCGAGGACACCATCTCGAAGCAGGGATTCACCATCGACAACCCCAACGCCGGCGGTTCCTGCGCATGCGGAGATTCATTCCACTAACCTGGCTGTTTGCCCCGTGACAGCTTGCATTCGGCACCGGTTTTAACCGGTGCCGACGCACGGTGCCGACATGTGGGCGAAAACCCCCGGGGAGCGGTAAGCTCTACATCGAGTAGTAAAACTTTTAGTGTGCCCGGGGAGCCATCTACGGCCCGGGCAACAGCAACAAGTAGGAAGGGCCGTCTGTGAGTTCGCAGAACCGAACCGGCAGCCGACGCAAACAGATCACTACGATCACTGGCTTGGCACTAGCCGGCGCGTTGGCTTTGACTGGATGTTCACCAGAGGTACAGAAAGGCTGGTTGCCCACCGAGCGTGGCACCACCAATCACACTGACCGCATCATGGACCTCTGGGTCAACTCATGGATTGCCGCACTGGTCGTGGGCATCATTACCTGGGGACTCCTGGTCTGGTGCATCGTCGCCTACCGCCGTCGTAAGGGCACGGTGGGATTCCCGCGGCAGACCAGCTTCAACCTTCCCCTCGAGGTCTTCTATCTGACCATCCCGCTGTTCATGGTGCTGGTGTTCTTCTACTTCACCGACCGCGACCAGCAGGCGATTGATGACCGGTCCAAGCCTGCCGACGTCGTTGTAGATGTCCGTGGCAAGCAGTGGGCCTGGGACTTCAACTACAAGCAGGGTGACGTAGTCACCGGCGACGTGCATGAAGCGGGCGTTCAGGCGCACCTCACCGGTGCTGATGTGGACAAGGAAAAGCTGCCCACCTTGTACCTCCCGGTGAACAAGTCTGTTGACCTGGAGCTGAACTCCCGCGACGTGATCCACTCCTTCTGGGTTCCCGCCTTCCTGCAGAAGCGCGACATGATCCCCGGCAAGACGAACTACATCAGGTTCACCCCCACCAAAGAGGGCACCTATGACGGCAAGTGTGCCGAACTCTGCGGTGAATACCACTCCGAAATGCTGTTCCGCGTCAAGGTTGTCTCCGAGTCGGAGTTCCAGTCGCACCTGGAGCAGCTGCGCCAGGACGGCAATTCCGGACTGCTCGGCGAAGAGTACGACCGCAACCCGAACCTGAACGAAATTAAGTAAGGGGAGCGACGTGGCTACTTACACTCAATCCGCACCTGTCGGGACCCTTGGGGCGCCCGTAGTACCGAAATCCAAGGGACGCATCGTCGTCAACTGGATCACTTCGACCGACCACAAGACCATCGGGTACATGTACCTGATCGCGTCCTTCGTGTTCTTCTGCTTCGGCGGCGTGATGGCCCTGCTGATCCGCGCCGAGCTCTTCGAGCCCGGCATGCAGATCCTGCAGACCAAGGAGCAGTACAACCAGCTGTTCACCATGCACGGCACGGTCATGCTCCTGATGTTCGCCACCCCGCTGTTCGCGGGCTTTGCCAACGTCATCATGCCGCTGCAGATCGGTGCCCCCGACGTCGCCTTCCCGCGACTGAACGCGCTGGCCTTCTGGTTCTTCCTGTTCGGCTCCACCATCGCCGTCTCCGGCTTCATCACCCCGCAGGGTGCCGCGTCGTTCGGCTGGTTTGCGTACGCGCCGCTGTCCAACACGACCTTCAGCCCCGGCGTCGGCGGTGACCTGTGGGTCTTCGGCCTGGCGCTGTCCGGCTTCGGCACCATCCTTGGTGCGGTCAACTTCATCACCACGATCATCTGCATGCGTGCCCCGGGCATGACCATGTGGCGCATGCCGATCTTCACCTGGAACACGCTGGTTACCGCCATCCTGGTCCTGATGGCCTTCCCGCCGCTGGCAGCAGCGCTGTTCGCCCTCGGCGCCGACCGCCGCTTCGGTGCGCACATCTTCGATCCCGAGAACGGCGGTGCCGTCCTCTGGCAGCACCTGTTCTGGTTCTTCGGCCACCCCGAGGTGTACATCATCGCGCTGCCGTTCTTCGGCATCGTCTCCGAGATCTTCCCGGTCTTCAGCCGCAAGCCGATCTTCGGCTACAAGGGCCTGGTCTACGCGACCATCGCCATCGCGGCGCTGTCCGTGACCGTGTGGGCACACCACATGTACGTGACCGGCTCGGTCCTGCTGCCGTTCTTCTCCTTCATGACGATGCTGATCGCGGTCCCGACCGGCGTGAAGTTCTTCAACTGGATCGGCACCATGTGGCGGGGTTCCATCACTTTTGAGACACCCATGCTGTGGAGCATCGGCTTCCTCGCAACGTTCCTCTTCGGCGGCCTGACCGGCATCATCCTGGCCTCCCCGCCGCTGGACTTCCACGTCTCGGACTCCTACTTCGTGGTGGCCCACTTCCACTACGTGGTGTTTGGCACCGTGGTGTTCGCCATGTTCGCCGGCTTCTACTTCTGGTGGCCGAAGTGGACCGGCAAGATGCTCAACGAGCGCCTCGGCAAGATCCACTTCTGGATGCTGTTCCTCGGCTTCCACGGAACCTTCCTGATCCAGCACTGGCTCGGAGTCGAGGGCATGCCCCGCCGCTACGCCGACTACATGCCGCAGGACAACTTCACCTGGATGAACCAGTTCTCCACGATCTCCTCGTTCGTGCTGGGCGCCTCGCTGATCCCGTTCTTCTGGAACGTCTACATCACCTGGCGCAGCAACGAGCGTGTGGAAGTTGACGATCCCTGGGGCTTTGGTGCTTCGCTGGAGTGGGCCACGTCCTGCCCGCCGCCGCGCCACAACTTCACGTCGCTGCCGCGCATCCGTTCGGAGCGCCCGGCCCTGGACCTCCACCACCCGGAGCTCGCCCAGTCGCACACCGTTGAGTCACCGGCACCGGCAGCAGCCGTGCTCGGCAACGCCGATCAGAAGGACACCGCCAAGTGAAGATCGAATCATGGATTTTTGGAGCCGGAGTCTTCTTCTTCGTACCGGTCGCCCTGGTTTACGGATTCCTGACCAACTGGCATGAATGGGTCGGCACCCTGGGCATCCTGCTTGTTGGTGGGCTGGCCGGCATGATCGGCGCGTACCTGGGGTTCACCGGCAAGCGCGTGGGACTGCGACCCGAGGACCGCAACGACGCCGAGATCCACGAGGGCTCCGGCGAACAGGGACACTTCAGCCCCTGGAGCTGGTGGCCGCTGGTCCTGGGCCTGTCCTGTGCAGCAGGCTTCCTCGGCCTGGCCGTTGGGTTCTGGATTGTCTACATTGCGGCCGGACTGGCGACCATTGCCCTCGTTGGCTGGGTCTTCGAGTACAGCCGCGGCGATCACGCCCACTAGCCTTACCTGCTCCACTGACAACGACGGCGGGCCCCACCATTTGGTGGGGCCCGCCGTCGTTTGCTTTGTGTTCGTATTCTTTGCTGCAGGGTGCCTTGAGGCTGGGTTGCGATCGAGGCGGGCCGGAAGCACCCGCCGCGGCCCGCAGGAACCCTTTAGGCGGCCGCGCCTGCCTCCAGGAGCAGCGTCAGGCCTTCCAGTGCTGCTTCGGCTGATTCGACGGTGTAGCGGGCGGGCAGCGCCTCGGAGTCAACGGAAAGTTCCACTTCGCAGCCACAGTAGAAATCGGCCGTCATCACCTCGAGCAGGGATCTCGCATCGACGGGCGGAACCCCGTCCTTACCTATCCTGACCGGCAGACCGGACTCCGTGACAGCCCGAACAAAGATAGCGGCCGGCCGGGCGTGCAGGCCGATGGGTGATTGAACAATTGCCTTACGCACTGGCAACGGGACTCCTTTGTTCCGACGGGACTCGGCTCCGTCATGACTGCATTCGTGATCAAGCGTAGCCGCGGCGTGACCCGACGCTGAAACTGTTGCAGGGGTGGTCTAGACCTGCGGCGCCGGTGCCCTACGCTTAAACCATGAAATTTAATCTGGAGCATTGCCATGGCGGCCTCTGACGCCAACAAAATGGTGGGGGAGATCGACCGGGAAAGCGGCGTCCCCATCTACGTCCAGCTGAGGGAACTCCTGCGGGCCCACATTGCGGCCTCGTGCCCGCCCGGTTCCTCGCTGCCCTCGGAACGGGACCTGGCCGAAAGGTTCGGCCTGGCCCGTATGACGGTCCGGCAGGCCATCGACGCACTCGTGGGCGAGGAAGTCATCGAACGGGTCGTTGGCCTCGGAACGTTCGTCCGCAAGCCAAAACTCGACCTGCAGGTGAAGCTCACCTCGTACAGTGAGGAAATGCAGCGCCGCGGAATGGTTCCGGCAGCCAAGGTGCTGAGTTTCGAGCAGATCAGCGCCAGTGCGTTCCTGGCCCGTGAGCTCCAGCTGGACGAGGGAACGCCCCTGGTGCGCTTCAGGCGTCTTCTCCTGGCAGATAACGAGCCCATGAGCGTGGACGAAAACTTCATCCCCGCACACAGGGTTCCCGGGCTGCTCGACGGCGAACCTCCGACATCCCTGTACAACGTCCTGAGCGAACGGTACGGCCTGGTCATGGAATGGGGGGAGGACATGATCGAGGCCACCGCGGCCTCACCTTCCACCGCACGCCTGCTCAACGTCGAAGTCGGCTCGCCGCTGCTCAAGATCCAGCGGCACGCTTTCGTGGCCCGGTCCATGGTGGACTACTCGGTGTCCTACTACCGCGCGGACCGCTACAAGCTGTGGGTCCCGCTGCAACGTCCCGGCGTGAGGCCTACGCGCAACTACGCCTCAGGCTACCGAAACCCGTAGGAACAACGAAGAGGCCCCGTCCTGACGGACGGGGCCTCTTTCGTTTGTTGCGGTGATACTCGAACTAGTGGCTGAGCGTCTTCTGGGACTCAGCCGATTCGACGGCTTCATGCTGGCCGTGGTGGCCATGGGCCGCCTCAAGTTCAGCAGGCGAAGCAGGTGCAACCCGGTCTTCGAAGAACCACTGCGAGAGTGCGGCGCGGCGCTTTTCCTTCCGCGTCACGATGCCGTGTTCGTTGGGGACCGCAGGCAGCGGCACCGGCGACTCAAAGCCGACCAGCTTGTAGCGCTTGTAGTCATCCAGCGGTGCATGGACCTCGATGAACTCGCCGTGCGGCAGGCGCACGATGCGGCCGGTTTCGCGGCCGTGCAGGGCAATTTCGCGGTCCTTGCGCTGGAGGGCGAGGGCCACACGCTTGGTCACGACGAACGCGATGATCGGGCCAATGAAGAACAGTGCCCGCAGCCAGTAGGTCACATCGTTCAGTGCAACGTGGAAGTGGGTTGCAATGAGGTCCGAGCCAGCGGCTGCCCACATGACGGAGTACCAGGTGAAACCGGCTACACCGATAGCAGTACGCGTCGGCGCATTGCGCGGACGGTCCAGTACGTGGTGCTCGCGGTCATCCTTCGTGACCCAACGTTCGATCCACGGGTAGGTGAACAGCACGGTAAAGATGATGCCGGCCGGAACGAGCGCCGGAAGCAGCACGTTCAGTGTGAGGACATGCCCGAAGATGATGTATTCGAAGTGGAAGTCATTGATGACACCCGGCATCAGGCGCAGGGCGCCGTCCACAAACCCGATGTACCAGTCCGGCTGGGTTCCAGCAGACACGGGCGAGGGGTCGTAAGGTCCGTAGTTCCAGATCGGGTTGATCGTAAAGAAGGCTGCCATCAGGGCCACGACGCCGAACACGATGAAGAAGAAGCCGCCGGCTTTGGCAGCGTATACCGGCCCGAGGGGGTAGCCGACGACGTTGCCGTCGTTGCGTCCCGGGCCAGGGTACTGGGTGTGCTTGTGCACAACCACCATGAACAGGTGAAGGACAATCATCAGCAGGATGAGGGCCGGCACCAGAAGGATGTGCAGCATGTACAGGCGGCCGATGATCACGGAGCCCGGGAATTCCCCGCCGAACAGGAAGAACGAGATGTACGTTCCAATGACCGGGATGGATTTGATGACACCGTCGATGATGCGCAGGCCGTTGCCGGAGAGCAAGTCATCGGGGAGCGAGTAGCCGGTGAAGCCGGCAGCCATGGACAGGATCAGCAGGACGCCGCCTACAACCCAGTTCATTTCGCGGGGCTTGCGGAAAGCGCCCGTGAAGAATACGCGGAGCATGTGCACCGAGAGTGAGGCAACGAACAGCAGGGCCGACCAGTGGTGAACCTGGCGCATGAACAGGCCGCCGCGGACGTCGAAGGAGATGTCCAGGGACGAGCTGTAGGCAACCGACATTTCCACGTTCTTCAACGGCGTGTAGGAGCCCGAGTAGTGCGTTTCCGCCATTGACGGATCAAAGAAGAACGTCAGGAAGGTGCCGGACAGAAGCAGGATGACGAAGGAGTACAGGGCGACTTCGCCGAACATGAACGACCAGTGGTCCGGAAAGACCTTCCGGCCGAATTCGCGGAGGATTCCCGAACCGCCGACGCGCTGGTCAACGAAATCGGTAATGCGGCCGCCCTTGGTTTTGGCGACGAAGGCGGGGGCATTAGCTGTTGATGTTGCGCTCATGCTCATCACGCTCCCAGTAACTCGGTCCTACGGGTTCTTTGAAGTCGCTGGTGGCGACCAGGTAGCCCTCGGCGTCAACTGCGATGGGCAGCTGGGGGAGAGGCCGGCTGGCCGGGCCAAAGATAACCTTGCATTCCTGGGTCAGGTCGAAGGTTGACTGGTGGCACGGGCACAGCAGGTGGTGGGTCTGCTGCTCGTACAGGGCAACAGGGCAACCAACGTGGGTGCAGATCTTTGAGTAAGCAACGATGCCGTTGTAGCTCCAGTCCTCGCGTCCCGCGGAGGGCTTGAGGGACTCGGGGTTGAGGCGCATGAGCAGGACAACGGCCTTGGCCTTTTCGTTCAGTTTACCTTCATGCAGTTCGTTGAGACCTTCCGGAATCACGTGGAAAGCCGAACCGATGGTGACGTCCGAAGCCTTGATTGGCGTGCCGTCGGGGTCGCGGGTAAGGCGCTTGAGCTTGCCCTCCTGCGGAGCCCACATGGTGTGCGCCAGTGTGTTGTCCGGCCGGGGACCGAGGTCGCCGAAGACTGCCAGGGCCGGGAGCGGAGCCAAAGCGACGGCGCCGAGAAGGGTGTTGCGGATCAGCGGCCGGCGCTTGATCCCGGTTTCCTCCACGATGTCGTCAACGATGCGGACCGCCGCCTGGCGGTCGTCCTCGGTACGGATAGCGTGGCGCTCTTCCGAAACCTCGTGGTCCGGCATGAGGGCCTTGGCCCAGTGGACGATACCGGTGCCGATGCCGAGCATGGCAAAGGCAGTGCCAATGCCCAGCAGGGCATTCTGCAGCCGGATAGTGGCGATCGTGGAGTCGGGTCCAAGATCGATGGCGAAGTACGCCACCAGGAAGATCACGGTGCCCACAACGGAGCTGCCGAAGAGAATGGCAACCTGCCGTTCTGCACGCTTTGCGGCCTTCGGGTCCGTGTCAGCCAGGCGCAAACGATGCGGAGGAAGTCCAGGATCCTGGAACTTCTCCACCTCATTCTGACCAGCCGTAGCTACGGTGCCCGAGTGGTTCGGACTGCCGTCACTATGGTTGCCCATAATTCGCCTCATCCTTCTCTCGTCCCGGCCAGCGCCGGGTTAGTTTTCAATTCCATACTGCTGACTCGTCAGCAGGAGTTCTTACAGTTACGGACGTTGCTAGGACGTCCGGGATGTCAGCCAGATGGTGAAGGCGATGATGACGCCCAGGCCGGCGATCCAGACAAACAGGCCTTCAGAAACCGGGCCCAGCGCGCCGAGGTCGGCTCCGCCGGGTGAGCCGTTGGCTTCGATCTGCTTGAGGAAGGTAATGATGTCGCGCTTGCCTTCGGGAGAGACATTGGCGTCGTTGAAGACGGGCATGTTCTGCGGTCCGGTGGCCATTGCTTCGTAGATGTGCTTCTCGGAAACGTCCGCGAGGGCGGGAGCAAACTTGCCCCGGGTCAGTGCGCCGCCGGCAGCTGCCGCGTTGTGGCACATGGCGCAGTTCACGCGGAAGAGCTCGCCGCCTTCTGCGGCGTTGCCCTGTGCATCCAGAAGGTGCTCTTCGGGGATGGACGGGCCGGGCCCGAGCGAAGCGACGTAAGCGGAGAGCTGGTGGGTCTGTTCGTCGTTGAACTGTGCGGGCTTCTTGTAAGCCTGCGGGCCATTCATCTGCATGGGCATACGCCCGGTGCCTACCTGGAAGTCAACGGCGGCAGCACCGACGCCTACAAGTGAGGGTCCGTCCTGGGTTCCGCTCGCGCCCATGCCGTGGCAGGTGGCGCAGTTGGCGGCGAAAAGCTTCCCGCCCTCTTCAGCGTCGTTCGCACTGAAGCTGGTGGTGGAAGCCTTGGCCTCGTTGACGGTGGTGGCAACGGCGTACAGCCCACCAGTGAGGAGGAGGCCCATCAGCAGCAGCGCAATGGCTGCCAGGGGGTGACGTCGCTTCTGCGAGAGTGCCTTCACGTGGTGGTTCCTTTATTCGATCCTGCGTCGGCTCCGGGAGCCGCTTCTTGAAATTCTGCCTCTTGTAGAAAAAGAGTCAAGTCAGGGCTACCTGAGGACGTAGATGACCAGGAAGAGGCCGATCCACACGACGTCGACGAAGTGCCAGTAGTACGAGGTGACAATCGCGGACGTGGCTTCGAAGTGACCAAACTTCTTGGCGGCGAACGAACGGCCGATGATAAAGAGGAAGGCGATGAGGCCGCCGATGACGTGCAGGCCGTGGAAGCCGGTGGTCATGTAGAAGGACGAGCCATACGCATTCGACGAAAGCGACACATGCTCCGAAACGAGCATGGCGTATTCCGTTGCCTGGCCGGCAACGAAGAAGGCACCCATGATAAACGTCAGGGTGAACCATTCGTTCATCCCCCAACGCGTGATAGCAAGGGGGCCGCCGGCGCGGCGCGGCTGGAGCCGCTCAGCGGCGAAGACGCCCATCTGGCAAGTAAATGAACTTGCCACGAGGACGATGGTGTTTACGAGCGCAAAGGGGAAGTTGAGCTTTGCTGTCTCTTCAGCCCACATCGCTCCGGAAGTCGAACGGAGTGTGAAGTACATGGCGAAGAGACCGGCGAAGAACATCAACTCACTGGACAGCCACACAACGGTTCCTACAGAAACCATATTCGGGCGGTTCAGCGTCGGGTGCGCCGGGGTACTGGGGGCATGGGTCGCAGATGTCACATAGACATTATGTCTGTAAAAGTTCCTCCTGCCCAATGCAAACCGCCTTTTGCGGGGACTTTTTCTACAAAGACGCGAATTCGCGCGGAAAAGTTCCCGGGCCGGTTCACATTGGTCATCAGGGCGCGTGCCTCGATAGCATCAGGAGGTGACTTCACAGGCATCAGCACAGCCGGCCGGCAACACCTGGCCGCGGCTCATTTCGGCTCTGATCAACGGCACGGACCTCACGGCTGACAACACGGAGTGGGCGATGGACACGATCATGTCCGGCGAAGCCACACCCGCCCAGATTGCCGGATTCCTCGTGGCGCTGCGCGCAAAGGGCGAGACGGTGGATGAGATTGCCGGCCTTGTCGAAGCGATGCTGGCCCACGCAAACCCCGTGGACATCGGCGGCGAGAAGCTGGACATCGTGGGCACCGGCGGCGACCAGCTCAACACCGTTAACATCTCCACTATGGCGGCGCTGGTCTGTGCGGGAGCCGGTGCGAAGGTGGTCAAGCACGGCAACCGGGCCTCCTCGTCGTCGTCGGGCTCGGCGGACGTCCTGGAAGCCCTGGGGGTCCGGCTGGACCTCCCCATCGATCGCGTCGCACGGAACGCCGAAGAGGCCGGAATCACCTTCTGTTTCGCCCAGGTGTTCCATCCCTCCTTTCGGCACACAGCCGTGCCCCGCCGCGAACTTGCCATACCCACGGCCTTCAACTTCCTTGGACCGCTGACCAACCCGGCCCGGGTGCAGGCCTCAGCAGTAGGTGTTGCCAATGCACGAATGGCGCCCCTGGTTGCCGGCGTGCTTGCCAAGCGCGGAAGCCGCGGACTGGTCTTCAGGGGAAGCGACGGACTGGACGAGCTGACAACGACCGGGCCGTCCACGGTCTGGGAGATCAGGGACGGGGAAGTCAGCGAACAGGCCTTTGATCCGCAGGCGCTGGGCATCCGTCCGGCGACGGTGGAGGAGCTTCGTGGCGGTGACGCCGCAGCGAATGCCGCCGTCGTCCGTGATGTTCTGGCCGGCGCGGCCGGAGCGGCCCGCGACGCCGTCCTGCTCAACGCCGCCGCAGGACTGGTGGCCTTCGATGTCCGGGCCGAGGGTCCGCTGACGGACCGCATGGCGGCCGCGTTGAAGCGCGCTGAAGAGTCTATTGACTCCGGCGCCGCAGCTGCCGTTCTGGAAAAGTGGGTGGCCCTGACCCAGGGCTAGGCGGTGTGCCCGGCCTTACTGCTCGAAACCGAGGGCGAAGGCCGCATCGAGGTCGTGCTGGGAGTAAGCGCGGAAGGCGATGTGCGTTGTGGTGTGCACAACGGCAGGGACCTTGGACAGCTTGTCCGCGATGACGTCCGCCAGCTCATCATGCTTGGCCACCCGCGCAACAGCAATCAGGTCCCATTCCCCGGTCACGGAGTAGACCTCGCTGATGCCCGGAATCGCCGAAATCTCCTCTGCCGTTTCCGGAATGCGCGAGGCGTCTGTCTTGATCAGGACGAATGCGGTGATCACTCTTGACCTTTCGGATCGGGTGCGCCGTTGCGGAAACGGCAGGCGTTGCTGTCTGTTGCCAGCCTAGTGCATCAGGGTGCTTCAGCGGCGCTGCCGGCGCCCCGCCAGCCGCCGGAATCCGGCCACGATGAGCCGGTAGCCGAGGAGGAACACGCCCAGGCTGAGCAGCGCCACAATGACGAACGGCACTACCACCGTCTGGCCGGTCAAAGCACGGAGCAGCATGCCCAGGGCCACGGCTCCGATCCACACGCTGACCCCAGCCGGCCAGACGCGCAGCGGCGCCCGCCACACCCGCAGCCCAAGCCAGGCTAAGGCCGCTCCCGCCAGGAACGGCCAGGCTGTCAGGAGGACCCCGGCGATCACATCCCCGCGCTGGTGCGCGTCCCGGCCGATGGCGGCGAAGGTAAGAATCAGGGCCGCGTCGGCGAGGGCGGCAATAGCCACGGAACTCCTGGCGGCTGCGCGGACGGGTGCGGTGTTGGTGCGGGAAGGCATGCCTCCAGACTAGTAAAGGATTTTCGTTGCTACGACCTGGCGTGACCGCCTGACGCGATCGCCCGCGGCGGCCGTACACTGTGACCGGGGCCGTTTCCCGGCACATCGCGTTCCCGTAACTACACCCCGGACGGCAGCATGAGACTTGTCCAGATCGCGCAACATGCCAGTGACCTGCAGCGGGCGGCAGGGTTCTACGCGGCGCTGCTCGGCGCCGAGGCCCGGGCCGTGTTCGACCCGCCCGGGCTCCTGTTCTTTGACCTTGACGGCGTCCGGCTGCTGCTGGAGTCCGGGGCGCCGTCGTCCCTTGTCTACCTGGCGGTTCCCGACGTTAGGGACGCCGTGACCGAGCTCCGGAGCAGGGGAGTGGAGATCGTGGCCGAACCACAGGTGATCTTCAGCCACACAGATGACCGGCTGGGCCCGGACGGGACGGATGAATGGATGGCATTCATCCGGGACAGCGAGGGCAACACCGTCGGTCTGGTCAGCCAGTTGCCGCGGTAGCAGTCAGGCTTTGCTCGCCGCGATCTTCGCGGCAAAGGCCACAAGTACGACGCCGGCGATACGGTCCGTGGCTTTGCCCACCGCCGGGGACTGCAGCCAGCGCCGGGCATAGTGGGTGGCCACGATGATTCCCGCGAACCAGAGCATGCCCTCCACGTTGTGCACGAGAGGCAGCAGAACCCCCATTAATAGGGGCGGGACATCCTGTGGCAGGAACTGCGGGATCATGGCCATGTAGAAAACGCCCACTTTGGGATTCAGCAGACTCGTTGTCACGCCTGTCAGAAAGGGCGCCCGTGCGCTTCCCGCAGCCTGCACGAGTTCCGTGGGCATTGCGGGTCCTCTTCTGAAGGTCCTGATGAACATCGAGATTCCGAGAAATGCCATGTAGCAGGCGCCCGCGATTTTCAGCACCGTGAAGGCCGTCTCAGAGGCAGCCAGGAGCGCGGACGCACCCAGCGCGGCCGCAACGCCCCACGCCACCGTGCCGGTGCAGATTCCCGCCGCCGTCGCAAAAGCCGGACCGCGCCCCCGGCTGATCGCCGTGCGGAGAACCAGCACGGTGTCGAGCCCGGGAATCACGGTCAGCAGGGCAGCGACCACAGCGAACTGGAGAAGGGCTTCAGGGACCGACATACTCGATGATAACCAGGCCCGGATCCCTTTCCTGCCCGGCAGGCGGCAGTGCCGTGGCACCGGATGCCGCGGCACTGCCATTGTGTCCGGAATCACGCCCGGCTAGGCTCGCAAACGCAACCAAAGGATCGCCGTCGGGAGCCGTTTCCGGCGCAGCCAGTGAGATGAGGGACCAACGTGAGCCAAAAGATCACCACCTGCCTGTGGTTCGACACCCAGGCCGAGGAAGCCGCCGACTTCTACGTCTCGGTTTTTGACGGCTCCAAAATTCTCAACGCGGCACGCTACGGTGACGACGGCCCCGGACCCGCGGGACAGGTCATGACGGTCGAATTCGAGATTGAGGGCCGGAAGTTCCTTGCGCTTAACGGGGGCCCGGCTTTCTCCTTCAGCGAAGCGGTTTCCTTCGTGATCGACTGCTCCTCGCAGGAGGAAGTGGACCGCTACTGGTCGGCGCTTACGGCGGGTGGCTCGGAGAGCCAATGCGGCTGGCTCAAGGACAAGTTCGGGGTTTCGTGGCAGGTTGTGCCCTCCGTCCTGAGCCAGTTGCTGGGAGGTCCGGACCAGGAGGGGGCGCAGCGGGCCATGCAGGCGATGCTGGGCATGAGGAAGCTCGAGATCGCCGAACTCCAGGCCGCCTATGACGGTTCCTGACGGTTCCTGACCGTCCCGGGAGCCGGAGGGAGATGGCGTAAGGGGAGCGTGCCCATGACCATCGGCCCTACCCTGCTTCGCTCAACCGGACGATAATCGGGACTATCCCACACCGTACGTGATTGGAGGCGTTCGCGATGTCTGTTTACACGCTCGGAATCTGGTTGGTAAAACCCGGCAGGGAGGACGATTTTGTGCAGGCCTGGCGCGGCCTTGCCAGCAAGACCCAAGAAGAATTTCCCGGGGCAAAGGCGGTTCTGATGCGCGATCGCGACGTTCCCAACAGGTTCATCAGCACCGGACCGTGGGAGTCGCTCGAGCAGACTGAACGCTGGCGGGCCTCAGCCGCGTTCGTCCAGGGATACGAGGCCATGCGGGAAATGCTGGAGCATTTCGAACCGCATACGCTGGAGGAAGCAGCGACCATCGGGTGATGCCTGACGCGACTATGAAGCCGTTGATCCTTCTCGACATTGACGGGGTCCTCAACCCACGTGCCCGGGTGGCAAGCCCCGACGGCTCACTGGAACTGGTGCTCTCGGACGCGAAAATTGCCTTGGTCAACAGGCTCGCGGTGTTCGGCAGGATCGCTTGGGTATCGACGTGGCCGGCCGAGCAGACCGCCGGGCTCGAGTCTCAGTTGCGGCTGGGGAACGAAGCGTTACGAGTGCCATTGCCCGCACGTGCCCTGAACGAATCCGAGTCGCCTACACCGAAGCTCCGGCCGGTGACCCGGTGGCTGGCCAGGATGGAACTTTCGGGCGAAGCCACCTGGGACTCGGTCGTGTGGATTGATGACGTCCTTGGACCGGACGCCCGCGAGTGGGCGCGCGGATTCCGGCGGCAGGTACTGCTGGTGCGGCCCATGCCGGCTGAAGGCCTGACCGAAGCGCATGTTGTGGCGGTTGAGGTCTTCGTCGAAAGCGGTAGCTGAGCCTGGTGTGCTCAGCCGGGTCTCCGAAACTAGGGCCCACTGCCGCCGGCGTTCAGGAACTCATGGATCTTTTCCGCCATGGCCCGGGACTGGGTCCAGTGCAGGTAGTGGGGGCCGTCCAGACTGATCAGCTCATGGTGCTTGACCTTGAGCAGTTGGCGTTCATGCGCCGGGAGCCATTCCGGTTGCTGGTTCATGGTTTCCTGGGACAGAAACTCCAGCACGGGAAGAGTCTCGGGGTAGCTGAGGTTCTGGAGCTTCTGGGCGTTCTCTCCGATTCGGTTCGTTTCGTCGGTCAGTGCCGCGTTGCCAAAGTTCCAGCTCAGCAACTTACGCATTTCGTCGCGTTCCGTCGTCGTATAGCCGTCGCCTGCCGGGTCTGCGAGACCAAGAGCGCCGGCCCAGCGGACCAAGCCGGTGGTCGAAGGAATCCGTTCCCAGAAGTTGCCTGAGACAGGCATGTCGGCGGGTGCAGGAGCTTCGGCCGCGGCAGTCTTGGCGGCGGGTACCGTGGGGTCGATCCCGATAACACCGGATACTTCTTCCGGGTATTTGTTGGCGTAGTGAAGAGTGGTGAAGCCTGCGATCGAGTGACCGACAAGGACGTAGGGAACATCGATGGCGAGTTTGGCGAGCACCTCATGCAGTTCCTCCGACATGTTCTCGATGGTCCGCGGTCTGGCGGACATATCGCTGAAGCCGTAGCCGAACCCCTCTACAACGACGACCTGGTATCCGGCCAATTCCCTGATCAGCGGGGCAAAGTCCAGCGCCGGCGCCGGCGTGCCTAATCCGCTGAGCAGCACCAGGGTCGGGCCGGTCTTTCCGGTTCGGGCGACATTGATGGTCCCTTGGGCGATCTGGATTTTCTGCCCGTACGGCACGGTCTTGGAGCGTTCAACACTTTCCATGATGAGGTTTGCCGAGGTTGACCCAAGCACCAACCCGAGTATTGTCAGCGCGGCAATGCCCGTTGCCCGGAGCCGTCGGCTGCGCCGTTTCTGACGGGCTTGTGCGTGATCGGGGAATGAACGGGTGCGGCGGGAGAAGCTGCGCAGCGGCATGGCGGAACTCCAAGGTAGAGACGTGACGGGCCGCTGAGCGGGCCATCTGGCATTAGGTTAGTCCCACAACTTTTGGAACGATACTGCCGTTACTGACCGTGGACGGGGAAGCCCGCAGTTCTTGGGCAGGGAGAGGACGGCCGGCACCGTAGGGCAACGGTGCCGGCCGGGGGGGGGAAAGCCTGGTGACGTCAGAGCTTGGCCAGCATGGCCCGCATTTCCTGTATTTCTGCTTCCTGTGCGGTAACGATGGCCTGGCCGAGTTTGACGGCTTCGGGGCTTTTCCCGGCAGTGCTTTCGGTTTTGGCCATGATGATGGCGCCTTCGTGGTGGATGATCATCTGGTTCAGGAAGAGCCTGGCCGCTTCGCTGCCTTGGGCGACGTCGAGCTTGGTCATGTCCGCGTCGCTCATCATGCCGTCCATCCCGCCCGTGCCCTGGGTGGACATGTCATGGGCGTTGGGCTCCTGTATGGACTCGTTCCAGCTCTTGAGCCAGCCGGTCATCGTTTCGATCTCCGGTCCCTGCGCGGCCTTGATCCTGGTGGCGAGGGCAGTCACGTCCGCGGGGATGTCTTTCTTGGCCAGCATCACGTCGCTCATCTCCACCGCCTGGGCGTGGTGGGGGATCATCATCCGGGCGAACATGACGTCGGCGGCGTTGTGATCCGCGGCAGACGCCTGAGTGCTCCTGGCCGGGGCGGCGCTGGAGCTGCCGTGATCCATGTTTGGCATGGACGTGCCGGAGGAACCGGGTCCGGTTCCGGTGGTGCAGCCGGCCAGCGCGATTGCCGCAGCGATCGCAGTGGCGGAAAGGGGCAGAAACTTCTTGATCATGAAAAACCGTTCCTTCGAAAAATATTAGGGGGCCGCAAGGCACCGCCGGGGGAGAGTGTGCATCATTTGGATGCGGCGGACGCGCCCGGATTGGGGCGTGTGGTCATGCGCGCGTCGCATCCTCAAGGCGCTCCGGTTTACGTCCGACTGATGGACAACTCACCCGGCGACGGGCTTCCGGGAAGGTAGGAATTTCGCGGCGGGATCGAGCCTGGGGGATCGGCGGCGGGAACGGCACCGAACATCGTGGTGCCGGGGAGCGGGGCCGTCAGGGAGCCGGCCTTTGCTGACAGTGTGCAGCACGCCGTGGTGGCCTGGATGCTGTGGCAGCTGCCGGGGCATGGATCCGAGGGTTGCCCGGTCGTGTCCTGGACGAACACCGGGTGTGAATGTCCGTCAGACGCCCGGTGCCCGGCGGGGGCATCAACAGTGGATGATGTGTTGGCGGCGCCTGCGGGTAATGCCATTGCGGCGGCTGGGGAGTGCATCGAATGGTTGAGGGTGATCACGTGCATGCCGAGGATCCCGGCGGTCAGGGCCATAATCGCGGCGAGCCGTCCCCCGCGGCACAGGAACTCCGTCGCAACGTGCCAGTCTGGTGCCGGCACCGGTCTACTCAATCCCACGTCGCTGCCTCCCGGTTCAATCAATCCGGGCCGGATTCAGTTTCACCCGGCGAAGTAGCTGGGCGTTCAGTGCGACGACGATGGTCGAGGCCGACATCAGCACAGCCCCGGCGGCAGGGGACAGCACGACCCCCGCGAAGGCGAGCACGCCGGCGGCCAGCGGGACGGAAAGGATGTTGTAGCCGGTGGCCCACACGAGGTTCTGCCACATCTTCCGGTAACTGGCGCGGGAAAGGTTAACCATGGAGAGCACGGCCCGGGGATCGTTACCGGCAAGGATAACCCCGGCTGATTCAATGGCGACGTCTGTGCCGGCGCCGATCGCAATGCCGACCTCCGCTCTTGCCAGCGCCGGTGAGTCGTTGACGCCGTCGCCGACCATGGCGACCTTCAGCCCGCGGGCCTGGAGTTCCGCGACTTTCTTGTCCTTGTCCGCTGGGAGAACTTCGGCGAACACCTCGTCGATGTTCAGCTCCGAGGCCACGGCCCGGGCAACCTGGCGGGCATCGCCCGTGATCATGGCGACCTTGATGCCTCGGTGCTGCAGGGCTGCCACGGCCACCCGCGATTCCTCGCGGATGGCGTCCTCCAAGCTGACCGCGCCAAGGATCCGACCCCCCTCGATGACGTGCAGCACAGCCGCGCCGCGGTCCTTCCAAGCCCGTGTGAAAGCAGCCAGATCGTCGGGTTCGGTGATTCCGGCTTCCCGCAGAAGGGCAGGGCCGCCTACCAGAAGGGTTCGCCCACCCACAGTGGCGCGGACGCCCCGGCCCGTCATGGAGGTAAAAGCCGTGGCCTGGGGGATCTGCAGTTCCTGCTGCCGGGCCGCCCGGACGACGGCGCGGGCGACCGGGTGTTCACTGTCGGCTTCCACGGCGGCGGCCAAAGCCACCAGCGCCTCGGGGCTGACGCCGTCGACACCCATTGCGTCCCTGAGCTCGGGCTCGCCTTTGGTCAGGGTTCCTGTCTTGTCGAACAGGACGACGTCAATGGTCCGCATGCGCTCCAGCGCCATCCGGTTCTTGATCAGCACCCCGGCCCGGGCAGCCTGCTCGGTGGAAATCGCGATAACCAGCGGGATGGCCAGGCCCAAGGCGTGCGGGCAGGCGATCACCAGCACGGTGACGGTACGTGCGACGGCTTCAGGGACACTGCCCAGCAGGCTCCATACGATGAAAGTGATAACACCGGCACCGGCGGCGAAGTAGAACAGAAAGGCTGCGGCGCGGTCCGCCAGGGCTTGCGCCTTCGAGGACGAAGCCTGTGCTTCGGCGACCAGACGCTGGATGCCAGCCAAGGCAGTATCGTCACCGACGGCGGTGACCCGGACCCGGACGGTATTGTCTGTCGCGACAGTGCCGGCCACGACCTGGTCGCCGGGGGAGCGGGGCACCGTCCTGGACTCGCCGGTGATCATCGATTCATCGAACTCTGCCGCGCCGTCGACCACAATGCCGTCCGCCGGCATCCGGGCGCCGGAACGGACCAGGAGCGTGTCGCCGGCCCGGAGTTCGGTGACGCCAACGGTTTCGGTGCCTGCTTCGGTGATGCGTTCCGCTTCGTCGGGCAGCAGTGCCGCGAGGGCATCGAGGGCTCCCCGGGCGGAGCCAAGGGCGCGCATTTCGATCCAGTGGCCCAGCAGCATGATGGCCACCAGCAGGGCAAGCTCCCACCAGAAGTCCAGGTCGAACCCTCCGATCCCCAGGCTGGTGACCCAGGAAGCGGCGAATGCGACGCTGATGGCCATGCCGATCAGCAGCATCATCCCCGGCTGCCGGGCTTTCAGCTCATGCAGTCCGCCCCTCAGGAACGGCATACCGCCGTAGACAAAGATCACCGTGCCCAGGACTGGCGGGATCCAGGCCGCGCCCGGAAACCCGGGCGGCATGTAGCCGAGCAGGTGCCCGAACATCGGGCTGAAATACACCACCGGCACTGAGAGCGCCAGCGTCAGCCAGAACCTGTTCTTGAACATCGCCGTGCTGTGCCCGGCGTGCTGGCCGTGGCTGTGCACCACGTGGTCATCATGTGCACCGCGGCCTGCCGCGTGATCGTGGTGGCCCGTGGTGGTTGTTGCGCCCTCACCGAGCTCGACGGCGGAGCCGGCCATGCCGTCCATTGAGGAAGCCGAGGGCAGTTCTTTCCGGGATTCTGTTCCGCACATGTCAGTTCCATTCCTGAAGAAGGGTTCGACGGGTGCTGTGGTTGAACGGCTGTGACGGCGGTGCAAGGCCCTGCCTGGACATACCACTTCATTGACAACAACCACCAACATACCCCTAGGGGGTATATTCGTCAAGCGTCGGCAGGGCAGCGCAGACCCAGAAGGGTTGTGACCACGACATGAGGTTGACGACGACGCCCACGTCTCGCTGGACGGCGTAATGCAGGGGGTGTTAGCTGTGGGGCCCGAGGTGGACGGTCACGATGGTCCCGACGTCGGGGATCGGACCTATCTCGAGTCTTCCGCCGGCCGCGGCGGCTATTCGGGCGCAGGTCGCAAGGCCCAACCCGGATCCGGGCGGGTCGCCCTCGCGGTGCAGGCGCACCAACGGATCCAGAACGCGTTCACGGTCGGCCGGGCCGATGCCTTTTCCGTTGTCGATCACCCGCAGGACGGCACCCTCCTCGCCGCGGTGCCCGGTGATGTGAATCACCGGCGGGACTCGCGGTCGGCGATAGGCGACGGCGTTGTGGATCAGGTTCTGCAGCAGCACCCGCGTCTGGCCGGCATCCGCAGTGAATGTCAGTTCCCCGCAGTCGATAGACGCTCCGGACTCCTGCAGAATGGCGGCCAGGTCTTCCACGACGTCCTGGACAAGTTCGGGAAGTGAAAGGTGTGCCGGGTGCAGATCGCCGCCGATGGTTGCGAACGCGAGGACGTCCTCGACCATGGAGAGCATTCTGCGTCCGGTGTTGCCGACAATGTCCAGGTAGTCGGACGAATGTCCGTCGTCGCCGGCTTCGGCGTCCATCTCGGCCAGTTCCACGTATCCAAGGATGGTCGTCAGGGGGTTGCGCAGGTCGTGGCTGATCCGGCCGGCGAACTCCGCGAGTAGACCATTGCTGCGTTCGGCCTCGGCCAGCGCGCCGGCGAGCTGCCGGGCCCGGTGTTCCAGGTGCAGGACGTCAACCACTTGAGCTGCAAGAATTTCGAGGCCTCGGAGTTGTTCGTCACTGATCCGGCCGGTCTCGCGGGAACCGGCGCACAACGTGCCCAGGACAAACCCGTCATCCGTTATGAGGGGTATGGACGCGTAGAACCTGACCCGGCCACGCCGGCCGTCAACGTAGGGGTTGCCGCTGTAGCGCGGGTCAAGGGAGGCGTCTTCGAGAACGGTCGGTGCCCCGCTGAGAAATCCGACTGCGCACATCGAGTCTTCGCGGGCACACATGTGCGGGTCAATGCCTGCTGTCGCGACCTGATACTGAAGATCCTCGGTGATGATGTTGATCGCCGTCACGGGCTGCCCGCAGACGGTCCGGGCCAGCTCCACCAGGTTTTGCAACCTTTCCGATGGAATCGGGACCACAATTCGCGCGTCCGGCCCCGAAGGGATTGGAAGCCCGGCACCTGCAAGTACTGCGTCCCGTACTATTTCGTTCACCGTCATGGCTGTGAGCCCGGGCGCCAGGAACCGAAGTCGGCCACGCCGGCCGTGGCCAGGCGTTTCATGCTGCAGTCCCCATGGCTCCAGCATTGCAGATTCTCGCAGGCTATGAGACCAGATCCGCGATTTTGGCCGGTGTCCACGCGTAAGTCGGGTCCCTGTCCTAATGGCTGGATGGCATGTTCACGCGCACTGGAGGGCGATGGCCAGCGTCTGGGCGATGACGCCCACCCGTCGTCCACGGTGGCGTGCGGCCGGGCAGCGACTTTGATGCCGCGGACGCCCGTTCGATGATCCGTCCCGGCGGCCGCCAGACACTCCCTGATGCTGTCAGCGGCGATCAGCGAGTCGGGTTCGAGGACCCCGGATAAGGCGTAGGCGCGGGGTTCACTCCCGCCGGTGTGGGGCGGAGCAGGCGGCACGTGTACGTCCGCCCAGCCTCACGGAGCGGTCGGCCTGGAGCCGGGCCGCCGTTCCGGGAATCGTAGTCACGATATATTCGGCAGTGGCGGGAAGCTGCTGCAGGAACCACGGTTCATCGTTTTTGTGGAGCGCACCGGTGAACTGTATTTCGGGTGTGGCTCGCGGCCAACGGCAGGCAGCCTCTGTTTGTGCAGATAGCGAAAGACACTCCACGTCGTCGCCGGGAGCAGTCAGTCCGGAAACCCGGGGGTCAGCGTCTGACCGGTTCCTTGGTGTCCAGCAGGGTCAGTTCGTGGCGGCGGGGGAAGCCTTCCCAGTCACCTGGTACGAGGCAGGCGAACGCTCCGGTGGCCGCGGCTGTCCGCAGCCTTTCTTCGGGGCGGCGGCCGTTGACGTATTCGGCAAGGTAACCGGCGACGAACGCGTCGCCGGCACCGACGGTGTCCACAGCCTCGACACTGACTGCTTCCTGGCGGAAGACCTGACGGTCGATCAGGGCGAGGGCGCCGTCCGCGCCGAGCTTGATGACAGCCTGGCTTGGGCCCAGGTCAGCTATTCGGCGCGCTAGGTCCTCGGGCTCGCCGGTCCCGACTGCGATCGCGGCTTCGTCGTCGCCCGCGAACACAATGTCCGCGAGCGGGATGAGATCCCGGTAGACGCCTGCGGCGCCTTCCCGCGACCAGAGACTGGCCCGGAAATTGAGGTCGAAGGAGACCGGCACACCGGCTGCCCTGGCCGCAGCGATGGCATAGCTGATGGTTGACCCGGCCTGCCTGGACAGCGCCGGAGTGATTCCGCTGATGTGCAGCAGCGCGGCTTGGGAGATGAGCAGTTCGTCGACGTCCCCTGGAGCGATCCTGGAGCCGGCGCTGCCGGCACGGTAGTAGCTGACCCGCTGGGTGCCCGGCGTCCGGCGTTCCTTGATCATCAGTCCTGTCGGGGCTGTGAGGTCGACCGCGATGCGGACGTCCACGCCCTCTGCCCTGATTTCGCGCTCAACAAGCTGGCCCAGGGAGTCGGCCCCCACGCGTCCGCACCAGACCGCTTGTACGCCGAGACGTTGCAGTCCGATGGCGACGTTGGACTCGGAGCCGCCAATCCCCAGGCTCATGGTGGAGGCGTGGGCCAGAGGGCCGACCTGATCGGCACGCATCAGGGCCATGGTCTCGCCGAATGTCAGGACGTACGGCGCAGGGGAGGCGCTCACTGCTTCGCGCCCATCTGGTCTGTGGCCTTGCCGACCAGCTCACGAACACGCCGTGCCCTTGCCGTGAGCTCCCGGAGGTCCCCACCCTTGAAGGCGTCGCCAAGGAGCGGCCCGCCGAGGCTGACGGCAAGGGCTCCTGCCCTGACCCAGTCCGGTACATCCTCGATGTCCACCCCGCCGGAGGGGATGACCTGAATGTCCGGGAACGGGCCGCGCAGCTGGCCAACGTAACCGGAGCCGACCACGGATGCCGGGAAAATCTTCACCGCGGTTGCGCCGAGTTTCCAGCCGGCATGCAGTTCCATGGGGGTGAGGCCGCCGGGGTAGACGGCCACACCGCGCCGGATGCATGCCACGATGATGCCGGGGTCCGTCACCGGTGTGACGATGTACGCAGCGCCGAGGTCCAGTGCCGTTTCTGCTTCGTCCGCCGCCGTCACGGTCCCGACGCCGATTTCGAGGGTGTCGCCAAAGTGTTCCTGGAGGCGGGGGAGTTCGTCGAATACGCCCGGTGTGCTCATTGTCAGTTCGATGCTGAGCACACCGCCCTGCTGCAGGGCTTCGATGACAGGGGCATACTCCCTGGCGTGCGCGGCCCGGAGGACAGCTACCACTCTCGTGTCGCGGATGATGGAGGACGGGGCCGGGCGGGAGACGGCCCCCTGGTGTTCGAGGCGCAGCATGGGGTTCCTTCTTCGGAGGTGGTTGGGCCGGAGGGCTTTAGTTGGCGTGGCGGGCGTCGGCCAGCCCTGCGTCGGCTAACTCGGCGTCGGCGGGCGCCGGTCCGTTGCCGTGCCGGCGGGCATCCTCCGGATCCGTGAGGTCGCGGTTGAGGGTTTCGGGCGAGAGTCGGGTTGCTATGAAGCTGACGAGCATGACGAGGGACATGTAGATGGCCACCGGGACCCACGAGTTGCTGAAGACTGCCAGGAGTCCGGCGCAGACCATCGGTGCGATGCCGCCGCCGATGATGGAGGAGAATTCACGGCCCAGCGTGACTCCGGCGTAGCGGTAGCGGCTGCCGAAAATCTCCGGGAAGTAGCTCATGTGCACGCCGACGACTCCCTGGCAGGCGAGCATGAATCCCACAATGATCACGAGCATGATGGCAATGGGTGAACCGGTGGTGAGGAGCATAAAGGCCGGGGCCGGGAAGAGAACCAGTGCGCCGGTGATGATGGAAACCACCCGGCGTCGTCCGATCTTGTCCGAGAGCATCCCGAAGCCGACGGCGGCAGCACCTCCGCAGAGAGCTCCGATCAGGAGCACCTGAGGGATGAACTTGGGGTCCGTGCCGACAACAGTGATCAGGTACGAGGCCATGAACACCTGGATGGTGTAGGACTGGGTGCTGACGCCGAAGTTCATCAGGATGACGCGCAGGACGTTGGCCTTGCCGAATTTAGCGACTTCTCGGAGCGGGGCGGGCGGTTCGGTGCGTGCCTGCTTAATTTCTTCGAACACCGGGGATTCATCCAGCTTGCGGCGGATGACCAGTGCGGCGATGGTCACGAAGATGCTGGACAGGAAGACGAGCCTCCAGCCCCAGGTCATCATGTCGTTGGGAGCCAGGGCCTGGGCGCCGATCCAGACCAGGGCGCCGAGCGCGGTTCCGGCGGCGGCACCCACCATGATCAGGGAGGCGAGCTTGCCGCGGGTTCCGGGCGCAGCCGATTCCGTCAGCAGGGTGGCACCGCCGGACTGCTCGGCGCCGGCGCCGAAGCCCTGGGCTGCGCGGCAGACACAGAGCAGGAGCGGGGCGAGGACGCCCACCTGTTCGAAGGTCGGCAGAAGGCCGATGACGAGGGTGGCGCCGCCCATCAGCAGCAGGGTGCTGACAAGGATCCACTTGCGGCCGAGCCGGTCACCGAAGTGGGAGAAGAAGATGCCGCCGAGCGGACGGAACAGGAACCCGACGGCGAAGGTGCTGAAGCTGGCCAGCAGGGCGGCCGCGGGTGAAATGTTCGGGAAAAACAGGTGGCTGAAGACCAGCGCGGAGGCAGTGCCGTAGATGACGAAGTCGTAGAGTTCAAGCGTGGTGCCGATGAGGCCGGCCAGCGCCGCTTTCCGGACCTTCTTCTGGTCTACCGCCGTGGCTTGGGGATGTTCGGTGGTCATTTCCATACTCCTTTGAATGGATGTCCTGCACGGACGGTCTAAAGCTCCGCCGGTGCGGGAACGAATCAGTAGCTGATGAGGACCTTGAGGTTGGTGGGGTCGGTGACCGGGGCCGTGAGGGCGGTCGCGGCATCGGCGAGGGGGTAGGCGGTGGTGATGATGGACCGCAGGTCCACCTTCCCGGATGAGGCGAGGTCGATCGCAGTCGGGAACGCGTGCGCATAGCGGAAGGCCGTGACAAGGTCGATTTCGTAGCGCTGGAGGAATCCGAGCGGGATGCCGTCCACGGTGGGCCGTGCCTGGCCCACTACCGTCGCCCTGGCTGCCGGTGCCAGGGTCTGAATGCCATCAATGAGTGCCCTGCTGTTTCCGGAGCATTCGATCAGCCGGTCCATTGCGGTCAGGTCGAGCGCCGTTGCCGCCGTATTGATGGTGTGGGTGGCTCCGAACCGCGCGGCGACGGCCAGGCGGTCGTCGTTGACGTCGGTAACGATGATCTCGGCTGCCCCCCGTACGGCGGCAACCTGTGCCACGAGCAGGCCGATGGGCCCCGCGCCGGTGATGAGGACACGGTGTCCGGGCTGCACCTGGGCCCGTTCAACGGCCCAGACGGCGACGGCGAGCGGTTCGATCGCTGCGCCGATCTCCGCCGGGATGGACTCCGGGAGTGCATGGAGCGCAGCTGCCGGCACCACCACGTGGCGGGCGAACAGGCCGTCCGTGGGCGGCGAGCCGAAGCACGTGCCGGACGGGCATAGGTTGTACCGGCCGGAAACGCATGTGGGGCAAGTGCCGCAGGGGAGCGCAGGTTCAATGACGACGGCGGTGCCGGCGGCGACGGCGGCAGTCCCGCCGGCGGCCATGACCACCCCTGCACCCTCGTGCCCAAGGACGGTGGGCTGGCGGAGGACGTTGGTTCCGTTGCGGCCGTCCGCGAAGTAATGCATGTCCGAGCCGCAGATACCGCCGGAGCGCATTTCCACCAGGACGTCCCTCGGACCCAGTGCCTTCAACGGTTTCTGCTCGATGCGGAGGTCTTTGGCGCCGTACAGGACGGCGGCTTCAGTGGTGCGCGGCAGCGCCGGCTGGTCCGGGCGGCGTACGGCTTGCGTGGTCATGTGATGCTCCGGCTCTGTGCGGGAAGTAGGGCGGCTGACCCGGCCGCGGCGCTGGCGGCGGCCTGGGGTCCGTGCTGGTGGATGATGTCGATCAGTTCACCGGTGCGGTGGATGAAGTCGTCGCGGGTGGCGAGCTCGTCACCCAGGAGATGTAGCTGGCCGATGACTTTTTCGGCGAGTTCCCGGCCGGAGGCGGATCCGGCAGCAAGACGTTGCAGTGGTTCCCTGGCGGGGTCCTGCATCTCATGGGCGTGAACGCCGGGGTCGAATCCGTCCAGCGGTGCGATGCACGACAGGTACGCGGCGGTGGTGAGGGCGAGGTAGTGGGGCATGACGCCGGCGTCGAGCATCTGCAGCGCGGGGAGGGGGATCCGCTGGCGGAGCTTGACGGATCCGTCCGAGCCCACCTGGCTGGTCCGGTGTCCCAGCGCCGAGTTCCGCCACCGCGAGAAGAGCTGGGCTTCGTAGGCGTCCACGTCGACGTCGGCCGGCACCTGGACGCTGGGCAGGTATTCGTGCCGCAGGATGGCCCGGGCGGCGTTTTCGACGTAGTCCAAAGCCGTGGAATCGGGAATCGTGGCAGCACCGGACAACGCACCGAGGTAGGCGATCAGCGAATGAGTGCCGTTCAGGAGCCTGACCTTGAGCTGCTCGTAGCCCGCGACGTCGTCCGTGAAGATGGCGCCGCCGGCTTCCCATGCCGGGCGGCCCGCAATGAAGTTGTCCTCCAGGATCCACATCGTGAACGGCTCCGCGGGGACGGGGATCCGGTCTGTGTATCCGAGATGCTCGGCAACGAGCCTGCGGTAGTGGTCGGTCGTGGCGGGCACGATCCGGTCCACCATGGAGGACGGAAACGTCACATTGGCGTCCATCCATTGCAGTATGTCTGCGGCTTCGGCGGCCGGCAGCAGTGAGGCGAACTCGCGGACGAGGCGCCGTGTGTGGTGGCCGTTGTCCGAGAGGTTGTCGCAGCTGAGGATGGTGACGGGTTCGCCATGCGTCCGGGATCGCAGCTGGAGGCCGCGGACGATCTGTCCGATGGGCGTGAGGGGGTCCGTAGCCTGCGTCAGGTCATGCTGCACATCGGTGTCCGCCACGTTCAGCGAACCCGTTGCGGGGCTGTACGTATAGCCGTTTTCGGTGACGGTGAGCGACACGATCCGGGTTGTGGCCGCGCCGATTTCTGCGACGACGCGTTCGGGATTTTCAGCAGCGACAAAGGCGTCCGAATGCACGCGCGGCGTGGAGAAGGTCGATCCTTCGGGCGATATCTCCACCACCGTGTAGGTCATGTCCTGGGCATGCATGGCGTCGGTGACGGCGCTGGAGCGGCTGGATACTCCGATGATGCCCCAGTCGCCGCCGTGGGCGCTGATAGCGGCGTCAGTGTAGACGGCCTGGTGGGCGCGGTGGAAGTTTCCCAATCCGAGATGGACGATGCCGGGGGCCGGGACTGCGTCACGCCGGACGATTCCGGGCGTGGATGCCGTCAGCGGTGCAGGCTGGGGGCGGGTCATGGTCACCAGTCCTTCATGGAGCCGTCGAGCTCACGGGCAATGGGCAGGTAGGCCTGCTTGTACGGGAACTTGACCGCCGCTGCCTCATCCACCTGCACGCCGAGGCCGGGTTCGTCGCCGGGGTGGAGGTACCCGTCCTCGAAGCGGAAGCTGGACCGGAACACCTCGGAAACCAGGGGGTCGTAGCCCATGTATTCCTGGATGGCGAAGTTGCTGGTGGCCAGCCCAAGGTGCAGCGAGGCGGACAGGTTGATGGGCGAGACATCCGAGGGTCCGTGCGGGGCTCCTTTGATCTGGTAGACCTCGGCCAGTGCCAGGATCTTGCGGACGTGGGAGATGCCTCCGGCGTGGACGACGGCGGTCCGGATGAAGTCGATGAGCCGTTCCGTGATGAGCTGTTCGCAGTCCCAGATGGTGTTGAAGACTTCGCCGATGGCCAGCGGGATGGTGGTCTGCTGGCGCAGGGTGCGGAGCAGCCGCTGGTTTTCGGCCGGCGTCACATCTTCGAGCCAGAACAGGTCCACGTCCTCGAGGGAGCGTGCCAGGCGCGCGGCTTCGGTGGGGTTGAGCCGGTGGTGGACGTCGTGGAGCAGCTTCAGTTCCGGTCCGACGTGCTCCCGGACGGCCGAAAGAATCTTTGGGGCGTGGCGCAGGTAGGCGGAGGTGTCCCAGTCCTCTTCAACCGGTCCGGCGCCGCGGCCGGCGGGTTCGTAGCCGGCGGCGCCCTTCGTGACGCCGTAAACCTTGTCCAGGCCGGGAACGCCGGACTGCGCGCGGACGGCCCGGAAGCCCTGTTCGCGGCGCTGGTCGACGGAGTCCAGCAGCTCGGGGAGGTCCCAGCCCGTGGCGTGGGTGTACGTGAGGATTTTGTCGCGGGCGGCACCGCCCAGTAGCTGGTAAACGGGGACGCCGAGGGCTTTGCCCTTGATGTCCCACAGGGCAAGGTCGATGGCCCCAATCGCAGCCATGGTCACCGGTCCGCGGCGCCAGTAGGCGCCGCGATAGAAGTACTGCCAGGTGTCTTCGATCCGGTCGGCGTCCCTGCCCAGCAGCGCGGGGGCCAGGTGGTCGCGCAGGTAGCTGGCCACGGACAATTCGCGGCCGTTCAGGGTGGCGTCGCCCCATCCGACGATGCCGTCGTCGGTGCTGATTTTGAGGGTGACAAAGTTTCGGCTGGGGCTGGTCACCAGGACGTCGACGTCGACGATTTTTCGGGTCATCGGGAGATCACAACATTCGTGAGTGGTTCGTTCTTGGCCAGGCGGGTGATGTTTTCGGCGATCTCCCGGGCGCGGCCACGGAAGGTTTCGGCCGTGACGCCGGAGGAGTGCGGGGTCATGATGATGTTGTCCAGACGGCCGAAAGGCATGGTGGATGGCTCGCCCCGGCCGTCGGGGCCCGGGTACCGGTACCAGGTGTCGATGGCAGCACCGGCGATCCTGCGCTCCTTGAGTGCCTCGTAGAGCGCAGTTTCGTCGACTATCGGACCGCGGGCCACGTTGACCAGCAGCCCGTCAGGACCAAGGTCATCGAGCTGGGTGGCACCTACCAAGCCGGTGGTCTCGTCTGCCAACGGGATGCTGATGACCAGGATGTCTGATTCGCTGAGCGCCTCGGCCAGCCGGTCGGTTGAGCCGGTCCAGCGGAGCGAATTCGCCAGCGGATCCACCGTTCCGCTGCGGGTGATGGCGATGCCCTCGGCCCCGAATGCCTGCAGCAGGTTCCAGGCGGCGCTGCCGATATGGCCGAAGCCAAGGAATGTCACCACGGCTCCGCGCAGCGTTTCCGGCTGACGGATCTCCGCAGAGTAGACGGAAGAAGACCATACTCCCGTGCGCAGGGCGGCGTCCTGTCCGACCAGGTTCCGTCGCAGGGCTACGAGCACCGAGGCGATGTGTTCGGCAATGGAGCTTTCGTGATGGAACGTGTTGGCGCAGACTGCCCCGGCCGGCAGTGCGCCGGCCTCAATGCCGTCATAGCCCGCACCCGCCACATGGACCAGACGGACGTTCGGCGCTTCCGCGCCCATGGCTTCAGTGAACCTCGGTCCCACGTAGACGTCGGCGTCTTTGAGGTCCGTGAGAACGGAGTGTTCGTTCCAGCTGTCGTGCCAGGATGCGGTTGCCCCGTCGGGTAATGCGGCCTCGAAGGTGGTTCGTTGGGACATCAGATTGGGGTCGGCGATGACTATTCTCATGATTACTTTCCCTGGATTGCGTGATCTGCGGTGCGTGCAGCGAACGTGGAGCCGCGCACGATGAGCTGTGAGCTGAGGTGGACCGCCTCGGTGGCAGTCGGCTTCCCGGCCACCTGCTCGAGGAGGAGCTCGAGTCCCAAGGAGCCGCTTCGCTCGATGGGAACCCGGATCGATGTGAGCCCGGGTTCGGCGGCTGCCGCGATATCCAAGTCATCGATGCCCACCACGCTGATGGCCTCGGGGCAGTGATAACCGAGCGAGCGAGCCCCTGCGAGCATGCCGATGGCCACGAGGTCGTTGTAGGCAATGACGGCGGTGGCGCCGCTGGCGACCACAGAGGCCGCAGCCGCGAGCCCGCCGTCGACCGTTGCATTCTGGTTTCCCACAGTGACCAGTTCAAAGCCCCGCTCGGCGCAGAAGCGGGTGATGGCTGCGAGCCGCTGGCCGTTGGCCCAGGATGACGCCGGTCCCGGAATATAGGCAAGTTTGCGGTGGCCAAGGGCGTGGAGGTGTTCCACCGCCTGGCGGAGGCCTTCTCCGGCGTCCATCAGCACACGGGCTGCGTGATCGGCTTCGCCGTTGATGACCACGAGCGGTGCGTTGCCCACAAGCTGGTGGATCTGGTCCGAGGGCAGGCGGGGGGAGCAGAGGATGATGCCATCTACGCCGGCGGCCAAGGACTCCAAGTGCTCGCGTTCGCGTGAGGAGGATTCGGCTGTGTCGGCCAGCACCATGCGGTGGCGGCCATGCCAGGCCTGGTTCTGGATGGCCTTGATGAGCGCCGCGAAGACGGCGTTGGAGATGTCCGGCACAATGACGCCGAAGGTCCTGCTGCCGGTGAGGCCCGGTACGTCGTAGCCCAGCTCGGTGGCTGCTGCCATGACTTTTTGCCGTGTGTCCGCTGCCAGCCGTCCTGGATCCCCGAACGCCCGGGACGCCGTTGCCAGGGATACCCCTGCCAGTTTTGCGACGTCCGTGAGTTTTGCCGACATCAGTCCTCCAGTTGCCTCGTTGAAACTCTTCTCCTCAAGTATGGAAAGAGTTGTACAAGTTTGTCAATGGTTTTCCATGAGGTGCGTCACGCATCCATTGACCCAGCGCCGGATGAATGACCGCGGGGCCGGCGGCCAATGGAACAGGGGACAATGGAAGCAAGCCCAACGAAACGAGAACACCATGACCACCCTCAAGGAACGCCTCCACAGCGACGTTGTTATCCACATGAAAGACAGGAATAAGGTGGCGCTCACCACGGTGCGCAACGTCCTGGGCGAGATCGAAACGCGTGAGAAGTCCGGCAAAACCCCTGTCGAACTGGACGACACCCAGGTAACGGCGCTGCTCCAGAAGGAAGCAGCCAAACGCCGCGACACCGCAAAGATCTACACCGAAGCCGGGGAACCCGACCGGGCTGCCGCCGAAATCGCCGAAGCCGAGGTAATCGAGGCCTACCTGCCCAAAGCCCTGACCCGTGAAGAGGTCGAAGCCATCGTCGACGATGCCATTGCAGGGCTGAAGGCCGACGGCCAGGAACCGTCCATCCGCCAGATGGGCGGCGTCATGAAGCCGGTCACCGCCAAGGTTGCCGGACGATTCGACGGGAAGACCGTCAGCGAGATCGTCCGGAGCCGCCTCGCCTAAGTACCCGCTGAACTCCTCGCACCCCGGCTGACCGAGCCTGCTCTGGTGTGCGCGGGCCAACGGGGCGAGAATGGGCTCGTGGTTCCCCCTCTAGCCGGTGGCGGGGACGCCGACGTGCTGAACGCCGACGCCCGAAAGATTCAGCGGATCTACCTCACATTGACGCTGGGCAATACGGTTGCGGCCTCGTTCATCTGGGGGATCAACACCCTGTTCCTCCTGGACGCCGGGCTCAGCAACCTTGAAGCCTTCGCCGCGAACGCGTTCTTCACCGCCGGCATGGTGCTGTTCGAGGTGCCCACCGGCGTGGTTGCCGACGGCTGGGGACGCCGCGTTTCATTCTTGCTGGGCACGGTGACGCTGGCCGGGTCGACCTACCTGTACTACGTGCTCTGGCAGCTTTCGGCCCCGTTCTGGGCATGGGCGGTAGTTTCGGTTTTGCTGGGACTGGGATTCACGTTCTTCTCCGGCGCGGTCGAGGCCTGGCTCGTGGACGCACTGCGGTTCTCGGGCTATGAAGGCGGCCTGGAGGCGGTGCTCGGGCGCGGTGTGATGGTCTCGGGCGTCGCTATGCTCGTCGGATCGGTGGCCGGCGGCGTGATCGCCCAGGTCACTGACCTCGGCGTGCCGTTCCTGTTGCGCGTGGGGGTGCTCCTGGCCATGTTTGTAGTTGCCTTTTGGCTCATGCACGACGTGGGGTTCACGCCGGAGCGCTCCACCCACCCACTCCAGGCTACCCGTGCCGTTCTCGCCGCCTCGATCGAGAGCGGTTTGAAAAATCCGCCGGTACGCTACGTGATGCTGGCCGCGCCGTTCAGCGCCGGCGTCGGAATCTATGTGTTCTACGCCCTGCAGCCGTACCTGCTCCAGCTCTTCGGCGACCCGCGTGCGTACTCCGTGGCGGGCCTGGCTGCCGCCATCGTCGCCGGAGCCGAAGTGCTCGGCGGATGGGTGGCCCCCCGCATCCGGCGCCTGGTCCGCAAACGCACCACTGTGCTGATGCTGAGCGGCGGCGTCAGCGCAATGATCCTGGTGGTGCTCGGGTTCACCCAGGTGTTCTGGGCGGCGCTGGCGCTGTTGGCGCTCTGGGCGCTGGTCGACGCGGCGGGCGTCCCGGTCCGTCAGGCCTACCTGAACGACATGATCGCCTCGAAGCAGCGCGCAACAGTCCTCAGCTTCGACTCGCTTGTTGGATCAGGCGGCGGCGTGGTGGTCCAGCCGCTGCTCGGCCGGGCCGCCGATGTCTACGGCTACCCGGCCTCGCTGGCGATCGGCGGCGTGATCCAGCTGATTGCCGTGCCGTTCCTGCTGGCAAGCCGCCGGCAGGGACCCCCGGCCGACCTGGCCAGCGGCGCCGCTGGCACGACGAACGCGGAGTCCCCGCCGCCTTAGCGTCCTAAATTGCCGAGGCAACTCACCTGCAGAGCTGTCCGAACGTGCTGCCGGCCTTCTGGTAGTCAGCTGTCAGCGTTCCCAGCTTCTCTTCGTCGGGGCTCTCTTTCGCGGACTCGTCGGCCCATGCCACGATCGCTTCCACAGAGGGCTTCAGCTCATCCGAGGCGACACTGATGATCGGGCGAAGCCGGTTGGCGACGAGGGTCATTCCGGTCTTGCCGGCGCTGGCGCTTGGGTTGGACACAACGATCTTGATCCGTTCGCAGGTTTGTTCGGTAGTCAGTTTCGCCGGTGCCGAGCACGCGGACGCGGAGAGGATGAGGCCGGCGGCGAGCAGGGCCGTGGTGAGTTTCTTCATGGTTCCCTTGTTAGATGCTGGAGGTTCGATTGTAAGCAGATCCCTCTGGGCAGGCCGTCTAAGCACGTCGTCGATGACGGACCCGTCGTCGCAGGAGCTCACGGTAGGCGGCGTCCGCCGCTGGGAATTCCTCCCGGGGCGGTGTGGTTCCAGCAGTATGCCCTTTCCCCGGATCTCCATTCTCGACCGTGCCAACTCCCTGGACGGGTCCACTGCCGCAGAATCCCTGAACCTGGTCCTGGAACGCGCCCAAAGAGCTGAGGAACTGGGTTACCACCGCTTCTGGGTGGCAGAACACCATGCGGTGCCGGGCATTGCCGGCTCCGCTCCGGCAGTGCTCATGGCCGCCATTGCCGCGCGGACCAGCACCATCCGGGTCGGTTCGGGCGGGATCATGCTCCCCAACCACCAACCCCTCGTGGTGGCAGAGCAGGCGGCCACCCTGGAGGCCCTTCATCCGGGGCGCGTCGACCTGGGCCTTGGCCGGTCAGTGGGGTTCACCCCGGCAGTCCGGAGCGCGCTGCGCGCGGCGAAACCTGAAGCGGAGCGGTTCGAAAAGGACCTGGGCCAACTCCTGGAATACCTCGCGGGCTCTGCGCCCATCACGGCACGGCCACGGAACGACTCGGCAACGCCGGTGTTCGTGCTGGCCAATGGTGCGGGAGCCGATATTGCGGCCCGGGCCGGCCTGGGTGTGGTGCTGGGCGGCCCGGCCGTGTTTGGTCCGGACCAGGACGGACAACTGCCGGTGCTGGAAAGGTACCGTGCCCGGTTCCGTCCGTCGCGATGGTTCGACAGGCCCTTCGTCATGATTTCCGCGAACGTGGCAGTGGGAGCGAGCCGGCAGCTCGCACGGGAGCTGCTGTTGCCCGAAGCCGTTGCGCTTGCCCGTTCGAGGTCAACGGGCGAATTCGCCGCGCTGGCGCCGGTGGATCCGGAGGAGTGGAACGGACTTACCGCGCGGGAGCTGGAAGCCGTCGAAGGCAGCCTGTCCAACTCCGTCTACGGTACGCCGGCCGAAGTCCGGTCCCAGCTCGAGCGCCTGTTCACAGCGTCCGCTGCCGACGAGCTGATGGTGACCGGCGGTTCCTTCAATGTCGCAGGACAGTCGGAATCGGACCGGCTCCTGGCCGGAATCTTCCCGGCGGAAGGCCAGAGGGCCTTCCGGGGAAGCGACGCGGAACGGCTTCTGCTCCGCTGACCCGGCCCTGCGGGAAAGTGTTGAAGGTGGCACTGTCGCGGAGTAACGTGACCATCACCCCTCAAGCTCGCATCACCCTGACTCGGGAGCGACCATGCCTAATGTGAGAAGTCGAATTGCCGCCCTCACGGCGGCTCTGGCAATGAGTGTGACGAGCGGCGCGGTCGCTGCTCCGGCGTTCGCCGATCCGGGGGACAGCGTTCCGCACGAGATTAAGAAGACCGCAACCGCCACCGGGTACGGCGGCGCGGTGAGCACCGTGGACCCGGAGGCATCCGCAGCGGCTATCGAGATCCTCCGCGACGGCGGTAACGCGGCGGACGCCGCCGTCGCTGCTGCCGCAACCCTGGGCGTGACCGAGCCGTACAGCGCCGGGATCGGCGGCGGCGGCTACTTCGTCTTCTACAACGCAAGGAACGGCAGGGTCGGCACCATCGACGCCCGCGAAACCGCGCCGGAGGCCATGCCGAATGACGCTTTCATCGACCCCGCGACCGGCAAGCCCTACAACTTCACGCCCGAGCTCGTCACGAGCGGGGTGTCGGTGGGCGTTCCCGGCACGCCGGCCACGTGGGAGCGAGCCCTCAAGCGCTGGGGGACCTTGGACCTTGACGAGGCCCTGGAACCTGCCATAGACGTCGCGAGCCGCGGCTTCCTGGTCGACGAAACGTTCCGTCAGCAGACCCTCGACAACAAGGTCCGCTTTGAGGCGTTTACGTCGACCAGCAGCCTCTTCCTCCCGGAAGGCGACGCACCCGCCGTCGGAAGTGTCTTCCAGAACCCCGACCTCGCCGCGACGTACGAACTCCTCGCAAAAGAGGGCACGGACGGCTTCTACGGCGGCCCGCTGGCAGACGAGATCGTGTCCGCAGTCCAGGCTCCGCCGAAGTCGGACACCACGACGCTGCCTGTTCCGGCCGGCCACATGACGACGAAGGACCTCGCCGCCTACCGCGCCCTGGACCAGGCACCCACGCATGTGGAGTACCGCGGCCTGGACATCTACGGCATGGCGCCCTCGAGCAGCGGCGGCACCACCGTGGGCGAGGCGCTGAACATCCTGGACACGTCCAATCTTGCCGAGATGTCCAGGCCCGCGGCCTTGCACCACTACCTTGAAGCGAGTGCACTCGCCTTTGCGGACCGCGCCAAGTACGTGGGCGACCCGGCGTTTGTCGACGTCCCCACCGACGAACTCACCGATCCGCTGTTCGGCAAGGAGCGCGCCTGCCAGATCAACCCGGCCGAGGCGGCTACGAAGCCTGTGGCACCGGGGGACATCTCCTCGTACGACGGCGCGTGCCCGGCCGCCGCTGCGGCGCCCGCCGATGAGACGGACACCGAGAACATCTCGACCACCAACCTGACGGTCGCCGACAGGTGGGGAAACGTGGTGGAGTACACGCTCACCATCGAGCAGACCGGAGGCTCCGGCATCGTCGTCCCCGGACGCGGATTCCTGCTCAACAACGAGCTCACCGACTTCTCCACCGTGTACAGCCCGACCGACCCCAACCGGATCGAGCCGGGGAAGCGTCCGCGCTCCTCGATGTCACCCACCATCATCCTGAAGGACGGTGACCCGTACCTCGCCCTCGGTTCCCCCGGCGGATCGACGATCATCACCACTGTCCTGCAGACCATCGTGAACCGCGTGGACCTGGGCATGAGCATCTCCGATGCGGTCGCGGAGCCACGTGCGGCGCAACGGAACACAGCCAATGTCACGGCGGAGCCTGGGTTTATCGAGGCCTACGGAAGCCAGCTCACGCCGTACGGCCACGCGTTCACTCCATCGGGTGATGCGTTCACATCGGCAGCAGAGATCGGCGCGGCGACCGCCATCGAATTCCTGCCGGACGGGCGTACGGTCGCGGCTGCCGAGCCCGTACGGCGCGGCGGCGGCTCGGCAATGGTCGTCAATCCGTCGCGGTGAGCTGACACGGCCGCCATGGGCAGCGCGGACTACGAATTCCTCACCGTCTGGCGGGTGGCGGGCACCCCGGAGGACGTTGCGGCCGTCCTGGGCGATGCCAGGTTGCTTCCCCGATGGTGGCCGTCGGTGTATCTTGCCGTCGAACCCGCGGGCGGGACACTGGAGGGCAGCCCGGCCCCCGGCGTGCCCAGGCCGGTGCACCTGCACACGAAAGGCTGGCTGCCCTACACACTCCGCTGGACCCTGACTGTCACCGAGCCCGTCACCAACCGCGGGTTCGCGCTTACGGCGGCCGGGGACCTGAACGGAACGGGCCGGTGGACGTTCGAGCAGGACGGGCCGGAAACGGTAATCACCTACGATTGGCGGGTCAGTGCCGCAAAACCGCTATTGCGGCGTTTGAGCTGGCTCCTGAAACCGGCATTCGCAGCCAACCACCGCTGGGCGATGGCACGCGGCGGGGAGAGTCTCGCCCTTGAGCTCCGTCGCCGGCGGCACCGGGATGACCCGCAGTCCGTCCCGCTGCCTCCGGGCCCCACGTTCCGGCAGCTCCGCACCGTAAACCTAGCGGCAGCTGGCGCGGCCGGCGTTCCGGATCGTGGCTGCGGGAGTAGGGTTTGCCCTAACTGACGAAGGGGTCCACATGAGCTACAAATTCCGTACAGTCCGGGTTCGCGGCACCGACCTGGTTGGAACCATTGCGCGCAAACACGGGAGCGGGGCCGATATCTACGAAACCTCAAAGGACCCGAGCACCTCAGTTGTTCCAGTGTTCTTCTCGGCAACCGGCGAAGTCCGATTCTTCGACAGGTCAATGCTGGAGGACGTCGTGACGCCCGGCGGCGAGCACCCATAGGGCATCAGCGGGGCTGTCACCAGGGCGCGTAAGGTGGCCATCATGACGGGATCTGCTGGAAATGTCAGGACGGCTACGGCATCACACAGCCATCTGTTCCCCGGTGCAGTCATCCACATCGCCCCCGAAAGGGTTCATCGGTTGTTGCCAAACGACCGCCAGGGCCACAGACGGGTCCTCGGGCCCAGGCTGCTACTCCTCTTCATCGTCGGTGACATCCTTGGCGCCGGCGTCTACGCCGTCACGGGCACGATGGCCGGAACTGTCGGCGGCATCGTCTGGCTCCCTTCCTCCTGGCCTTCGTGGTCGCGTTCGCCGTCGTCTGTTCCGGCATCACCAGCGCCTCCACCTCGGCGAACGTGCTCGCCCAGAACTTTTTCGGCGGCCTGGAGATCAACGGCTGGATGGACGTGCCGGGATAGGGCGTGATCACCGCGGTGGCCATGGGGTTCATGCTGCTTTTGGCGGCGATCAACCTGCGCGGCGTGGGTGAGAGCGTGAAATTCAACGTGGTGTTGTGGCCAACCTCTCCGGCACTACCGCGTTCCTGCTGCTGTGCGTGTTCACTGATGGCGATCGGCGTCGTGCTGTGGTTTGTCACGTGGCTGATCAACAGGCGGACAAACACCGGAACTGCCTCCCGATGACGGCGGAGGGTTGGGGATTATCTGCGCCAGACGCTTCCAGGCCGGGCCATCCGCCGACCTATATCCGGGGAGGTGCATCAGCGTCCATAATGGCGATATGAACGCCGGGGAGACTCTCGAGCAGGCCGTTGATGCGGCCGCGAAAACTCCCCGACAGTCCCGGTGCATCGCAAATTGGCGACAGCCGGGTGCCGGGCAGAGCCGGCAATGCCGCCTTCGCAGGCGCCGCCTTCGGGGCGGATATCTCCATCCCTCAACTAAGGAGAATTCATCATGCTCAAGGATCGTGAGGTCGCCGCGGTGCTCCCGGCTAAGGACATTACCAGGGCACGTGATTTCTATCAGAACGTGCTGGGACTCGACGCCCCGGACGTCTTGGACGACCAAAACCTGATGTACCGCTGCGGGAACGGAACGACATTCCTGCTGTACCAGACCGACAACGCCGGCACCGCGAAAAACACCCAGATGGGCTGGACCACGGACAACATCGAAGCCGAGATGGAAGAACTGCGGGGCCGCGGCGTCACCTTCGAGGAATACGACTTTCCCGGCCTGAAGACTGAAAACGGCATCGCTACCGATGCCGTCGGCAAAGCTGCCTGGTTCCTGGACACCGAGGGCAACATCCTGAATATCTTCCAGAGCAAGTAGCCGTATTTCCCTGCGGGTGGTGCTCCTGGGCGCGGCGCCCGGTGTTCCAGCGGAATTCGCCCGGGTCACGCCTCGCGCCAAAGAGGCAGGGGCACCACACTGCGGCTGCGGCCGGACTCGTCCAGCAGATGGCCGAGCCGCTTGTAGGTGCGCACCACAGCCTGGCGGGAAATCACCGTGCTTCCGGGCGCCCTGGCTGCCAGCTCACGTTCGTGGCCCTGCACTTCCAGATAGTCGCGGACCCACAGTGTGACCACCAGGTTCTGGGCACCCAGAACCTGGGCGCTCAAACGGCAGCCCGGCAGGCCAGCGAAGTACTTGCCAATGGAATCCACATGGGTCGCGGGAACGTTCAGGCTCAGGCTGACTTCCCGCAGGCCCTGCTGGACGGAAACGGACGTATCGCACCTCATCGCCATGTAGCCGGACGCCAGGAACCGTTCCACCCGCCGTCGCGCTGTCTGGGGCGACACGCCGCAGGCAGCGCCCAGCTCCGCCCAGCTGGCCCGCCCGTCGACTGCCAACTCTTCGAGCAGGGAGGCGTCCAGCCGGTCCGGGGCATATGCCGGCGGCGGGGCCACGGACTCCTTCGCCATGAGCCGCGCCCGTGCCGGTTCCAGGGTGCCGCTGCGCCACTCCGAGGCCTGCCGGTAGAGCTGCGTGACAAAAACGACCTCCCTGCGGGTGACCCCCGGCAGGTCCGCGAAGGAGCCGGTGACAATCGCCATCAGTTCCTCATGGCTTGATGCGAAGCAGTCCACGAACAGGTCGTGGGGTCCCGAGACCAGGGAGACGGTCCCGAAGGCCGGTTCGGCACAGAGCCGCCGGATGAGGGCCTCGTGCTCGCCCGGCACCGAGGACAGCTGGATAAAGGCGGACCAGCCGGCACTGAGATAGCGCGGCCCCGGCGACGGTGTGATCCACGCGAGTCCCTCTTCCGCGAGCGCGTTCCAGCGGCGGGCGACGGTTGCCCCGGACAAATCCATGACGTCCCCGACCCGGGACCAGTCCGCCCTGGGGTTGATCTGCAAGGCGTTGACGATTTCGAGATCAAGTTCGGAGATCATGGCTAATTATTTCAAATTTCGGGGTGGATTGGTGCATTCGAGCAATTCAAGAGCTGAGAATGATGCCTGCCCTAACGTTGTGACTCGCATCACCCAGGCGTAATTGCCCCGAATCCCAAGGAAGCACATGACAAACAAGACAGCGCCACCGGCGGCAGCGGCCATCACCCGCCGGACCATCATGGGCATGATCGTGGCAATGGCTGTGATCGAATCACTCAGCGGCGTCACCCAGGGGTACTTGAACCCCATCCTGCCCGCCCTCGGGCCCGTTTTTGCGATAGACGATCCGACCATCAACGGCATCTTCCTTGTTGCCAACGTCAGTTTCGCGGTGCTGACGCCCATCATTTCGCGGCTCGGAGACAGCTACGGATACCGGTTGGTGCTCCGCTGGTCCACGGCCGTCGTCGCTGCCGGAGTGCTCATGATGGCACTCTGGCCCTCCCTGTGGACAGTGACCGTGGGCGTCGTTATGCTCACCTGCGTCGTCGGCTTCATCCCGTTGATGATGGGAATCCTGCGGGTCAGCAGCCCCGCCCATACCCGCACCGGAGTCAGCGTCATGATCGGCATGCTCATGATCATGGTCGGCGCCGGCGGGCTGCTGGCGGGGATCGTGGGCGTCAGCGACCCTGCCCTCGGTTTCTGGGTGGCCGTCCCCTTCGCCGTCGTGGCCCTGGTGTGCTCGTTCCTGCTGCCCGACGCCGGAACTCCCACCGGGGAAAGGCTCGCCGTTGTTCCGCTGCTGGCCTGTTCGCTCGGCCTGATCGGCTTCGTGGTTGCCCTGTCGATGGGACCGGACTGGGGCTGGCTCGATGCGCGGACGCTCGGATCCGGCCTGGTCGGGCTGGCATTGCTGGCCTTCTGGGCTGTGATCGATGCCGGCGGCGCGGAGCGCGGGAAGAGGTTCGTGGACCTGCGCTTGCTGGCAAACCCGCGAATCCGGGTAGTCTCGCTGGCCACCTTCTTCTTCGGCTTTGCGTCCATCAGCTACTTCGGCACCAACGGCATCTTTCTGCACGCCAACCCCGATCAGACCGGCTACGGATTTGCGCTCAGCCCGCTCATGATCGCCATCGTCCTCGCGGTGGCATCCGTGCTCTCGCTCGTGTCCTCGCTGTTGACCGCGCGGGCACTCGCAGCCTTCGGCGAGCGCGCCACGCTGGTGTTCGCAGGATTGCTCCTGGCCGGCGGATTTGCGGTGATGATTCTGGCACACACCTCGCTGGCCGGATATTGTGTCGGCTTCGCCATGTTCAACCTGAGCCTTGGCATGTACCAGGCAGGGACCCGCTCGCTGTCCGTTGAGGGTGTGCCCGTTGAGGAGACCTCGACGGCTGCCGGTCTCAACGAGCTGGCCCTTTCCGTCGGCATTGCGGTGGGCGCCGCCGTCGTCAGGCTGCTCTCCTCGTCGTCGGCCGAATCCGGGCGCATCACGGAGGGCGGCCTCGGCTCCATCTGGGGAACGCTCGCCGTAGCTGCGCTGGTCGCAGCCGCCGCCGCAGCGCGCTACCCGAAGGGGCAGCCGGCCGGGGTCCGGGCATGAGCCCGGCGGCGACGGGTGCGGGTGCGCTGGGCCTGGCTACGGTGACGGTGACGGCGGACCTTGCGCCCGCCGTAGGGTCCGGAATCCAAAGCCGGATCTCCGCAGAGCTGGATCGCTGGCAGCCCAGGATTCTCCGCCTGAGCCATGCCATCCACGCCGACCCGGAACGCAGCGGCGAGGAGTTCCGGGCTGCCAAACGGGCCAGCGGGCTGCTGCGCTCGGCCGGCTTCAGCTTTGACGCCGCCCAGCCGGTGCTCCCCGCGGCCTTCAGCGCCCGGTACGGGAGCGGGGAACTCGTGGTGGCCCTTTGCGTCGAATACGATGCCCTGCCGGATATTGGACACGCCTGCGGACATAACGTGAACGCCGCCAGTGCCGTGGGGGCGGCGCTCGCCCTGGCCGCTGTTGCGGATGACCTCGGCATTACGGTCAAGGCGCTCGGTACCCCCGCCGAGGAGACCACCGGGGGCAAAGTGGACCTCATCGGTGAAGGCTTCTTTGACGACGTATGCCTCGCGATGATGGCCCACGCCGGGGCAGAGGACGTCATCGGCGGCTCATCCCTGGCCATGGGCATGTGGGATGTGCTGTACGAGGGGCGGCCGGCGCACGCTGCGGCGGCACCGGCCGAGGGGATCAATGCCTTGGACGCGCTGGTGGTTGCCCAGACCGCTGTTGCCTTGGCCCGGCAGCAGCTTCCGTCCGGCTCGATCGTTTCGCTGATCGTCACCGAAGGCGGGAGCGCCGTCAACGTCATCCCGGAGCGTGCCCGGGCCAGCGTGGAGATGCGCTCACCCAGCCTGGCGACGCTGCGGGTGATCGAGGACCGTGTGCGGCGCTGCCTGGAGGCCGGTGCCCTCGCCAGCGGTGCCACGCTCAGGGTCACGCCTACCGGCAACGCGTATGCCGAGCTGAGGCAGGACAGGTTCCTGTCCGAGGCGTACCGCGAGGCGATGACTGCCCGGGGGAGGCAGGTCGTGTTCAACGACGAGCCGGTGGCTTCCACGGACATGGGCAACGTCTCGCAGCTGGTGCCAAGCATCCACCCGCTGCTGGGCTACGACGTGGGCGGCGCAGCCCACCACACGGCGGAGTTCGCCGCCTATGGGTCTTCCGCATCCGCCGACCGGGCGGTGCTGGACGGCGCGTTCGGTCTGGCGGCGGCCGCCGGGGCAGCTGCACGGGACACCCGGCAGCGGGCACGCCTGCTGGCTGGGGTTCGAGGGTAGCCTGTCAGCAGGAAGCCCTCGTTACCTGGACCCCAAAGGAACCAATGATGCGCCTGCGCCTTGCCATTCTTGATGACTACCAGTCCGTCGCCCTGGACTATGCGCCGTGGGAACAGCTTGCGGCGGACGGCGTCGAGGTCACAGTCTTCACCCAGCCATTTCGGGATGACGTCCACACAGTCTCGAGCCTGCGGGACTTCGACGTCGTCATCGCCATGCGGGAACGGACCGCCTTCGGCCGCGAACGGCTGCGGCAGCTGCCCGGACTGAAGCTGCTGGTGACCACCGGGATGGCCAACCAGTCCATTGATCTCCAGGCGGCCGAGGAACAGGGCATCATGGTGTGCGGAACCGGAGGTTCGCCGGCAGCCGCCCCGGAACTGACCTGGGCACTGTTGCTTGCATTCGCCCGCAGCATTCCGTTCGAGGACCGACGCCTGCGCGCCGGCCGCTGGCAGTCCACGGTCGGCTTTGAGCTGGCCGGCAAGACCCTGGGGGTGCTGGGCCTGGGCAAAATCGGGACCCGTATCGCCGCTTACGGCCAGGCTTTTGGGATGGACGTCATCGCCTGGAGCCCCAATCTCACCGACGAGGCAGCCTTGCAGGCCGGCGCCCGGAGAGTGGGCAAGGACGCACTCTTCCGGGAATCGGACGTGGTGTCGGTGCATGTGCGTCTTTCGGACCGCTCCCGCGGAGTCGTAGGCGAGGACGAACTCCGCCTCCTGGGGCCAACAGGGGTTCTGGTCAACACCGCCCGCGGCCCCCTTGTCGACGAGGACGCCCTGGTCCGCGGACTGACGGACGGCTGGCTGGGCGGCGCCGCCCTGGACGTCTACGACGTCGAACCGCTGCCCGCCGGGCATCGACTGCTGTCCGCACCCCGGACCGTTCTGTCTCCGCATCTGGGGTACGTCACGGAGCAAAGCTACCGTCAGTTCTACGGCGGTGCCTTCGAAGACGTGCAGGCCTGGCTCCAAGGCAGCCCGATGCGCCTGCTGACGCCCACCGGTACGCACCGGACGGGGCCTTCGGTGTGAGTGCACTGCAGGCTGATTCAGGCTCCTCACGGAACTGACTCATCCATGACGGAAGGACGACGATGTCCACGGACCTGCCCGCCGACCCCCTGAGATTGTCCGGGCGGACCGACGTCCGCGCCGCCCTGCTCGGCGGCAAGACCTTCCGGAGCCTGAGTGAGCAGGAGAGGTTCGAGCGGGCCAGGCAAACGCTGGGTTTCTTCCTCGCTCCTGCAGTGGCGACCACGTTCGCACTCCTGCCGGTGCCGATGGACCGGACGCAGCAGTTGCTGGCTGCGGTTCTGCTGGGCGTGATCATCCTGTGGATCTGTGAACCGGTGCCGATCCCCGTGGGTGGCCGCCGTCGTGGTCCTCGGCGTGGCCCCGGCCAGTGAGGTCCTGGCCGCGTTCGGCTCGACGACGATCTTCACCTTCATCGGCGCGTTCATCCTCGCCCTGGCGATGCTCAAGCACGGCATCGCGCAACGGCTCGCTTTTGCCGTATTTTCCCTCCCGGGCGTGGCCACATCCACCTACCGGGTGATCATCGCCTTCGGCGTCATCCGGCCGGTAGCAGACGACGCCGGCACTTCGCGGCTTTCGCGGGCAAAAAGGAACGCCCGCCCGGGTTACCCCGGACGGGCGTTTCTGCTGCCACTGGCAGCTGATTGTCCGCTCAGCTGGATTCCGAGTAGGCGGGGCGGCGGTCAGTTGCCGGGTGCTTGGGCGTGTGGTGGCCGTATTCGGCCAGATCCTCGTCGATGTCCGTGACCTCGTCGATGTGGATGGGGTCCTCTGCCGGCATCGGTTCCACAACCTCGCCGTTGAAGACCCGGCGGGCCCGGTCCGCGTCCAGGGTGCGGTCCCACCAGGCGATAAACAGTGTCGCGACGGCGTTGCCGGTGAAGTTCACCAGGGCCCGGCATTCGGACATGAACTTGTCGATCCCGAAGATGAGCATGATGCCTGCGGCGGGGATGGTGCCGATCGTGGTCAGCGTGGCGGTCAGGGCGATGAAGCCGCCGCCGGCGACGCCGGCCGCGCCCTTGGAGGTCAGCAGCATGACGGCGAGGAGGCCGAGCTGCTGGCCGATGGTCAGGTCGGTGTTGGTGGCCTGGGCGATGTAGAGGGCAGCCAGCGAGAGGTAGATGGCGGCGCCGTCGAGGTTGAAGCTGTAGCCGGTGGGGACCACAAGCCCGACGGTTTCCTTCTTGACGCCGGCGTGCTCGAGCTTGCGCATCAGGCCGGGGAGGGCCGGTTCGGCAGTGGAGGTGCCGAGGATGAGCATGTACTCCTCTTTGAGGTGACGGATCATCTTGAAGATGTTCAGCTTCAGGAAGGCCATGACGGAACCGAGGACCACCACAACGAAGAGGATGGAGGTGACGTAGAACAGGGCGATCAGCCCGCCCATGCTGGTGAGCGAGGAGACGCCGTACTTGCCGACAGCGAAGGCCATGGCACCGAAGGCGCCCAGCGGGGCAGCCTTCATGATGAAGCCCAGGATCTTGAACATCACGCCGGTCAGGCGCTGCACGCCGTCCAGGACCGGGGCGCCGACCTTGCCCATGGCGTTCAGGGCGATGCCGAAGACGACGGCGATGAAGATGATCTGGAGGATGTCACCTTCCACGAAGGGGCCGACGATGCTGTTGGGGATGATGTGGGTGAGGAACTGCCACCACTCCTGGTGCTGGCCGGCGTCGATGAGCTTGGCGGCGGACTCGGTGGTCTTGATGGTGCTGGCGTCAGCGTTGACGCCTTCACCAAGGCGGAAGATGTTGATGGCGACGAGGCCGAAGATCATCGCGAAGATGGTGCCGACCTGGAAGTACGTGAGGGCTTTCAGCCCGGTCATGCCAACCTTTTTCAGGTCCGCGACGCTGGCGATGCCGCCCACGATGGTCAGGAACACGATCGGGCCGATGAGCATCTTCATCGAGTTGACGAAGGTGGTGCCGATGGGTTCCATGGCGATGCCGGCGGACGGTGCGAGCCAGCCGACGAGAATGCCGACGAGAATGGCGGTCAGTACCCAGAAGTACAGCTGCTTGTACCAGCGTGTCCTGGGGGCCGGCTGCGTCTTGGCTGGGACAGCCGAGCCGGCGGTAGTGATGTGGTCCATGATTCCTACCTCGTTGTGGAATGTAACTGGAGGGTGCTTGATGAATGGGAGCACGACGGAGTGGACGGCGGCGGTGTGTTGAACCGCCGTCCACTCCGGGCTATGTACTGACCGCCCGGTTTGTCCCGGCTGGTCGCGCGTTCCGGCTAGACGGCGGCCAGGGTGTGGGTGAGGGCCTTGATGATTGCCTCGGTGACGTCATCGGTGTTGGCTTCGCCGCCGACGTCGCGGGTCAGGTACCCCGCAGCTGTGGTCTGTTCGATGGCGGCCTCGACCAGGCGGGCTTCCTCGTGCAGGCCGAAGTGGTCCAGCATCAGGGCCGCACTGGCGATCGCACCGATCGGGTTGCTGATGCCCTTGCCCGCAATGTCAGGGGCGGAGCCGTGGACCGGTTCGAACATGGACGGGAAGCGGCGTTCCGGGTTCAGGTTGGCGCTGGCTGCCAGGCCCAGGCTGCCGGCCAGGGCCGAGCCCAGATCGGACAGGATGTCGGCGTTCAGGTTTGAGGCCACGACGACGGACAGGTCCTCGGGGTGCAGGATGAACTTCGCGCTCATGGCATCGACCAGGACGCTTTCAGTCGCCACGTCCGGGTAGTCCAGGGCCACGCGCTGGAACGTTTCGTCCCAGAGGACCATGCCGTACTGCTGGGCGTTGGACTTCGTCACGGACGAGACCTTCTTGACCGTCCGGGTCCGGGCGAGGTCGAACGCGAAGCGCATGATGCGCTCGCAGCCCTTTTCGGTGAACAGAGCGGTCTGCAGGGCGACCTCGTTGCCGGGGCCGCGGCCGCTCAGGTTGCGTCCGCCCAGTCCGGCGTATTCGCCTTCGCTGTTCTCGCGGACAACAATCCAGTCCAGCTCGGTGTTGTCGGCCTTGCGGAGCGGGGACTGGATGCCCGGGAGGAATTTCACGGGGCGGATGTTGGCCCACTGGTCAAAGTTCTGCGTGATGTTCAGGCGCAGGCCCCAGAGGCTGATGTGGTCCGGGACGTTCTCCCAGCCGACGGCGCCGAAGTAGATAGCGTCGAAGTCCTTCAGGGTTTCAAGGCCCTGGGGATCCATCATCTGGCCGGTCTTTTCGTAGTAGCCGCAGCCCCACGGGAACTCGGTCCACTCGAATGCGAACTTGCCGCCGGAGTTCTCTGCCAGCGCGTCCAGGACGCGGCGGCCGGCGGAGACGACCTCCTTGCCGACGCCGTCTGCGGGGATTGAAGCGATGCTGAATTTCTGGGTGGCGCTCATGTGCCTACCTCCTCGTTGAGTCTGTTAGCAGCGTCACACTGCCTTCCTCTTCAAGTAGACGGCCAGCCCCTATCGGGCGTCCAAGACCAAGATACGATCCGGCAAATAGGTTCAGCCTATCGATCTTCCATCGATTGCCCCGCTAGCGCCCTTTCCGGTGCCCAAAAGGGCGCTAGCGGAGCAATGGATCGGGCTTGTCATGTGCGTGCAGCTCCGCCACTTTCAGGAACGCCCGGGCCGCCGGCGTCAGGTCTTCCTTCCGGCTCAGGATGGCAACATCGAGGTGGGACACGGGTTCGATGAGCACCGTGCGCAGCCCGGCCTTGTGCGCGGTGGGCGCCCAGGAGGAGGGCATCACGGCATGACCAACTCCGGCGAGCACCAGCGGCAGGATGGAGGTCCTGTGGGCCACCTCGACGACGATCTCCGTGTTGACGCCGTGCGCCAGCGCATCGTCCACCAGCCACCGCATCAGGGATCCACGCTGGCTGGCGATCAGCCGGTGCCCGCCGAGGTCCTCCCGCTGGATGGACGTTCCCGGGCTGAAGGTGTCGGCCTGGGGGTTCACGATCAGGATCAGCGGCTGGCGCTCCAGCTCGAGGACCTGCACGCCCGGGACCCTGATGGGCGTCGAGGAGCCGGCAAGACCGATTTCGGTGCTCCCCGTGCGGACGGATTCGATGACTTCCTCGGGCGTGAACGCGGCGCTGACGTTGAGCCGGACCGAGGGGTGGAGCCTGGTGAACCCGGCGATCATTGAGGTGAGCGGCTCAATCCCGGGCGAGGGCATGGTGATGATGTCCAGGCGGCCGCTGCGCACCCCCCGTAGCGCCTGTACCGCGGACTGCGCGGCATCGAGGTCGCGCATCACGAGGCGGGCCGGCCCGACGAGTTCCTTGCCTGCTTCGCTGAGGACCGCCCGGCGGCCGACGCGGTGGAAGAGCGGCACGCCGAGGTCCTTCTCCAGCCCCGCGATGGTCTGGGACAGCGAAGGTTGGGCGATCAGCAGGTGTTCTGCCGCGCGGCTGAATCCGTCATGGTCAACAACGGCCAGGAAATACTTCAGCTTCCGCGTATCCACGCCAGCCCCTTCGCGATTCGGTCCTTGGGCTTCCCGCGTAACGGCCCGACGGGAGCCATGCGTGCCGCCCTGAAGCATAGATAGCCTACGCCTATGACAGAATCAACGCAGCGTCCAAGCCGGCCCCGCTGACGCATTCGGAGAGGGGGCCCGCCCCGTAACTGCAAGGAGCCCCGTGAGCAGCCCGATCCAACCCCACAGCGAACATGATGGGGGCTCCGTGGCACCCGCCGCCATTGCCCCGGCCTATCCGCAGCTGCGGCTCAACAGCGACGCCCTCGAAAACAACATCCGGGTGATGGCGTCCTGGTGCCAGGAACGGCATGTGGACCTCGTGCCGCACGTGAAGACAACCATGTCCGCGCCGATCATAGCCCGGCAGGTGGCTGCCGGGGCGGTGGGCGTAACCGTGGCCACGGTGGACCAAGCCGCTTCTGCTCTCGCCTGGGGACACCGGCATGTCCTTATCGCCAATCAGGTCGTCGACCGGTTGGGCCTGACACGCCTCCGCAGCTGGCTGGAGGAAGATTCGGGGCGGGAAATCCGTTGCTTCGTGGACTCTGCTGCCGGAGTCGGGGCGGCAGCCCAGGTCTTCGACGCCAAAGCGGGAGCCGCCCTTGAAGTGCTTCTCGACGTGGGAACGCCGGGCGGGCGCACAGGGATCCGCAGCCTCCAGGAAGCTGTCCGCATCGCTGAGCTGGTCCGCGCAGCGCCCGGACTCCGGCTCGTTGGCGTTGCCGGCTACGAAGGCGTCGTGCCCAACAGCAGGGCCGAAGAGACGATCGCGGCCGTTGACCGGCACTGCCGGCTGGTGCGGGACGTGTATCTGGAAGTCGCCCGGTTTTATGAGACGCCGACGCCCATCTACTCCATGGGCGGGTCAGCTTTCCCGGACCGCGTGGCGGAATACCTCCCGGATGACAGCCAGGTCCCCGGAACACGGAGGATCGTCCGATCCGGCTGCTACGTCACCCACGATCACGGCACGTACGCCAGCGTCAGTCCCGTGCCCGGCCTCCTCCCGGCGCTGACGGTCCGCGCCGTCGTGCTGTCCACCCCCGAAGACGGGATGGCCGTCGTCGGCGCCGGCAAGCGGGATCTTCCCTACGACGCCGGCCTGCCGGTGGTCCTGTCGGTACAGACTGCTGACGGCGCACCGAAGGTCGGTGCAACCGCTGTGGTGCGCAATCTCTTCGACCATCACACGGTCCTCACCGGGGTGAACGGCCTGGACGTCACGGATGTGGTGGACTTCGGGATATCCCACCCCTGCTCCGCGTTCGACCGCTGGCCCGAATACGTCGTCACCGACGGAAGCGGTCAGGAAATTGGTGTGTGGCACACGGATTTCCACCGGTCGTCCCTTGTTGCGGCCCACGGGTGAGCCACGGCAGGAATGCCGAGTGTCCGGCCCGGTAGTCACCGGGCGGTGAGGCCGCCCAGGTTCCGGTATTTCGCCAGCCGCTGCGGCAGCAGTGTGGTGATTCCGGCGTTGGACAGGGTGGCGAGTTCGTATTCGATGGCCTGTCCAATCCGCTGGCAGAACGCTTTTGCCTCGAGGGAGGCGTCGGGGCGTTCGTCGACGATGTGTTCGACGAGTCCGTTGGCGTGCAGGGATGCGACGTTGACGCCCTGGGTTTCGGACATGGCGGGCGCGAAGTCGGTGTTCCGGTGGACGATGGCGCTGGCGCCTTCAGGCGGGAGCGGGGAGAGCCAGGCATGCTGGGCTGCGATGGTGCGGTCCGCGGGCAGGAGGGCCAGTGCCCCGCCGCCGGCGCCTTGGCCGAGCAGCACGGACACGGTGGGGGAGGTCAGCCCGATGAGATCGTGCAGGGACCGGGCGATCTCGCCGGCGAGCCCTCCTTCTTCGGCTTCCTTGGAGAGTGCCGCGCCGCCGGTGTCGATGACGGTCAGCAGCGGCAGTCCGAGTTCCTCGGCCAGGCGCATGCCGCGCCGGGCCTCACGGAGGGACGCCGGTCCCATCGCCGTCTGCTGCGAGGGCCGGGGCCGGGTGTGGCCGATGACCACGCAGGATTCCTGGCCGAAGCGTGCCAGGGCAAGCTGCAGGCCGGGATCCTTTTCCCCCTGTCCGGTGCCGTTGAGCGGCAGCACATCCCGGGCACCGTAGGCGAGCAGCTGGCGCAGGTCCGGCCGCCGCGGGTTCCGGGAGATTCCGATCGATTCCCAGGCGCCGGCGTCGGACGGTTTGACCGACAGGGTCCTCGGCGGCGCGGGCCGCGGGTGCGGGCCGGTGACCAGGATGCCCAGGGCGCGGTCGACGACGTCGGACAGTTGCGAGGGCGGGACCACCGCGTCGATCAGGCCCCTGTCGAAGAGGTTTTCGGCGACCTGGACGTTCTCCGGAAACGGCGTGCCATGCAGGGCTTCGTAGACGCGCGGTCCGAGGAAGCCGAGCAGGGCACCGGGCTCGGCCACGGTGATGTGGCCGAGGGATCCCCACGACGCCATGACCCCTCCCGTGGTGGGGTGCCGCAGGTAGACGAGGTAGGGCAGTCCGGCCTGGCGGTGCAGGCGGACGGCCGCGCTGATTTTCACCATGGACAGGAAGGCGATGGTTCCCTCCTGCATGCGGGTACCGCCCGACGCCGGACCGGCCAGCAGCGGCAGGCCTTCCCGGGTTGCCCGTTCGACGGCGGTGACGATGCGTTCCGCTGCGGCGAGGCCGATGGAACCGGCGAGGAAACGGAATTCGCTGACGATCACGGCCACGCGCCGGCCGCGGATGAGGCCTTCGCCGGTGAGGACGGATTCGTCCACGCCGGTTTTAGCGCGGGCGGCCGTCAGTTCCTGCCGGTACTCCGGGCCGGGATCGGGGTCAACCACCGGGGCGTCCCAGCTCCGGTAGGAGCCCGGGTCGAGTACGGCGGTGATGAGTTCGGCGGCGTCCAGGTGCCTTGCCTTTTGTTCAGTCAGCATGGTCAGCGCCTTTCCTGTCCCGCCGCGGCAGGGCCGACGCTGGCGCCGGCGGGAAGCAGGCCGAGCCACTGCCGGATCTGCTCCCCGTCCTGGTCCAGCAGCGGCGGGGCGGTGTGCGTTTTCAGTGTGGTTTCCGCGGTGTCGGCGGCGCTGAAGAACCGCAGCGGCGGTCCGGGCAGGCTCACGGTGCCCAGGATCCTGTGGTCGACGTCGATCACGAGCCCCTGTGAGTGGACCTGCTCCCAGGCGTAGACCTCGTCCAGGGTGCGGACCTTGCCGGCCGGGATGCCGGCCTCGTTGAGTTTGGCGAGCAGCGGCTCGGCCTCGAAGTCGGCGAAGGCCTGCTCGACCTCTTCGATGACCTTCTCGCGGTTGCGCACCCGGTCCGCGTTGGTGGCGAATTCCGGCCGGGCGGCGTCGATTCCAAAGGTGGATGCGAACGTGTTCCAGAGCTTTTCGCTGCCCACGCTGATCTGCACACGGCCCTGCCGGCAGTGGAACAGTCCGTAGGGGGCGATGGAAGGGTGGTGGTTGCCCTGGGCCTTGGGCGTTTCGCCGGCGACGGTGGCCCTGGTGCCTTGGAAAGCGTGCACTCCGATGAGGGCCGCGAGCAGTGACGTGCGGACGGTCTGCCCCTGCCCGGTCCGCTCGCGCTGCAGCAGCGCGGCGAGGGCGCCGAACGCCCCGTACATGCCGGACAGCAGATCGGCGATGGGAACGCCCACCCGCTGGGGATCGTCCGGGCCGGAGCCGGTCAGGGACATCAGCCCGGCTTCGCCCTGCAGGATCTGGTCGTAGCCGCTGCGGCGGGATTCCGGCCCGTCATGCCCGAAGCCGGTGATGGACAGGATGACCAATGCCGGGTTCAGCGCGTGCATTTCCGCCGCGGAAAAACCGAGACGGTCCAGGACGCCGGTGCGGAAGTTCTCGATGACGACGTCGGCGCGTTCGAGGAGTTCGCGCAGGACGGTCCGGCCGTCGTCGCTCTTCAGGTCCAGGGCGATGGATTCCTTGTTGCGGTTGCAGGACAGGAAGTATGTGGCCTGGGGGTCGTCCTCGGGGCCGACAAACGGGGGACCCCAGCCGCGGGTATCGTCTCCCGTGCCCGGATTTTCGACCTTGATGACCCTGGCGCCGAGGTCAGCCAGCATCATCCCGGCGTGCGGGCCGGCCAGGGCACGGCTCAGGTCCACGACGAGGTAGCCCGCGAGCGGACCATCGGTGCGGAGGGCGGATTCAGTGCTGGTCATGGGGTTCCTTCGTTGTTTGTTGTTGCCTGCGATGAAGTTCATGAGGGGGATGCCTAGAGCCAGCCCGGGACCACCATGACCAGCCAGGCGACAGCGGGTCCGGCAACAACGACGATGCCGCTGTAAGCCAGGATCTGCTTGTAGAACCTGTCCTTGTCCACGTCCTCGTGCGCGTTGGCCAGCACCAGGGCGCCGTTGGTGGAGAACGGGGAAACGTCCACGATCGTGGAGGCCACAGCCAGTGCGGCGATAACCCCGACGGCGCCGACTTCCCCGGTGGCCAGGAACGGCACCGCCAAGGGAATGAGGGCCGCGAGGATGGCGGTGGAGGAAGCGAAGGCCGAAACCACGGCGCCGATGTAGCAGATCAGCAGGGCCGCCAGCAGCGGCATACCCAGCTGGGCCACGCCGTCGGACACGAACTTGATGGTGCCGGCTTCTTCGAGCACTCCCACGAAGGTGAGCATGCCGCAGAGGAGTAGGACGGTGGACCAGCTGATCTTGTTGACGGCGCCCTTCTGGGCCGCCGGGGAAACGAGGGCAAGGACCATGGCAATGGTGATGGAGACGAAGCCGACGTCCACCTTGAACCCCAGGGAGATCACGGCGAGGGCGATCAGGCCAAGAACGGTGACGAGCTGGGGAACGGAGGCGCGGGCGTTGGTTCCCGACGGCCCGTTGGCCGCCCGTTCGCCGGCCCCGGAGGAAATGTCCGCACCCGAGCCCTGCAGGGTTACGCCGGCCGCGCGGGCACCAACGCTGACGGACATGCGCTTTTCGGCGGCCTGCTCCATGAGGCGTCCGCCCCCGGAAGACCGGAGCTTGTTGCCGCCGAGAACAATGAACAGCACCAGCGCGATGGCGAGGTTGAAGATGAAGCTCGCCAGGAAGATCGCCATGGGGCTGGCTTCCAGTTCCGTCTTGGCAATAATGCCGTTGACAGTAACGCCGTAGACGGCGATCGGGGAGAAACCGCCGGCCTGGGCACCGTGGATCACCATCATGCCCATCATGAGCGGGTTGATCTTGTGCCTGGCCGCGAAGCTGAGCGCGATCGGCGCGATGATGGCGACGGCGGCGGGGGAGAGGGCGCCGACCGCCGTGATGACCGCGGTGATGGCGAACATGATCCAGGGGATGAGCGACACCTTGCTGCCCACCAACCGAACGGCGCCCCGAACGAGGAGGTCGATGGTGCCGTTGTTCTGCGCGATGGCGAACAGGTACGTGACCCCGACGATGGTCAGGAACAGGCCACCCGGGAAGTTGGCAAGGATGTCGGTGGTGGACATTCCCAGCACGACCGAGCCCAACAGGAATGCGCCCACGAAGGCCAAGGCCCCCATGTTGAGCGGGAGCACTGTGGCCAGCAGGAACATCACCGCCAGGATGATGATGGACAGGACGGGAGCGGACATCTTTGTTCCTCCGGATCAGACGATGGGAAGCCAATTGGCTTAGTGGCCTAGCCTCCTAGACACTAGGTGTCTTTGTCAATAGTTCTCCGGTAGGCTTGGGCCAGATTCCTGCCGAAAGGACGCGCATGCCAAAGCAGACAGCGACGCTCAAGATCTCCCGCGTTTCGCGGCCCCGCCTCTATGAGCAGCTCGTGGAGCAGATCATGGACTTCATCGAGTCCGCCCAGCTGGCTCCCGGGGACACTTTGCCGGCGGAGCGTGAGCTCGCCGAGCGGCTGGGAGTTTCGCGGGCAACGCTGGCCCAGGCGCTGGTGGCCCTGGAGGTGCTCGGCGTTATCGACGTCCAGCACGGCACAGGAGCGGTGCTGGTCTACCGACCCAACGTCCCGTCCGTCATCAAAGGCCTGCGTGAGCACCGCAGTCGGCTGCCCGAAATTGTGGAGGCGCGAAGCACGTTGGAGGTCAAGCTTGCCGAGCTGGCTGCTGCCAGACGCAGCGACGGGGACATGAAAGCCATTGACAAAGCCCTCGATGCGATGGCGGAGGAGGTTGCCTCAGGGGCCAGGGGCGCGCACGGCGATGAGCTGTTCCACCAGGCCGTGACCGCCGCAGCGCATTCTGCGGTGCTGGCCCAGCTGATGACGTTCATCGCCGGAATGGTCCTGGAAACACGCCTTGAGTCGCTCGGACAGCCGGGGCGCCCGGAGCAGTCCCTTGCATCCCACCGCAAGATCGCGGACGCCATCCGTGCCCAGGATTCCGCCGGTGCTGCCGCGGCAATGCTGGAGCACATTGACCTCGTCTCCGATGTTGCCCTGCTGAAGAACGCATAAGTCTCACCCGGTCCGGTACTGCCCAATCAGCGCGGCTGCGTCTCGGTGAGGGGTCGAAAACTTCATGAAGGAAGTCATATTTCGACCGAGTTACTTGAAACATCAAAAGTAACACCCCCCACCCGCCGCGAACCGAATGCTGAGGCCACGAGATGACCGTTGTGTCCGAGACCATCATGCCTCCGGCGTCGTCAGTATCGGCGGCAGCCGTGCGCAGCAGGGTTACAGTGCCGCTGCGCTTTCCCGATGGCTACATGTCCACTGCGGAAGTGTTGACGTTCCACGGTCTGGCCGACGGCAAGGAACATCTCCTGCTTGCTTTGGGGGCCTGGGAGCAGGCGCTGCCGGATCCGGCGTCGGCAAGTGCGGGTCCGCTGGTCCGGCTGCACAGCGAATGCATGACCGGCGACGTATTTGGCAGCCAGCGCTGTGACTGCGGGCCGCAACTGCGGGAAGCGGTGGAAGAAATTACGGCCGCCGGCGGTGCCACCACCGTCCGCCTGCTCACCAACAACCCCGACAAAGCCGCCCAGCTCACCGCTCTGGGCATCGAAATCACGGAACAGGTACCCACAAGGGTCCACCTTTCGCTGGCCAATCACCGCTACCTGGCCGCCAAGCGGGACCACACCGCGCACACCCTCAACCTTCCGATGGCGGCTGGAAACGCGGCTGGAAACCGACAGGACCACGCATGATCGCCTTGCCCGCCGGCGTCGCCACCGATTGGGGAACTGCAGCGGCGGCCGCTGTCCCAAGCCACGACGAGATGCTTGCCCGGGTGGACGCGCTCATTCCCCACCTGTGGGAGCGCGCTGAGGAGACTGAGCGCATTCGCCGCATTCCGGAATCCACGATGGGGGACCTGAAGGACGCCGGCGTCTTCCGGGCGCTCTCGCCGAAGTCGGTCGGGGGATACGGAATGGGAGTGGAAACGTACGCGGAGGTGGTGCGCCGGCTCGCCAGGGGATGCCCCTCGACGGCATGGACCGCCGGGCATCTCATCGAGCACGTCTGGATGCTCGCCCGGTGGCCCCGGGAGGTTCAAAACGAGGTATTCGCCAGCGGGCCGGCACCTCTGGCCGCCGCCACCGGAGCTCCCGTAGGGCTGGCCGATAAGGTCGCGGGAGGATATCGTATCTCGGGCCGTTGGACCTTTGCATCGGGAGTGATGCACTCGCAGTGGGCCCTCCTGGCCGTGGAGCACCGGGACGTCCGCCTGCAGTGCCTCGTAGCGGTGTCGGACGTGGAGTTGCTGGACGTTTGGCACACGGCCGGGCTCAGGGGCACCGGCAGCAACGACATCCAGGCCGTGGAGCTATTTGTACCGGAGTATCGAACCATCGACTGGGCGATTCTGAGCGCCGCCGACAACCCCGGCAGCCGGATCCATCAGGATCCGATCGTCCACACGCCCATGGCCACCCTGCTGAACATGGTGGCCCCCGCGGCGGCCCTGGGGGCCGCCGAGCACGCCGTCGAATTGTTCCGTGAGGGGGTGTTGGTGCGCAAAGTCAAAACACCCTGGAGGGCCGCCAAGCGGATTCTCCGCTCGCCCAGGCCAGGTTCTCGCAAGCATACGGACTTGTTGCCACGGCACGGTTGCAGTGGGAAGAAGCAATCCGGGTGGAATGCCGGAGGAGGAGCGCGCCAAGTACCGGCTCGCCCTCGCTTTCAGTGGCGAGGCGTCGGCGGGCGCGGTTCGTCTCATCATGGCCGGATCGGGAGGAAGCGCCCACCGGCTGTCGCATCCACTTCAGCGGATCCAGCGCGACGTCGATGTACTGCTCAACCATCCAACATTGGCGATGGACCCGATTCTCGTACAGGCGGGCCGCGGTCTCTTGGGCCTCGGCGTCACTATTCCCGCGTTCTAAGGGCGACAAGTGCGGAAAGCCGGCGGGGTTGAAGGGTGCCCCGGCCGGGCGTAGAGTCCATCGAACCACGGAAGCGAGGTGTCGATCATGGGGCAGCTGATTGTCCAGGAATTCGTTACCGCAGACGGGTTTGCCGCCAACGCCAACAACGAATTTAAGGCGTACGAAATGCTCGAAGGCGGCACCGCCGAATTCGACCGCAGCCAGTTGAGCTGGCTCGATACCGTCCACGCGATGGTTCTCGGGGCATCCACCTACCGGATGTTCGTCGAATTCTGGCCCACTCCGGCATCCGACGGCGAGATCATTGCGCCGGCACTCAACGCGCTGCCCCGCTTTGTGTTCTCCCGGCAGCTGAGGAACGCGCCGTGGGGCGACTTTCCCGAGGCGACCATCGAATCCGGGGATGCGGTTGAGGCGATCCGCCGCATCAAGGGCGAAATCGACGGCACCATAGTGCTCTGGGGCAGCCTCACCCTGAGCCAGGCGTTCTTTGAGGCCGGTGAAGTTGACGGCGTTCGGCTCGTGGTCATGCCCATCGCCATTGGCGAAGGCCGGGGCGTGTTCCCAGCCGGCCAGGATCCTACGCTCCTCAGCCTGCTGAGCGCGAATACATACGATACCGGGCTGATTGAGCTCGAATATTCCCTCGGCTCCGGCCGATCGGTAGCCCCTATGTCTCCTACTTAAAGTGGAGGGTGATCAACAGGACGACCGCGGCCGAGGTGACCTCGGGTCAGTGCTACAACGGAGAAAGGCAGATCAACAGTTGTCCGCAGGCGATTACGCTCTGGAGCTAACGACCGAGCAGGACAACTATGGTACCTTCAACCTGAGGACTAGCTATGTACTCCCATGACGCCCGGGTGGTTGTTGATTCCGATGCCTTGATTGCCCGCGGGTGGGGGCAATACTGCGGTGAGTTCGGTGTTCTTTTTGTTCCCAAGGATCCTGCCTCAGTTGGCAGTGAGGCAATCCGCACATCGCTTGCTGTGGTCCGAATTGGTGACCATGGGAGCCAACGTCTAACGGTTGCGCCTGTCCTCAAAGGCTTCGCCATCCTCCTCAATCCGGTGCCTTCGCGTAAAGCCCTCCTGACGCTGCTATCGGGGATTCGGGATTCGCTTGAACTGTCCGGCTTCGAGGGTGTCTTGAGGGTGGGCGAGGACCAATTGACGAAGTGGAGACTAACGGACATCGTGCCCTCGTTCACGGTGGTGGTTTGCGTCAGTTCGGCCGTCCTGCCGATGTCAGAGCCGCCAGAGTATGCTTTACGGCCTCCGGAATCGGGTCTCTGGCAGACTGAGTCATCGGCTTTCATATCCCTCGCGGACCAAGCAGCGGCCCTGGCCAGAAACGAAGGCGACGGCCGGTGTCTCGTGGCCTCCGGGATGCTCAGCGCAGCCTGTCGGCCGGACCAGGTAGCAGCGTTTCTGAGGGCGGCGTGCAGCAGTATTGGTGAGGCTCTCCTTGAGATCCCTACGTCGGACGGCCGATGGATTCGATGCGTATTCGGCCTGGACGGGTACTTCCTCGTACACGAAACCATCGATGGCCAGCCGTGGAAGACTGCGCTGGCGGTGTCTGTCGGCAGGCTTCACCAACTGGCGCCGCTTGTTGATTACGGCTTCATTCGGCGTTCAGATTTCTTGGCGGGGTCCCTAAGCGAAGCCGTCGACTACGGACGGTCCAGGCCGCAACACCTCGTCCGGACGTACGCGGACAGCCATCACGTCCTCAAAGAAGCTGTCCCCGACATCTTCGGGGTACAGATCTTCGGGCCCAAACGCCCGACACTCCTTCCGCCTGGCGATTGGGATGTGGACGACCTTGCGGAGGGGCGGAAGCTTGTGAGTAGCAAGCGGATGGAGGACTGGTACGGAGACGATCTTTCTGTCGAGTCTGTACAGCAGCACGCGCGCAACGCGAACACAGCCGTCCTATATACCTTTGAGCGCTGGCTGGAACGTAATCTCCGAGCTCATGCTCACCACAAAACCATGATGTAAGTGGGCGCCCATCCCGAGGCACTAGATGGGTTAGCTGCCGATGTCTCTCCGCGAGCATCCATGCGCGATCAGGTTCCGGTTGACGGACGCTCGGAAGTCAATGCCTCTCTTGGCTGCAGGATTCCTTCTGTGGTGTGGTCAGGACCAAAGCTGAAGGAGCCTGATCCATGGATGGATGTCACCGGCGAGGACGACCGTTCCGCTCCGTGCGGCTGTGGTTCAGGGAGAGGTTCCCGGCGTTCGAGGTCTCCGGCCGGCGGAGCATAGGGGGAACTGGCCGGTACCGTGGGGCGACGGTTCATATAGGGCCGCTGGGAGCGAGGCGCCGAGCTGGGGGCGCACTTGGAGCACGACTTCGACCTCACGTGCACGCGTGTGCGCTGACGAGGACCCTCAGCACCACCTCACCTAGACGATAGTGGCCGCGTTGGGATCGTGCACAAAGAGCCATTGTGCGCCAACGGTCTGCGCCCACGATCCCACGCTGCTGACCACAACACCGAGCCAAAGCCAGAAGAAGGCACGGCGCCTGAATGAGGCCCACGGGGACACCCTGCCTGCCTGTTCAGTCTGCGTTGTCACGACCTAGAGATTTGTCATCCGCTCGGCGGCTTCGTTGTAGCGTCCGCCCGCCACCTGGATTCTGGATGCGGCCTCCTCGATCTCCCCGAGTTCCCCTGCCGTCAGTTCGACGTCGGCAGCACCGATGTTCTCCTCCAGCCGGTGGAGTTTCCGCGTGCCGGGGATCGGGACGATCCAGGGCTTGCGCGCCAGGAGCCAGGCCAGCGCGATCTGGCCGGGGGTGGCGCCTTTGCGTTGGGCGAGGCCAGCGAGCAGGTCGACGACGGCTTCGTTGTGCCGGAGCGCTTCGGGCGCGAACCGGGGAATGGTGCTGCGGATGTCATTGCCGGCGTCGAAAGTGGTTGCGGCGGTAATGGTGCCGGTGAGGAAGCCTTTGCCGAGCGGACTGTACGGCACGAAGCCGATCCCCAGTTCCTCGCACGCCGCCAGGACCTCCAGTTCGGGGCGCCGCCACCACAATGAGTACTCACTCTGGACGGCCGTGACCGGCTGGACCGCATGGGCCCGGCGGATTGTCCCGGCGGCGGCTTCGGACATCCCGAAGTGCTTCACCTTGCCGGCTTCGATGAGCTCCTTGACCGCACCGGCGACGTCCTCGATGGGTACGTCCGGGTCGACGCGGTGCTGATAGTAGAGGTCGATGGCGTCTACGCCCAGCCGCCTTAGGGAGCCCTCGACAACGCGCTTGATGACGTCGGGACGGCTGTCCACCCCGCCGCCGGGCCTGCGTTCGATCGGATCGATGTCCCATCCGAACTTCGTGGCGATCACAACCTTGCCCCGGTACGGGGCGAGCGCCTCGCCGACGAGTTCCTCGTTGGCGTAGGGACCGTAGATTTCGGCGGTGTCGAAGAACGTCACGCCGCGCTCCACGGCGGTTCGGATCAGGGAGACCATTTCCTGGCGGTCCGGCCTGTCGCTGTAACCGCCGGTCATGCTCATGCAGCCCAGCCCGATGGCGGAGACCTCCAGGCCGCTGGTACCTAAAGTGCGCTTATCCATTGCTCGTGCTCCTGTCGCTCTGCTGGCTGTTGCCCTGGTTGGCGGAGCCGCCTAATCAAGATCACCACGCCGGGCCCGGGCGCGGGAGGGCCTGCTGTTCCACGTACTGCCAGACCACCCTTCAGCAGCCACCGCCGCGAAGGGTGTACTGGCAGGACCTCCCGCCGACGCGTCCCCGGAACGTAGCCTGAAGGCATGGATGGTCAAAGCGATGTACGTGAATTCCTCCGATCCCGCCGGGCCAAAGTGACGCCTGAACAAGTCAACCTGATCGTGGGCACCAACCGGCGCGTGCCCGGCCTGCGCCGGGAAGAAGTCGCAACCCTGGCCTCCGTCAGTGTGGACTACTACGCCCGGCTGGAGCGCGGGAACCTCACCGGGGTTTCGGACGAGGTGTTGGAAGCCATTGCCCACGCACTGCGGCTGGACGAAGCCGAAACCGCCCATCTCTTCGACCTGGCCCGGGCCGCGCAGCAGCGGCCGGCCCGCCGTCGTCGTCCGGCGCCGCCGGAACAGGTGCGCCCCGTCCTGCAGCGGTTCCTGGACGCCGTCACGGGCGCCCCTGCCTGGATCCGCAACGATCGGATGGACTTCATTGCCTCCAACGCCCTTGGCCGTGCGCTCTACGCGCCGATCCTGGCTGATCCGGTGCGGCCTGCCAACAGTGCCCGCTTCGTGTTCCTCAACCCGGAGTCGCACTCCTTTTACCCTCATTGGGAGCAGGTAGCGAACGACGTCGTCGCCATCCTCCGCAGCTACGCCGGCCAGCGGCCGCACGACAAGAACCTCACCGACCTGATCGGGGAACTCGCCACCCGGAGTGACGAATTCCGCACGCGCTGGGCCGCCCACAACGTCCGGTTCCACCGCACCGGCGTGAAGCAGCTTTACCACCCGGCGGTGGGGGACCTTGAACTCACGTACGAAGTCATGGAACTGCCGGCCAACCCGGGCTGGACCATGTTCGCCTACACCGCCGAACCCGGTTCTGCCAGTGACGAGCGCCTGAAACTGCTCGCAAGTTGGGCCGCGACCACCGCCGGCGAACAGCCCGTCCCAGCGTCGGAAAGGACGCCCTAGGGAGGCATTAGGGGCAGGTTGACGCCCGCGGGCTGCGAACTTTATTGGCCCGCACCCGGCAGGAACTGACGGTTCCTGATCCGTGATTCGCCGAACCGAATTGCAAGGGGTTCAATTTCCCAGACTCCGCCGCCCCGCGTTTTCGGGCTGCCCACGGCGACGTGTGGTGTCCAGTGCGGGGACCGGAAGCCCAGGGCACGTGAGCTGAGGATGAAGTCGTCCACACTGTCCACCAGCAACCCGTCCAGGAGTTCGTAGAGGGCCTGCACCAGGGAGACCTGATAGTTATGCACGTGCTCCGGGACGGTGACGTCCAGCCCGGCCACGCTGCCACCGCCCAGGGTGATCAGCCGTTCAGCGCTTCCGGAAAAGCCATCCAGCACGGGCAGCCCCTGCACCCAGGCTGAGGCGCCGCGGGCGGCAGCGGCAACACTCGTAACGCCCTTGGTCCATTCCGAGACGTCCCGGGCGAAATCGGCCAGGACCCCGAGATGCAGCAGGGTCAGGTGCAGTCCCCGCGGCCTGCGCAGGCCGCGGACATAGCTGCCAAGTGCCTCGTAGTCCGAGGGGCCGGATCCGATGCTGAGCACCGGCGATTCCACCGTGATGCGCGGAATTGTCTCCATTCCGGCCCCTCCTGACCGCGCTGACATTTGGCTCTGGATGCCATTATCCGCCGAGGGTCGCCAGTACGCCCACGAGCCGGGTCACACGGCGAGTGGCCGCAAGCCGTCCAGCAGGGGAGTCGTGGGCCGCCCGGCGAGCCGTGCGAGGTCGCCGGTGGTCAGGGCAAGGGCATCCTCCCGGATGCTTCCGTCCAGGGCGGCAAGGAAACCGGCGGTTGCCGGGTCGAGGCCTGCAGCCTCCAGTGCGCTGGCGTGCTCTGTCGAACTCACGGAGTCATAGCTGACGGTGCGCCCCAGAACGGTGGAGAAGGCTGACGCCAGCTCCTCGTAGGTCCAGGCGTAGTCCCCGGACAGTTCGTAGACCCGGCCCTCATGCCCCGGGGTGGTCAGGACGGCGGCGATGGCAGCGGCGTAGTCAGCGCGGGTGGCGCTCGCCACGCGCCCCTCGCCGGCGCTCCCCAGGAGCGTTCCGGTCTCGCGCGCCGTGGCCAGCGCAGCAGCATAGTTCTCCGTGTACCACCCGTTGCGCAGGAAGGTGAACGGAAGGCCGCTGGCACGGATGTACTCCTCGGCCTTCACATGGTCCGGGGCAAGAATGATCGGCGTGCTGTCAGCCGCCAGCACGCTGGTGTACAGGATGTGGGCAACGTTGGCCCGCACGGCCGCGTCGATGACGGTCTCATGCTGTGCTGTGCGGTTCTGGATATCGTTGCCGGAAATCAGCAGCAGGGTGTCACCTTCGCTCAACGCCGAGTCAACGCTGGCCGGATCGTTGTAGTCGACCGATGCGGTCCTGACGCCGAGTCCCGCCAGGTCCGCAAGCTGTTCGGCAGACCTACCGCCGGCGACGATTTCCCCGGCCGGTACGCCGCGTTGCAGCAATTCCCCGACGACGAGTCGTCCCAGCTGGCCGGTGGCTCCCGCAATAACGATGGACATGTGATTCTCCTTGATTATCGGGCGCCCGGATCGGCGCCTTCCGTAATGGCCAACCTGCCCCGAACGGGAACAATTCCGTCTCCCGATCACGCACTTTGAAGTGCAATAGGCACCTTCAGGTAAGCAATGGAGAATGATTTTGCCGGATCACCCGGTCTTCAGGAGATGGACGGACAGCAGGTCTCCGGTGGTGCAATCCGGCTTCGCATGGACGGCGAAAACCAGCCGGCCGCCGTCGTGGAGCTGATCGGGGATGGCGAAGTCGGTTACCACTTCGTCGCCGTCCCGCCCGGACCTGACCGGGTCCGCCAGCACAGACCCGTTGAGCCGAAGGTCGTGCCCGCGGCCCTCGACGGCCCGGAACCGGACGCGCAGCAGGGTTGCCAGGGCGGCGGGATCCGACAGGGTGTAGGAGAACCATCCCGTTGCGCTGCGCCAGTGGATTCCCTCCCGGCCGGCGGCCCGGGTGGACTCACCGGTGAAGGCATGATCTGCCTCGGGCTGCTGTTCCCCTGCCACCACGGCGTCGATGATTTCACCCTGCGCGGCGGCTGCCTCGTCCAGTGCCGAAAGCTCCGCGAGACGCTCCCGGGCCGGGCCGGCGGGCCAGTAGACCGTGTACCGCTCGTCATGGATGCCGGCGAACGGTTCCAGCAGGACTGTGCGAACACTTCCATCGGCGTCCACCGCGGTGAGTTCCGCGATGATCGCGGACCGGTCGCGGAGCACCACGGCGTCCAGCGGTTCAGGTCCGGCCACTACCGGCGTGCCAGCCAGGGGAAGCAGCGTACCCGAGGCGACGTGCCCCATCCGATCGTCGGGAGCCTCAAAGCTCCCGACGCCGTCGTCCCCGGCCCGTGCAGCCAGCACCACCGGCCCGTACAGGAAAGACACCCACGGTGAGCCGTCCGGCAACATTTCGGCGCGCAGCTCCATCTCCAGCCGGACGGTGACGACTGTGGTGCCTTCCCACAGGCGGCGGACGGAAACATAAGTACTGCGGGACGTCCCGCAGTCGGACGCTGACACGGCAGTCCCGGCGTCGACAGGTGACCCATCGACGTCGACCTCCATCTCCGGGGACCAGGCCGGTCGGCGCAACCGGATCGTCGCCTCGGTGGGCGTGGCGGCGATGATGCGCAGGGTGGCAACGCCGGAACAGGGAAAAGCGGTCTCAAGCCGGACGGTGAGGCCCCGATCTGCCCACGCCAGCTCGGAGGCTGCGTAGAGGTTGACGGACAGCGCGTCGCCGTCGTGGCTGTAGATCAGTTCGCCGTAGCGGGCGTGGTTTTCCAGGCCCGACCCGACGCAGCACCACATCGATTCCTGGGTGCGGGAGTAGACGCGGTAGTGTGCCGGCCGCATGGGCGTGAAATAGACGAAGCCGCCGCGCCCGGGGTGCTGGGAAGACAGGATGTGGTTGTAAGTGGCGCGTTCGTAGAAATCGATTGCCGCAGGATCGCCGGTGCGTTCGAAGCGGAGCCGGGCCAGCTTGAGCATGTTGTAGGTGTTGCAGGTTTCCGGACCCTGCGCATCCAGGATCATGGGGGAGAAATCGGCAGAGGGGTGGAAGTGCTCCCGCACGCTGTTCCCGCCGATGGAGACCGTCCGGCGGGAGACCACAGTGTTCCAGAAGGAGTCGGCCGCTTCGGCGGACGGCGTCTCTCCCGTGGCGGCGGCGAGGCGTGCATAGCCGACCACTTTGGGGATCTGGGTGTTCGCATGCAGGCCGTCCAGCTCGTCGCGGCCTTCCGTCAAGGGGACCAGGAGCGAGAGGTGGGAGAAACGGCGTGCCTCCGCCCAATGGTCCGCGCGGCAGGTGATGCCGGCCAGGATGGCGAAGGCATCGTTCAGCCCGCCGAATTCGGTGCGCAGGACCTCTTCGAATATGTGGTCCGGGATGTGGCTGGAGACGCCGAGCCACCAGCCCGCAAGGGCCGTGGCGATGGCCAGGGCACGCCCGGAGGCCGCGTGGGTGTAGGCATCCAGGAGACCGGCAAACGTTTTGTGCAGGTTGTACAGCGGGACCCACCGCCCGTTCAGGGTGAACAGGTCCGCATCCACCGTCCCGGCCGCAAGTTCCTCTCCCAGGGCGCGTCCGCCAGGGACCCCGCCTACGTAGCCGTCCCCGCCGGCGGTCTGGCAGCGCCAGAACACCTCCACAAGGTGTTCGAGGCGGTCCAGCAGCCGGCTGTCGCCTGTGGCCGCATAGAGCTGGGCACAGGCAGACAGATAGTGGCCGCCGATGTGCCCGCCCATGCCGTCGGATTCCCAGCTCCCGTAGGGTTGGGCGGTCGGCTCCAGGCCGGCCTCCAGCAGGTACGGGGCGCTCAGCCTGTCGGCGTCGAGCGCCAAAACGTAACGGATGCTGGCGTCCTGGGCCGTTTTGAAGTCTCCGTCGAGGAGACGAACGCTGTCCAAGGAAAAGGCCGACGTCGGGAGAGCACTGTTGTTAGCGCTAACAGGAGGCATCCCTGAACAGTAGGTGGCGGAGACTTTTCCTGTCAATGGGACTCTGCGGGAGCTAATGCCTGGCCGGCCGCTGAGCGAGGATAACTGCCTGGGGCGACTTCTCGCGGGGGCCGGGTTCACGTGACATCTGGGCAACCATGGTGAATCCGGCGTCGGTCAGGCGTTCGATGACGGCCGCGGGCGGGAAGAGCTGGGCGTCCATGGACACGTCATGCCCGTAGGCGCGGGTTATATGTCTAGGGCCGTCGCCCACCTGGAAACTGATCATTGCATAGCCTCCGGGCGTGAGGACCCGGAAGAACTCGGTGAACACGCCCGAGAGATCGCCGGGGGCCAAATGGATGACTGAGTACCAGGCGAAAACTCCGCCCAAGTGCATATCCGGATAGGGAAGGTTCCTGAGCTCAGCCACTTCGAAACGGAGGCCGGGATACGTCCGCCGGGCCACCTCAACCATGCCGGCGGAGACATCGATTCCTGACACGTCGACTCCCAGGCGGGACAGCAACCCGGCCATCCGGCCCGCACCGCAGCCCGCGTCAAGCACGGGCCCGGAATTTCCTTCCTTCACGTAGCCGGCGAAAGCCTCGATCATCCCGCGGTCCGCCGGTGTTTCGAAACCGGCATCCGGAAGCAATTTCGCATAACTCTCAGCGACCGTGTCATAGGCCGAACGGACGTTGGGGAGGCGAACATCATGCATCCGGCAAGGCTACCGCGGGGTGGTGAGTTCAGTTCCCGCCGGCGTTGGGATACGGACGATCACCGGGAGCCGGGGCGGGGGCACGCAGTCCTTGCTGGACTATTTGCACCTGCTGAGCGTAGTGAGTTTGCGGACGGAAGACCTCGTCAGCAATTCCCAACATGCCACCGGTAGCACCGCGCCACAGGCCGCTGCGCCGGTTCCGCCGCGAAACCCAGTACCAGAGGCACGCAATCAGGGCCGGCCAACCCAGCACGACTACCAGCACAATGAGCAGATCCATGATGCAACTCTAGCCCGCGGGCTAATCATCCTTTGCGCAAAGACATCAACTACGCCATCCCAGTCCTAGCCCAGATACATGCGGGCCAGCGCTTCTTCGGCGAAGCCTTTCAACGTCGATGGGTGCGCAGCATCATGGCGAAGCGTTGCCGTGGTTGCGGCCCAGACGGCGCCCCAGAAGGCGTCCTCTCCCGGGTCCGTGTTCGGCGGCCGACGGATAAACCAGTCGTAGCCCCGGGGCCTAGGAGCAATTCCGGCATCGGCGAGGTACGAATCGATGTCGTCATCAATCGATTCCACATCAGCTTCAGTCAGGATGAACGGTTCCAATCGTTCGATCCCGTTCTGGAGCCGATGGACCACCGTGCCGTACCGATCGCCGGCAGCCGCGCGGACGCGCACAAAGTTGCCCTGCCCTGCCGCCCACACAACCAATGCGCCCCACCCGTTCTCCGGGGCTAGGATCCAGCCGGCGGGGGCTTCGGCAAGTTCAGCGGATGCCCAGGGATCGTTGTTCATGCCCGATACTCTATTGCCCCGAAACTGACCACGGACCTCATCACCGGATTCAGAGTTCCCCCATGCCCTGTATTGGCCGCGACGGCCCCAAAGGCTACACCTATCCAAAAGATTCTTCGGGAAATCTCAGAGAAGGAACGGAGCCGTGGTTCGGTAGCGTCGTCAACTAAGGCTGGTGACGTACAAGTTCCATTACGTGGGAATAGTTTTGAACGAGGGTTGGATCCGGAGCTTCCAGGCGTCGAATGGCGACACGAACCACGTCTACCGCGGTTTTGCTGGTGACCCGGACCAGGGGGTAATCCTCTTGGATCACCTGCCAGTGGGCTCCGGGAACGGTGTGAGTGAGCACGTCGCCGTAGAACATGCCAATGGGTCGGACAAATGCCGAGAGGGTGGCTTTATGGTTGATGGAATCAATGAGGTCATCGATCGCAGCCAGGCCATCCACAGACCGCGGTAACTGCATTCCGTTGGATCGGAAGTGCGCGATCAGCTCGTCATAGCCGCCGACATTTGTTGGCGGCGGGTTGGACTCTTGCCGGTCCACCGGCCGGTATTCGGCGTATCTCCTGGGCATTCCCGGGGGCAGCATTTGCAGCGGTTCGGCGGAATCCTGCGCATCGCTCATGTCGACAGACTACGCCGGGAATTTTCAGACGGGCAGAAATTGGAGCGGCCCTACTACGTCTCGTTTCAATTCAATCCCCCGTCCACATCGAGCAGCTCTGAAGAAGCAACCACCACGGCCGCTCCCTAGCATTAGGGTGTTCGCATCAGCCCCCTGGGAAAAGGAGCCCGCAATGAAGGACACGGAGAATTCAGGCACAGGCACCAAGACGTACGGCGGATTCGAGGACGACGAACGGGCCGCGATGAAGGAGCGCGCACAGGAACTCAAGAAGGCCGCCCGCCGCGGACCGCGCGGCGCCAAAGCTGACGGGGAAAGCGAGGTTCTCGAGAAGATCGCCGAGATGCCCGAATCCGACCGCCTCATTGCCGAGCGGCTTCATGCCCTCGTCAAGGCCAGTGCACCGGAGCTCACGCCGAAAACCTGGTACGGGATGCCCGCCTACGCCAAGGACGGCAAGGTGGTCTGCTTCTTCCAAAGCTCGCATAAGTTCAAGACACGGTACTCAACGCTCGGCTTCAACGACTCGGCGAATCTCGACGACGGCACCATGTGGCCGGCCGCGTACGCCCTTACGGAGCTGACCGCCGCCGACGAGGCAAGGATCAGTGCGCTCCTGAAGAAGGCCGTCAGCTGAGGTCTGCGTGCACGAGGAATACATCGATCGGGTCCTCGTGTTCGTGGACGAAGCCGTTGCGTTCGTAGAGGCGTCTCGCCGGGCTGCCTTGCAGGACGTTGAGCCGGAAAGGCCGGTGATCCCGTTTCGTCGTCATTACATGGCGCAGGACCGCGCTGCCCAGGCCCTTGCCTTGGTACTCAGGGGCCAGGTAGAAGTGTTCGATCCATTGCTCATCGGATTCGGGACGGACCGCAATGACGCCCGCCGAAGAGCCCGCAACGTCGATAACAAAGGTATGCGCGGGCTGAAAGCCGGTGAGGAAGCGCTGCCTGACGCGAACGGGGTCCCAGCGGCCGAGGCGTTCGAGGTCGGGCCGCATGACCTGGGCACGGAGCTCCGCAATCCATGGAGCGTCAGCGGGCAGGCTTGGGCGCAACGACCAGACGGGAGGCATGCCGCTATTGAAGCACAATGGAGGCGTGACTTCATCGTTCCCCCCTCCGGCCGCCGCACGCCCCATCGGACCCTTTGACTTGGGTGTCATCGGCGCGGGCCTGGCGTTCGCCGAGTCGCTGGGGAAGCTGACCGACGCCCTGTGCGCGGGAGGCATTGCCGGGACCGCCGTAGTCCAGGCACCTCCGGGCACGGGCAAGACCACCCTCGTTCCGCCGTTGCTCGCCAACATCGCAGCCGCCAACATAGCCGCCTCAGCGGTTGCGCCAGGTAAAACGGGGGTCCGCGGTCCGCGCGTCGTCGTGACCCAGCCCCGCCGCGTCGCCGCCCGCTCGGCTGCGCGCCGCCTGGCCACCCTGGACGGGAGTCGCCTCGGGGACCGCGTCGGCTACACAGTCCGCGGTGAGCGGGTCGCCGGTGCCGGCACCATGATCGAGTTCGTCACGCCCGGCATCCTGCTGCAGCGGCTCCTCGCGGATCCGGGACTCGAGAGCGTGGACGCCGTGATCCTCGACGAGGTCCACGAACGCGGGCTCGAGACCGACCTGCTCCTCGGCATGCTCGCGGAGGTGCGCGAGCTGCGTAGCGACCTCACGCTCGTCGCCATGTCCGCAACGCTGGACGCACCCCGCTTCGCCGCCCTGATCGGCTCAGGGCAGGGCGGGAACCACGACAACGGCGCGCCGGCGCCCGTCGTCGACTGTCCGTCCGCGCTGTACCCCCTGGAAACGGAGTGGGCACCGGCAGCGGCAGCGCGGCTGGACACCCGGGGAGTGACCCGGGGGTTCCTTGACCACGTGGCGGACACGGCTGCGGCGTCACACGCGGCGGCGCTTGCCGCGGACGCAGGTGTGGACGCCCTGGTGTTCGTTCCCGGCGCATGGGAAGTTTCGCACGTCGCCGCCCGCCTGCGGAGCCGGGTGGCCGCCGAAGTACTGGAGCTGCACGGCCAGGCAAGCCCGGCCGAACAGGACCGTGCCGTCTCCGGGCGGGAGCCTGGCGGACGTCCCCGGATTATCGTTTCCACCGCGCTCGCTGAATCCTCCCTGACCGTCCCGGGGGTCCGCTTGGTGGTTGACTCCGGCCTGTCCCGGGAGCCGCGCCGCGACGCGAACCGTGGCATGTCCGGCCTGGTCACTGTATCCTGCTCCCGGGCCTCCGCCGAACAGCGTGCCGGACGGGCCGCCCGCCAGGGCCCGGGCAGGGTGGTCCGTTGCTACGACCAGAAGAGCTTCGGTGCAGCCCCGGCCCACCAGACACCGGAAATCGCGGTGGCTGACCTTACCGGCGCAGCGCTGGTCCTTGCCTGCTGGGGATCGCCCGGCGGCCGCGGTCTGTCCCTTCCCGACGCTCCGCCCGCGGCGGCGATAAATGAGGCCGTCGAAGTTCTCCGCGAGCTGGGTGCCGTCGGACCGGACGGCCTCGCCACGGATTTGGGTAAGACCCTGGCCAGGATCCCCGCCGATCCCAGGCTGGCCCGAGCCCTCCTGGACGGCGCCGCAACCGTCGGCCACCGAACCGCGGCGGAGACGGTCGCGGTCGTGTCTGGTGACCAGCGCGCTCCCGGCGCCGACCTGACGCGCCTGCTGGCCACGCTGCGATCGGGCAAGGACCCGGCGGCCCGGCGCTGGAAGGAGGACGTCCGGCGGATGGAGGCGATCGTCCGCAAGGAGGATGCCGCCGTCGAACGTTCCCAAACCGTTCCGCCGGTTACCGCAGAGGAGGCCGTCGGGTTCGTCGTCGGCCTTGCGTTTCCCGACCGCGTGGCGCGCCGCGTTCCGGGCGGAGGGGCGCAGTACCTGCTGTCTTCAGGCACCCGGGCGGGCCTTCCCGCAGGCAGCCCGTTGTCCGGGCACGAATGGCTGGCAGTCGCGGAGGTCGCCCGCGCGGAAGGCCGCGATGCTGCCGGAACCGGCGCCGTCATCCGGTCCGCGGCGCCGCTGAACGCTGACACGGCGGAGGCCGCAGCCCGGCACCTGCTGAGTGAGGCCGTGGAAGCCAGCTTCACGCAGGGACGGGTCACGGCCCGCCGGGAACGCCGGCTGGGCGCCATCATGCTGGCTTCGACGCCCGTGCGGCCGTCGGCCGCGGAGGGACGGGCAGCCGTGGCCAGGGCACTGGCCAAGGAAGGGCTGGGAACCATTGGATGGTCGACGGCGGCGGACGCCTTGCGCCGCCGTCTGGCGCTGCTGCACCGGGAACTGGGCGATCCGTGGCCGGACGTTTCCGAGGCGGCGCTGCTGTCGCGGCTTGACGACTGGCTGGCTCCCGAGCTCGAAGCGCTTGCCGGCGGGGCTGCCACGGCCGGCGTCGACCTCACCGATCCGCTGCGCCGGCTGCTGCCGTGGCCGGACGCTGCCCGGCTGGGGGAGCTGGCACCGGAGGCGCTGGAGGTGCCGAGCGGCTCGCGGGTCAGGATCGACTACCCGGACGCGGAGCACGACGACGGCCGGCCGGTCGTGGCGGTCAAACTCCAGGAGTGCTTCGGCTGGGCCGACACACCGCGGTTGGCAGGCGGCAGGGTCCCGGTCCTGTTCCATCTCCTGTCGCCGGCGCGGCGGCCGCTTGCGGTGACGGATGACCTCGCCTCCTTTTGGTCCGGACCCTACGCTCAGGTGCGGGCCGAGATGCGTGGCCGCTACCCGAAGCATCCCTGGCCGGAGGACCCGTGGACTGCGCCGGCGACCGCGCGGACCAAGAGCCGGATGTAGGGCGGTCATCCGGCCACGTCGGTGGGGGACTATTTCCCCGGTCAGTGCCAAGTTCGGAATGACCGCAGTCATCATTTTGGAGAGCGCTGAGTCTTCGATACATGAGGGATCCAGCAGCGCACCGTGTCGCAGTACTGCTGGAATTCTTTGCCGAACCGTTTCTTTAGGTCGGATTCCTCGAGCGGCCTGACGACGTAGTTCCACACCAGCGAGCCCAGGACCGCGTAGGCGACAACGAGCCAGGACTGCAGGATGAAGCCCACCGCGGTGCCCTGGACAATGCCGGAGACCGCCATTGGATTACGAATCCAGCGATACGGACCTGCGATGACCAGACGGTTCGGCATCGCCGATGGCAACGGGGTGCCATCGCCCTGCGTCGACATCACCACTGCTGACGAGACGCCCAGAGCGCTGGCAAGTACGAGAAGCGCGACACCGACAGGACCAGCAAACGATGGGAACGGGAGCGCCACCATCCAGCGTTGTTCGAGAACCGCTATGGCCAACGGAATCACCACCAGGAAGAACCCCCAGAAGAGGACGATTTGCCCCAATGTTGAAGCCACGTGGGTCGCAGCGGTCGAGCGGTTGGCGGGACGGAAGGCGAACGGACCGCGGATGATCCACGCGGTCGGTACACGTCCCAGCAAGACGAGGCAGAGGGAGATCAGTGAACCTGCGGTGGCAGCACCCATGGTTAGTACGCCCCAGCCGGCTTCCGTTGTGACGGTGGCGTATACCGCCAGTGCGATGCAGACAGCGCCGGTCCAACCTGTACTCACGACCGCGGCAGCCTTGACGCCGCATGCTGCCGCGACCGAAGCCATGACGAACAGTGGAATATCGACGACCGCGACCGTTGCCGGGTCGAGGTCACCCAGGGTCGCCTGGCGCACCGCAGGCGACAGGAAAACCGCGGTCCACCAGGCGAAACCGGCAATCGCCTGCGCGGCGAAATATGCGCGACCCCACCGAACCAGCCGCGTCGCCGATTCAACCCCGAACATCAGCAGTCCCCGTTGCTTGTCGATGGAAATTCTTCGAGCTGTCACTTCCCAGTTCCAGGACTGGCCCTGTTTATGTCGAAGACAATGTTGGCCTCAGCCTACCGAATTCGACACTTCATGCCGCTCACTCGGGCACTGCAGTTCTTGTGCGGCAAAGCCATTGACCGGCGATACTTAACGATATATCGTTAAGTATCGCCGATGGTCGGCGACAGCAGTACCTGAAAGGACGATGCCACCATGAAAGGCATTCACGACAAATTTGCAGACAACGGCCCCGAGCGGGCACGATTCGAGCGCGGCCGGAGCCGCCGAGGACCCCACGGCCACGGCGGCGGTGGGTTCGGACGCGGCTTTGGGGCGGGGTTCGGGCCGGGGTTCGGTCCGGGATTCGGGCCCGGCTTTGGCCCCGGCGGCCCGCGCCGCGCCAACAGGGGCGACGTTCGCGCCGCCATTCTTTCCCTGCTCGCCGAAGCCCCCTCCAACGGGTACGGGCTGATCAGGACCATCGCGGAAAAAACCTCCGGGGCCTGGCGTCCCAGTCCGGGGTCCGTTTACCCGACCCTCCAGCAGCTCGTCGACGAGGACCTCATCGCACCGGTTGGTGAGGGCAGGCGCACCGAGTTCACGCTCACCGATGCCGGCAAGGCGTACGTGGCCGAACACGCCGAGGAGCTGGGCAACGCCTGGAACACCGATCCCGAGGGCGCGGTGCCGGTTTTTCATCAGAGCGTGGGGAAGCTCATGGGCGTCATTCATCAGTTCAGGGTCGCGGCTACGGACGAACAGCGCATGGCTGCCGTCGAAAAGATCGATGAAGCCCGCCGCGCGCTGTACCTCATCCTCGCGGAGTGACCGCGGAGGGAAGATGCAGAAAGCCCGAAGTGGCCATGTGAGGTAACTGATACACGCCTGAAACGTTGTGTCGTGGCCGCGAAACATTGCCCAGTTAGGCTCATTCCTACCTGGACATTGGAGTCCACGCAGCGAACGAAAGGACACACCATGATGACGCTTTTGAGCACTTTGACACTCTCCCTTCATGCCGGCTGGAAGGACAAGGACCCTCACCTCGGCGGGGCCGGTTCCATGGGTGCCTTCCCGAGCGGCCAGCTCTCATCCACTCCCTGGGAAGGGTGGTGGCACGACGAACCCTAGCCGTCCGGTCAAGGGCGACACGTCTTCCTCTTGAAGTTCGGCAGCCTCAGGGTGTCGAATCGTCTTACAGAGGCCGCGCGGCGGCTCACGACTAAGACGCCTGGAGTTGCTCATGTCGGTAAAAGGCACAAATGGCCGGGCGAAGAGCCCGGCCCGCGGCACCTCTGATTCCCGGCGGGCCGACACCGCCGCCGGGGCTCCTGCCGATGCACCGGAGAAAGTCCGCAATGTAGTTCTCGTAGGCCACTCCGGTGCGGGAAAGACCATGCTGCTGGAAGCACTGCTGGCAGCAACCGGCGTCATCTCACGGAAGGGTTCGATCGAGGACGGCACCACTGTCAGCGACGCCGAGCCCTCCGAGGTGCACCAACAGCGCTCGGTGGTGCTCTCCGTAGCTCCACTGGTGGTGGAGGGCATCAAGGTCAACCTTCTCGACACACCCGGCTACGGCGACTTCACCGGTGAACTCCGGGCGGGACTTCGGGGCGCGGACGCGGCCCTGTTCGTAGTTTCGGCCATCGACGACATTGATGCCGCCACCACGGCACTCTGGGCTGAATGCGACCAGGTGGGGATGCCCCGGGGGGTGGTAATCAGCCGGCTGGACCACCCGCGCGCGAATTTCGAGGCGGCCGTGGCCGCCTGCCAGCGCGCGTTCGGAGACTCGGTGGTGCCGGCCTATCTCCCCGTGCGCACCGGGGACGCCACCACCGGGCTGCTGGGACTGCTTTCGCAAACAATTTCGGACTATTCCGCCGGTTCCCCGACGCCAAGCGTGCGGCCGGCCGGGACGGAGGAACTCGCTGCCGCTGACGCCGCACGCGGCACGCTCATCGAGGGGATCATCTCGGAGAGCGAGGACGAGACCCTGATGGACCGTTACCTCGGCGGCGAGGAGATCGACGTCGACGCCCTGGTCAGCGATCTGGAGACCGCCGTCGCCCGCGGCACATTTTTCCCCGTGCTGGCCTCTTCCGCCGAGACGGGCCTGGGCATGGCTGAACTCCTGGAAATGCTGACCCGCGCATTTCCCTCTCCGCTAGAGCGCAGCCTGCCGCAGGTGACCAGCCTTTCGGGTGCACCGGCAGCCCCGCTGGCCTGCGATCCTGCGGGTCCGCTGGCCGGCGAGGTGGTGCGGACCACCATCGACCCGTTCCTGGGCCGCGTCTGCCTGGTGCGGGTCTTCTCCGGCACGCTGCGGGAGGATTCGGCCGTGCACGTCAGCGGGAGGGGGCTGTCCGAACGCGGCCACGAGGACCATGACAGCGACGAACGCCTCACGCACCTCTACTCCCCGGTGGGGTCCAGCCTGAGGCCGGTTCCGTATTGCGTGGCCGGGGACATCTGCGCGATAGCCAAGCTGGCCAGCGCAGAGACAGGCGATACCGTGTCCGCCAAGGAAACACCGCTGGTGGTGGTTTCGTGGGACATGCCGGAGCCGCTGATGCCCTTGGCCGTCGAGGCAGCCTCGCGGAGTGATGAGGATGCCCTCGCCAAGAGTTTGGGAAAGGTGGCAGCCGGTGACCCGACGCTGCGCGTGGAACGGAACTCCGAAACCCACCAGCTGATCCTGTGGTGCATGGGCGAAGCCCACGGCGAAGTGGTGCTGGACAGGCTGCGGGACCAAGGGGTAAAACTGCAGACCGTGGCCGTGATTACCCCGCTGCGGGAGACGTTCGTGGCACCGGCGTCGGGCCACGGCCGGCACGTTAAGCAGTCCGGCGGCCACGGACAGTACGCCATCTGCGACATCGACGTCGAGCCACTCGACCGAGGTGCGGGCTTCGAGTTTGTTGACAAGACGGTGGGCGGCGTCATCCCGGGGCAATACATCGGTTCCGTGGAGAAGGGCGTACGGGCCCAGATGCAGAAGGGCGTGTCAGCTGGGTTCCCGGTGGTGGACATCCGTGTGACGCTGACCGGCGGCAAGGCGCACAGCGTGGACTCCTCCGATGCGGCTTTCCAGGCGGCAGGGGCCTTGGCGCTGCGTGAAGCGGCCGCCGCGGGCCGGATCCAGCTCCTCGAACCCGTCCTGGCGGTGACCATCAGCGTCTCTGACGACTACGTGGGAGCAGTGATGAGCGATCTGTCCTCCCGGCGCGGGCGGCTGACTGGAACCGACTCGGCCGACGGCAGCGGCACTGAGATCAGCGCAGAGATACCGGAACAGGAACTGCTGCGCTACGCGGTGGAACTCCGGGCGCTGACGGCAGGCACCGGCCGCTTTCGGCGCACCTACCTGCGCCACGAGCCGCTGCCTCCGAACATGGCCCACACGGCGCCGCGGCAATGAGCTTGCTCCCCAGTTTCCAAGTCCCCGGCGCTTCCTACCCCTGAGGGCTCGCAGCCTGCGAGCGCAGGTAGGCCGCGACCGGCGCTGCCGCGGACGCACCGATCTCGCCGGCGCTGCGCTTTTTGCCCGCGACCGCAAACGAATGGTCGCCGCCGTCGTACCAGTGAAGCGTGGCGGTGGGCCCGATCCGGGCAACCACACCCTCCAGTAGTTCAGGCGTGGCAAACGTGTCCCGCGTCCCCTGCAGGAACAGCATCGGCAGGGTCAGGCCGTACAGGTGCTCATCACGCAGCTTCTCCGGTTTGCCCGGGGGATGCAGCGGGTATCCCAGGTAGACGAGCCCGGCCGCCGGCATTCCTTCGGCGACGGCCATCGAGGCCATGCGTCCGCCGAAGGACTTGCCCGCCGCCCACACCGGCCCGTTGTCGGAGTGCGCGGCCGCCCTGGCTGAGGCCTCCTCCATGGCTGCGCGCCACGTGGCTATCGCAAGGGGCGGCCGGTCCGGGAACTTCCGTCCGGCCTCGCGGTAGGGAAAGTTGAAGCGCAGGGTGGCCACGCCGTCGTCGTTCAACGCCTGGGTGAAGCCGCCCATGAAGGGGTGCTCCATGCCGGCGCCGGCGCCGTGGGCAAGGACGAGCGTGGCGAACGGGATGTCCGGCCGGGCGTAGAGGCCGGAGACCTGGACATCGCCGACGCTGATGGTTACGGGGGACTCGGGTACGGGCATGAGTCAATGATGCCGGATCTGCACGCACAGCCGGCACACAGACGGCCGAAAGTTCCCGGCGAGCAGCCAACGCCTAGACAGCACGCCTAGGCAGCACCCCTGACCCGCAGCCAGCCGAACTCCTGCGGCTTGAGCACAAACCCTTCGCCAATGCGCACCGGCTTGCCGGTCAGGATGTTTACCGCCTCGGCAACGAATCCAGAGAGAGTCTCAGCGGTGACTTTTTGGTCTGCGTCGCTGAAGTTGGCGAGGACCAGGATGTGGGTTTCGTCCCCGGGCCGCTGGTAGCCCAACACAGCCCGGTTCTTCGTGTCGAAATGGACCAGTCCGGTCCCGGCGAATTCGGGGGTTCGGGACCGTGCGGCGATCATATAGCGCAGGCCTTCGAAGACGGCTCCCTCAGGAAGAGATTGATCGTGACGGTTCGCGTAACGGTCTTCGGGGTAGTGCGGCCGGTGCACCCACCGGCTGTCCGCGCCGTGGCCTTCCTCGAGGGCGTACCCGTAGTCGTTGAGCTGCGCCACTTCGTCGCCCAGGTAGAGCAGCGGGATCCCGCCGGTGCTGACGGTCACGGAATGCGCCAGAAGGATCCTGCGTATGGACTCGGCAGAACCGTCCTCCAGCCCGCAGAGCGACGCCGTCGTGCCTGAAATCCGGCAGTCACCGGTCCGCGGGTTGTCCTGGAACGGAACGCCGCGGGCGAAGCTGCCCGGGAAGCGGTTGACGTAGAAGGAATTGAGGAAGCGGCGGTGGTCGAAGCCGTTGATGCCCAGCTCCGCGGCGTCCTCGTCAGCAAACGTCCAGCCGATGTCGTCATGGCTCCGCACGTAGTTCACCCAGGCCGTACCTGCCGGAAGGCTGTGCCGACGCTCCAGCGCCTGCGACAGCAGGGACACGTCGCGGGTGGCCATGGCCTCCCAGATCAGTGCCATCTGCAGCGGGTTGTACGAAAGCTGGCACTCTGCCGGATCGATGTACAGGGCAACGTCGTCCGGGTGAACGATCGCTTCGGACTTGAAGAGCAGCGACGGCGCGGCGAGCCGGCAGACGGCGTTGAAGGCCTGCAGCAGGGTGTGGGCCTCCGGGAGGTTCTCACACGGCGTTCCGAGCTGCTTCCAGATGAAGGCCACGGCGTCCATCCGAAGGATCTCCACCCCCTGGTTGGCCAGGAAGAGCATCTCTCCGGCCATGGCCCGGAAGACGTCCGGGTTGGAGTAGTTCAGGTCCCACTGGAAGGTGTGGAAGGTGGCCCAGACCCACCGTCCGTCAGGGAGTTGCACGAACGTACCGGTGTGGTCGTCCGGGAAGATTTCCCGCACGTGTTGTTCGAAGGCGTCCGGCATGGTCCGGTCCGGGTAGATCCAGTAGTAATCACTGAACTCGGGGTCGCCTTCGGCAGCGTGCCTGGCCCAGTCATGCTCATCCGAGGTGTGGTTGAAAATGAAGTCCACCACCAGGCTGATGCCGTTGTCCCGCAACTCGGCGGCCAGCTCGCGCAGCTGTTCCATGGTGCCGAGTTCCGGGTTCACGTCACGGTAGCTGGAGACGGCATACCCGCCGTCGGAATGCGGTTCGGGTGCCAGGAACAGGGGCATGAGGTGCAGATACGTGAGCCCGAGCTCTTTGAAATAGGGGATCCGGGAACGGACTCCTTGAAGATCCTCCGCATACCGGTCCACGTAGCAGACGCCGCCCAGCATGCTGTTTGACTGGAACCAGGCGCTGTTGTTTTCCCGTTCCGCATCCAATGCCTTCAGGTCCGCCGGGCGTTCGTTCCAGGAGCGGGCAGCCTGGAGGACAAGCGCAGTCAGCTGGTCCTGGAAGTCCGGGCGTGAGCCGTACAGGGACTGGAAGAGCCGGTACAGGGCGGGGAAATGGCGGTCGAAGCGCTGCTGGAATTCGGCGTTGTCCCGCCTCCGCGGCATGAGACCCGGCTGGGCGCCCAGGGCACTCAGGGCATGCTGCCTCGCTGCCTGGTCCACACCAGCGGCTTCAACCATGGAACGGGTCCCCTTCGACGTTTTGCCGGGAGCCGTGCGGCGTCCGGTCCGTTCACATCCTTACAGACGGGCCGGTACGTGCCCAGTGAAAAGGAACGTGTTTCTTCGTTTCGTATCCCAACTGCTGACGCCGCGCACCGGGCGGGGTAGGTTGTCCCCATGGCGAGCGAAGCGACCACCCTCACCGTTGACGGACCCGACGGCCCCCGCGACATGCGCATTTCGAGTCCCGGCCGTGTCCTCTGGCCGGATCTCGGCCTGACCAAGCTGGACCTGGCGCGCTATCTGGCGGAGGTGGGGGAGGCCTTCGTTGCGGCGAACGGTGACCGGCCGCTGGCGTTACAGCGGTTTTCGGACAACGTGGACGGCGAGCAGTTCTTCTCCAAAAATCCGCCAAAGGGAACACCGGACTTTATTCGGACGGTGAAGGTGGTCTTTCCGAGTGCGCGCTCGCATCCCATGCTGGTCCTGGACGAACCGGCCGCTGCCGTCTGGGCCGCCCAGATGAACACCGTGGTGTTCCACCCCTGGCCGTCGCGGGCCGGAAACACGGACAACCCCGACCAGCTGCGGATCGACCTGGACCCCCAGCCGGGAACGGACTTCGACGACGCGATCCCCGCAGCCCTGGAGCTGAAGGACGTGCTCGCAGAAGCCGGCCTCACCACGTTCATCAAGACCTCGGGCAACCGCGGACTGCACGTCTACGCGCCGGTGGAGCCGACGCACGAATTCCTGGACGTGCGCCACGCCGTCATAGCAGCCGCCCGTGAACTGGAGCGGCGGATGCCGGACAAGGTCACCACGGCGTGGTGGAAGGAAGAACGCGGCGAGCGGGTGTTCGTGGACTTCAACCAGGCCAACCGCGACCGCACCATTGCCGGCGCCTACAGCCCCCGCGCCCTGGCGCACGCCCCCGTCTCGTGCCCCATCACCTGGGACGAACTGGGCAACGCCGACCCGAAGAACTTCACCATCCTCACCGTCCCGGAACGGCTGAAGTCCGTCGGGGACCCTTGGGCGGACATGAACGCCAACCCGGGAAAAATCGACGTCCTGCTCGAATGGTGGGAGCGCGACGTCGGCTCAGGGCTCGGGGAACTGCCGTTCCCGCCCGACTACCCGAAGATGCCCGGCGAACCGCCGCGCGTGCAGCCCAGCCGCGCGCGCAAGAAGGACTGACGCAACAAGGGACTGAGGTGAGCCGGCGCCCGTCCGGACGCCTGGCCCCAAACGGCGACTACTCGAACCGGGACGGATCGCCCATGCCGCGCCGCACCACTTCCGCCGAACCTCCTGAGAAGTCGATGACCGTCGTCGGCTCCGCCCCGCAGTCACCGGAATCGACCACGGCGTCCACCACGTGGTCCAGCCGTTCCTTGATTTCCCAGCCCTGGGTCAGCGGATCTTCCTCATCGGGCAGCAGCAGCGTGCTGGAGAGCAGCGGCTCGCCCAGTTCGGCGAGGAGTGCCTGGACCACGGCGTTGTCCGGGATGCGTACGCCCACGGTCTTCTTCTTCGGGTGCAGCAGGCGCTTGGGCACCTCCTTCGTGGCAGGGAGGATGAACGTGTAGCTGCCAGGTGTCACCGCCTTGATGCTGCGGAACACGTCGTTGTCGATCTGCACGAACTGGCCCAGCTGGGCAAAATCCTTGCAGACCAGGGTGAAGTGGTGTTTGCTGTCCAGTTGCCGGATGGCGCGGATGCGGTCAAGCGCCTCACGGTTGCCCAGCTGCGCGCCGAGGGCGTAGCAGGAGTCGGTGGGGTAGGCGATCAGCCCACCTGACCGCACCAGGTCCACTATCTGGCCCACTGCGCGGGGCTGGGGATCATCGGGGTGCACGTCAAAATATCTCGCCATGCCCTGAGCTTATGGCCAGGCAGGGAAATGTGCACTTGCCGACGCGGGCCGCCCCTATGCAGCCCCGCACGACTGGGGCAACATATGAAGTGTTCCAAGCCCGGGTGGCCACCTGCTCCACAGGCGGTCCGGGTATCGACCGGTACGAGAGGACACCTGAATATGACCACCAGACTCAACCCATACCTGGGCTTCAAGGACAACGCGCGGGAGGCCATGAACTTTTACCAGTCCGTATTTGGAGGCGAACTGGCACTGAGTACCTTCGGTGAGTTCCAGGCCAGCCAGGACGCGTCCGAGCAGGAGAAGATCATGCACGGCATGCTGACGTCCGAATCCGGCCTGGTGCTCATGGGGGCCGATACGCCCAACGGCATGAGCTACACCCCTGGCGACAACTACTCTGTTTCCCTCAGCGGCGAGGACGACGCCGAACTCCGCGGGTACTGGGAGAAGCTGTCCGACGGCGGCACCGTGACGGTACCGCTCGAAAAGGCGCCGTGGGGCGACACCTTCGGCATGTGTACGGACAAATTCGGTGTCGCCTGGCTCGTGAACATCGCAGGCGCCCCGGCGTAGGCAAAATACCGGACGCACGACGGCGGCGCTTGCCGCCGTCGTCGTCGGCATGTGTGCGGGGCTTAAGGCCCTAACCCCTGCGTTGCCCCCGGAGCACACTGAAGGTGTCAGCGGCCTACGGCGTGCTGATCCGAAAACGCGATGGAGAAGAGCAGGATTCAGAATGGGCAAACCAATCGTCGTCGGCATCAACGGCTCCGCAGGGAGCGAGGCCGCAATGACGTGGGCGCTCCACCGGGCGGCCAGGTTCAAGCTGCCGGTGATCGCCATCCACGCGGTGGATGACCGGTGGATGTCGCCGGACTTTCAGTATCACGAACTGATCCGGGAATCAGGCATGGAGCTGTTGAGGCAGGTGCAGGAGGATGCCGCGAAGAAGGAACCCGACGTGGCGGTCGACGTGCAGTTGCGGCATGGCAGCGCCGGCTCAGCCCTGAAGGAAATGTCCAAGGACGTTTCCATCGTGGTCATCGGGTCACACCACCGCCACTGGGCCGACGGCGGGCCCGTGACGGACCGCGCCCTGCAGGTCGTTACTGCGTCGGACAGCCCGGTGGCGGTTATTCCGCAGGATCAGGGGCCGGAGGGCCGCGGTGTGGTGGTCGGCGTCGACGGCTCGGAGGAGTCCCTGCAGGCCGTAGCCTTCGCCGCGGCGGAAGCCGACCGCGAGGGGGACGAACTAACAGCCGTGCTGGCTTTCCGGCGCCCCGCTCGCTGGGTGCAGAGCGGGATGCCGGCCAGCGGCCTTGCGGAAGTCATTGAGGAAGAGGACAAGATTGTGCTCGCGGAATCGGTGGCCGGGCTGCGGGACAAGTACCCCGACCTGGTGGTGAACCAGTTGCTGGACAAGGACACAGATCCGGCCAAGGCCCTCGTGGAGGCCGCTGCGAACGCGCGCCTCCTGGTCATCGGCAGCCGCGGACGCGGGGGATTCAGCCGTCTTGTCCTTGGCTCCACGGCCCACGCGGTTCTGCTGCGTGTTCCCTGCCCCACGGTGGTCACCAGGGTCCACAAGGTCAAGCACGAGGATTAGCGGCCCCAGCCATACCCGCCGGGACGCTGCGGACATCCCAGCGCCCCGGGCCGGGAAGCGGCTCCCCAATCCTATTGAGGCGGGCTGTAGGCGATGCGAGGATGGAAGCGTGCAGCCCCTCCTGGATTTCTTCGCCCACTATTGGTGGTTGGTGTTCCCGCTCAGCGGCATGGCCGGGGGCTGGCTGCGTGCATTGTCGAAGGCAAGCGAGCGCCGGCACCAGCGCAAAGTGGAGCTGTACAAGCTGAAGCACCAGGCCGTTCAGGCCGAACAGGCCACCACCGCGGAGGTCCAGCTGCTGATGGACACCCATGCGGACATCAACAAGCGCTGGCTGGACTACGAACTGGACGTCGGGAAACTCATCGACTACCCGGTGATGACCGATGTCCGCGAACCGCTTACGGTAGCCTTCCTGCGCGCCAAGCGGGACGCCGACGGCTTGCGGCCAGTGGCACCGGGGGACATCACGAGCAAGGCCCGGGTGGATGAGTACCGGACCGCGGTGAACAGTTTCCAGATCGCTTTCGACGTCGCGGAACGGGAGGCCAGGCGCATCAAGGACCGGAATTTTTCGGGACCGGAACGCGAACGCCTCGCAAAGGCACGGAAGCTGCTGAGGATCGCCGAGGATGAGGCCGCGACCCCGGCGGAACGGCAGACCGCCTACAAACGGGCACGCCGTGAGCTGGAAGGCCTGATCGTCCTGCCGGAGCCGGCCATCGCTGCACTGGAAGCAAAAGTCGCACGGGTGCTCGCCGCCGGCGAGGCAACCGACATCCAGCTGCGCTGACGGCACTGCACCCGTTCTGCACCGGGGAGGAGGGACGACGCCGTGATGAATGTCTCCCTGTACCTCGACGTGGACGGCGTGATCTGCCCTTTCGGGGCAACAGGCACCACGGACTGGGGGAGCAGGTGGCAGGTTTCCGACGCCGGCCTGCTGGAAGTGGCTTACGCCGCGGAGCTCGTCGACTCCCTCAACACTTTGTCCAGGAGACCCGGTCTCCGGTGCGTTTGGCTTACCAGTTGGGAGGAGATGGCGCCCGAATATCTCTGCCCAGCGATCGGCCTCGCAGGGCAGGAATGGCCCGTCCTTGCCAGTGATGGACTGGGCAGCGGCGAAAGCTGGTGGAAACTCCAGGCCCTGCAGCGGGACATCGAGGCCTCAGCGCCGGACCGAGCGGTGTGGATCGATGACCAGCTCGGCTATGAAGCGGAGGCCCGCGCCTGGGCATCCATCATTGGCACCCGCCTGCTGCTGATTTCCCCGCATCCAAGGAGGGGATTGTCCCGTGCCGAGCTGGACGCCGTGCGTGCTTTCCTTTGAGCGCAGGGTGTTTTGTCCTTACGGCGTTGACGCGTACGATCGTTAGGGTTTCAAGCCCCTTCCGAACAACACTGTGTGTACTTCCAGAAAAATCTGGAACACTCCTGCGTGCGGCCGGGGCACGGGGAAAGTGGAACTGCTGACCGTCGACTCTGCAGATTGGGCAACAGGTGGAAATCACCTTCATGGTGGCGCTGGTAATAGCGCTGGCACTTTTTTTCGACTTCACCAATGGCTTTCATGACACCGCCAATGCAATGGCCACGCCTATTGCCACCGGTGCCATTAAACCCAAGACGGCAGTTGCGCTGGCAGCGGTCCTGAACCTGGTCGGAGCGTTCCTTTCCACGGAAGTGGCAAAGACAGTATCCGGCGGCATCATCAAGGAAGGGGCCGACGGTATCCAGATCACCCCGGACATCATCTTTGCCGGGCTGATGGGCGCCATCCTCTGGAACATGATCACCTGGCTGAAAGGGCTCCCGTCCAGTTCGTCGCACGCCCTCTTTGGCGGCCTGATCGGCGCAGCGATCGCCGGAATCGGCATCCATTCGGTCAACTTCGATTCCCTCATGCAGAAGGTCATCCTCCCCGCGCTTTTCGCCCCGGTCATCGCCGGCGGCGTGGCCTATATCTGTACCCGCCTGGCCTATGCGCTGACGTCCCGGCACGACCCCGAGACAGGCAGCAAGCTGACCCAGAAGCGCGGCGGCTTCCGTACCGGGCAGATCTTCACGTCCAGCCTGGTGGCACTGGCGCACGGAACCAATGATGCGCAAAAGACCATGGGCATCATCACCCTGGTGCTCATCGCTGCGGGAACGCAGCAGCCGGGGTCCGGCCCGCAGTTCTGGGTGATTACTGCCTGCGCACTGGCTATCGCTATCGGAACTTATGCGGGCGGCTGGCGGATCATCCGCACCATGGGCTCCGGCCTGACGGATGTGAAGCCCGCCCAGGGCTTCGCTGCGGAAACCAGCACGGCCTCAGCCATCCTCGCGTCCTCACACCTTGGCTTCGCCTTGTCCACCACTCAGGTTGCTTCCGGATCAGTGATCGGCTCGGGCCTGGGCCGGAGAGGCACCTCGGTGCGCTGGGGAACTGCCGGACGTATTGCCATCGGCTGGCTGTTAACCCTTCCCGCGGCCGGGATCGTCGGCGCGCTGACCGCCCTACTGGTGAAAACCGGGGTAGTGGGCGTGATCATAGCGGCCGTCGCCGGCACCGGCGCTGTGTTGTTCATGTTCGTCCAGTCCCGCAGATCCCATGTGGGCCACCACAATGCTGTGGAGGTCGAGGAAGCCGGGCAGGCTGTCCGGTTCCGGAAGAAGAAAGCCATGGCACGGGCGCTTCGTGCCCGGAACGCCAGCGAGCAGAAGGACGGCATGTCATGAAATGGTTGGAACTGGTTCAGGTCGCCGGAGCCACCCTCGCTGCGGCAATTACTGTGGTGGTCCTCTACTCCGTCGGAGTCCGCTTCACCGCCATCGCCGGAGATCCCGAACAGACCACGCCCCGGTGGATGAAGTCGCTCGCCTACACGTGTTTCGCCCTGTGCGGCATCGCGGTGCTGTTCGGCCTGTACCTGATCATTCCGTACTTCAGCAAATAGCAGCCTGCCCTCAGGGCGGACGCCCGGGAGACGCCGGTTCCTGAGGCGTTACGGCTGGAGTGCAAGGGGCTGCTCTGGCGGATATTGCCCAACGGGGGAATAGTTAACACTGTTTCAGCGTGTTTGGTCCGGCTCCGCCGCCGGCCGATGCCGGGAATCTTCCCGAAGGGTTCTATCCAGGCCGGTTCCCCCGCCGGGAACCGCAAGCAGGTGGGTCTGTCATGCACAGTCAAACCGGGGCGACTGCCCGAGCAGCAAGAACCGCGGCGGCCGTCTGCCTGCTGCTCCTCACCAGTGGATGCTTCGCTCCGCCGTCCCCGTCACCCACGGAGAGTACGACGACGGCGGCATCCCCCTCCGCCACGGAACCTTCGGGCAGTGCCTCCACCAACGGAGAACCAACGGCTTCCCCGTTGCCGGGACCGGGCGATGGCCCGCCGCCCGAGGCCGCACCCGTCATCCGCTGGATCCCCATCGGCCCCGCCGCCCCCACCGACCCGCCGGAGGGGACGCTTTACGAACTCCTCCGCCACAGGGACTGCGCCGGTTTGCGGGACTCCACCCTCAACACGGCCTTTCCGGCCGTGTGGACCGCTGCTGAGGCTACCTGCCTGGCGCTGGCCACAGACCTGACTCAGGACTGGCAGCGGGCACGGAATGCGCTGGCCGGTGTCCCCAGCCTGCCGCCCGGAAGGTGCTGGGAAATCAAGGTCACGGAATCCCTGCAGCAGGCCGTGGATCTCCGGACCGCACACCAAGGGGTCCAACTCCTCGTGGATGCCGCAGGCGCAGGCGACGACTGCCCCCGCCGGCTGACAGGACTGACGGTCCTCGACGGGCCCGATGCCGGTGCGGCCGCTCCGACCGTCCCCGTCCCCGCGGGCGGGGGAACGCCGGTGCGGCTCGAGGGATTCTTCGTGAACGTGGACAACGTTTTGGTGAACGGCAATCCGGTTGAATTCGAAGGCCCGCAGTTCGGCCCCTTCGTGTTTTACGCCCCGCCCGCAAACGGCATCGAGTCCGCGCGTGTGACGGTGGAGGCGACGCCTCCGGTGTCCGGTGAAGCCGTCCTGTTCTATGCTGGGCCGACGCCGCCCGGTCCCACACCAACAGCGCCGACCACGACGGCGCCGCCGGAGCCGCCGGGAACCGGACTTCCGACAGTCGGGTCCCCGGCAGCCGAAGCCCCGCCGCTGCCGCCGTCATGAGCGGCGAACCGGAGGGGGATCCCCGCTGGAAACGCGCCGTCGACATGCTGGCGGTCATCGGCCCGCCGTTGACCATTTCGACGGCCCTGCTGGTCTACTTCGGCTGGGCGCGGACGGATGCCCAGGCGAAGGCAATGGGGCTGGACGTAAGCCTCTTCGGGTACACCGTGCAGGATTTCGTGCTCAGGAGCATCCCGTCCCTGTTCATCCCGCTCGTCTGGCTGTTGATTCTTGCCGTCCTCTGGCTTGCCCTGGACCGGTTCCTGGCCGGACATATCACGGCCGGCCGCGTCGCCGGCACCCGGCGGCTTGCCGCAGTGATCCTGTTTGCCGGGGTGGCCTGTGCCGCGGCCATGTGGCTGGTGGTGATCCTCCAGCCGGAACGGACCGTGCTGTTCGTCCCCTACATCATGGCTGCAGGGGTGCTGCTGGCCGCGTGGGGCCTGAGCCTGTGGCGGCGTTCCACCGAAGGGCCCGGACGCAGCATTGCCGCACTTTCCCGCGGATCCGAAAAGACACTCATCTTCTGCCTGGTGAGCCTGCTTCTCTTCTGGGGCACCTCGGACTACGCCCAGGCGCTCGGCCGGGGATTGGCGGTGAGCTATGAGCAGCGGGCCATGCTCCTGCCCACCGCGGTTGTCTACAGCAAGGACCGGCTGGGTATCAGTGCGCCCAACGTGCGCGAACAGTCCAGCGGCACGGCAGATCATCCCGTGTACCAGTACACCGGCCTCCGGCTGCTCGTGGTCAGCGGCGGACGCATCTTCCTGCTCAATGAGGGCTGGACGCTCCGGAGCGGCAAGGTCGTGGTGCTGCGTGACGATCCCGGCATGCGCGTGGAGTATGGGAACCCCGAGTCGAAATGACTAGGCTTGGCCCATGTCCAGTCTTCAGTACTTCGTGGCCTCGTCCCTTGACGGATTCATTGCCACGTCCGATGACAACCTGGCATGGCTCCTCGAGTTCGACGGATTCGAGGGCGGCCGGGAAAGTTACGAAGCGTTCATGGCCGATGTCGGCTGCATTGTGATGGGCGGGGAAACCTACGCCTGGCTGATGGAGCACGAGCCCGGCAACTGGCCCTATCCTGACACCCCGTGCTGGGTCTTTACGCACCACGAACACTCCGCGCCGCGGGGAGCCAACATCACCTTCGTGCGGGGCGACGTCCGCGAGTTCATGGATGACTTCACCGCGGAGGCCGGGGCGGGGAACGTCTGGCTGGTGGGCGGCGGAGAACTCGCGGCCCAGTTCGCCGAGGCCGGCCTGCTGGACGAAATCATCATTTCCATCATCCCGGTGGTGCTCGGTGCCGGTAAGCCCGTGCTGCCGATCAAGGACGGTCCGATGCGTCCGATGGAACTGGTGGCGTCCAAGGCCATGGGCAGGGGAATTGTGGAGCTGCGGTACCGGCTCGGCGGCGCATCGTCGCAGGGCGCAGCGCCGAAGGGTGCAGCAGCGGGCTGAGCCCACGCCGTCAAGCCGCCGTAAAGCCGCCTTCAGGACGGGATTGTCAGGGTCAGATGTCCCGGATCAGGTTGGTGATGCGGGCGGTGGACAGGCGGCGGCCCTTTTCATCCGTCATCACGATTTCGTGGGTGGTCAGGGTCCTGCCCAGGTGGATGGCCGTGCACGTTCCGGTCACCGTGCCGGCGGCGATGGCGCGGTGATGCGTTGCCCCCACCTCGATACCAAGCGCCTGCCGTCCCGGGCCGGCATGCATCCCGGCGGCGAACGATCCTAGTGTCTCGGCCAGCACCACATGGGCGCCGCCGTGCAGGATCCCGGCCACCTGCGTGTTGCCTTCGACCGGCATGGTGGCAACGGTGCGTTCCGGGCTCATTTCGAGGAAGTGGATGCCCATCTTCACCACCAGTGCGCCGACACCGTACTCACCGAGCCATTCATGCATTTCTTCCGGGATTCCGGCGGCCATCAGTTCGTCCGCGAACTGGCCGGGCGTGAAATTGTCCATCATGGGAACTAGGCTGGCACCTGTGAGCGAAACTACCAAACCGGCCCTTGCCCCCTCTGCAGCAGACATCCTCCCGGCTCCTGACTCCGAATCAGTGACTGCGGCCAAGCCCGCCCGGAAAACCACACGTACCGCGGAGCCGGTTTCCGCCACCGAGGCTCCCGTGATTCCCATCACGGACCAGCCGCGCCTCCTTGTCCTGGACGGACACTCCATGGCATTCCGCGCCTTTTTCGCCTTGCCGGCGGACAAGTTCTCCACCGCGAACGGGCAGCACACCAACGCGATCCATGGATTCACCTCCATGCTCATCAACCTGATTAAGGAACAGAAGCCCACCCACGTTGCCGTGGCCTTCGATGTGTCGGATGAAACCACCCACCGCAAGGCCGAGTACAGCGACTACAAGGGCGGCCGGAACGAAACGCCCCGGGAGATGAGCGGCCAGATCGACCTCATCGACAAGGTCATGCAGGCATGGGGCATCAAGACCATCAAAATGCCTGGCTATGAAGCTGACGACATCCTGGCAACGCTCGCCGCCATGGGGGAGAAGGCCGGTTACGAGGTGCTCCTCGTGACCGGTGACCGTGACGCCTTCCAGCTCATCACCGACAACGTGTTTGTGCTCTACCCGCGGAAGGGCGTCAGCGACATTCCCCGGTTGGACGCCGCTGCCATCCAGGAGAAGTACTTTGTGACGCCACCGCAGTACTCGGACCTCGCCGCCCTGGTGGGGGAAACCGCGGACAACCTCCCCGGCGTTCCCGGCGTCGGCCCGAAAACCGCCGCAAAGTGGATCAACCTGTACGGCGGGCTGGAGGGGGTCCTGGAGCACGTCGACGCGATCGGCGGGAAGGTGGGGGACTCGCTGCGTGAGAACGTTGAGGACGTCAAGCGGAACCGCCGGCTGAACAGGCTCCACACGGACCTGGACCTCCCGGTAACGCTGGACGAACTCGCGGAACCGCGGCCGGACGAGGCCGCCTTGGAGCAGCTGTTCGACGACCTTGAATTCAAGACCATCCGTACCCGGCTGTTTGCCCTGTACAGCAGCGAGGACGTGGAATCCGCTGAGCGGGAGAGCATCGACACACCGGACTACGTGATCCCCGCGGACGCTGCCGAGCTGGGCGCCTTCCTGGCGGCGGGGGCCGGCAAGAGGTCGGCAGTCGCCGTCGACCTGGTGCCCGGCCGGATCGGCGAAGACGCCGCTGCACTGGCCATTGTCCGCGACGACGCCGCCGTGTACATCGACCTCGCAGCGCAGGACGCCGCAGCCGAAAACGTCCTGGCGGACTGGCTGCGGGATGGGGAATCGCCGAAGGTGATGCACGGCTACAAGGCGGCCCTCAAGGCCTTGTCCAGCCGTGGCCTGGGCCTGGAAGGGGTGGTGGATGACACCTCCATCTCCGGGTACCTCATCCAGCCGGACCGCCGCACGTACGAGCTCGCCGAGCTGGCCCAGCACCACCTCAACATCAGCATCTCGCCTGAGACCGCGAAGGCTGGCCAGCTTGAGCTGTCGTTCGACGGCGACGACGCCGCCGCTGCCGGCGAGCTGGTCCGGGTGGCCGCCGTCGTCCAGACCCTGAGCCGATACTTCGAATCGGAGCTGACGGAACGCAAGGCCGCGGACCTGCTGACCACCCTGGAGCTGCCCGTCAGCCGGGTTCTGGCCGACATGGAACTCGCGGGAATCGCCATCGACATGCCGCGCATGGACGACCAGCTGGCGGATCTCGCCAAGGTGATCGACAACGCCCAGGAGCTTGCCTTCGCGGCGATCGGCCACGAGGTCAACCTGGGATCGCCCAAGCAGCTGCAGACCGTCCTGTTCGACGAACTCAAGTTGCCGAAGACCAAGAAAATCAAGTCCGGCTACACCACCGACGCCGCGTCACTGAAGAACCTGCTGGAAAAGACCGGGCACGAATTCCTGGTCCAGCTGATGGCGCACCGCGAGTCGTCGAAGCTGCGCCAGATGTTGGAGACGCTCAAGAAGTCCGTGACGGAGGACGGCCGGATCCACACCACGTACGCGCAGAACGTCGCGGCGACGGGCCGGATCTCCTCCAACAACCCCAACCTGCAGAACATCCCCATCCGCAGCGAGGAAGGCCGGCGCGTCCGCGGCATCTTTGTGGTCAGCGATGGCTATGACTGCCTGCTGTCCGCGGACTACTCGCAGATCGAAATGCGTATCATGGCCCACCTCTCGGGGGACGCCGGCCTGATCCAGGCGTACAAGGACGGCGAAGACCTGCACCGGTTCGTGGGCTCCAACATCTTCCATGTGCCCACCGACCAGGTGACCAGTGCCATGCGCTCCAAGGTCAAGGCCATGTCCTACGGCCTCGCTTATGGCCTCACCTCGTTCGGCCTCTCCAGGCAGCTGGAGATTTCCGTTGACGAGGCGCGGACCCTCATGAAGGAATACTTCGACCGGTTCGGCGCCGTCCGCGACTACCTCCGGGGTGTGGTGGACCAGGCCCGGATCGACGGCTACACCGCCACCATCGAGGGGCGTCGCCGGTACCTCCCGGACCTCACCAGCACGGACCGCCAGCTGCGCGAGAACGCGGAACGCATTGCGCTGAACTCGCCCATCCAGGGCTCGGCGGCAGACATCATCAAGCGGGCCATGCTGGGCGTGCACGCCGAACTGGCGGCCCAGGGCCTGAAATCGCGGATGCTCCTGCAGGTCCACGACGAACTGGTCCTTGAGGTAGCGGCGGGGGAGCGCGCGGCCGTCGAGAAACTTGTCACCGAACAGATGGCAGCCGCCGCGGACCTGAGCGTTCCGCTGGATGTCCAGATCGGCGTCGGTCCCAGCTGGTACGACGCCGGCCACTAGTGTTAGCGGGCCTTGGGTCCGGTACCGGCGCGCCAGCGGCGTGCCGGTACCGGACCGGTGGCTGTATTGGCTAGGCTCGGCACTGTGCCTAATTTGAGTGCGGACTATGAAATCCGGCGGTTTGAGCCGGCAGCCAAAGACGATCCTGCGTACCCGCAGTCGGTTGCATGGATGCGGGCCGTGGCCTTCGGCTTCCACGATGCCCGACGCACCGATGAGCGGGTGGACAAAGGCATCGAGATGCAGCGCGCCGACAGGCGCGTGATGACCGGCGTCTACCAAACGGGATCTGTCGCGGGCCATTCGTTGGGCGCCGACGTACCTGTCGCCACTTTCGGAACCATGGTCAAGAGCCTGAACATCGGCTTTGGGAGGCTGCTGCCCACCCGGCTGGTGACCGCGGTGACCGTCCGGACTTCCCACCGCCGCCTCGGGCTGCTGCGGCGCATGATGGTCGAAGACCTGGCGCAGGCCCGCCAGGACGGCCTGGCCATGGCCGCACTCACGGCCTCCGAGGCGTCGATCTACGGCCGGTTCGGATTTGGCGTGGCAACCTCCGAGCAATCCATCAAAGTGGACACCACCACAAGATTCAAGCTGAACCACACTCCTGTGGGAAGCGTTGAAGTGGCCGACCCCAAAGTCCTCCTGGACTTGGCCCCGGTGGTTTTTGACCGGAAGCACCGCCTCACACCCGGGTCAATCGACCGCCACGAGTTCTACCGGGAGTTCATTTCGGGATCCATCAGCCGGGACGGCGGCGAGGACCCGAAGGTGAAGGTCGCGCTGCATTACGGGCCCGACGGCGGGGTGGACGGCTACGTCTCCTATAAGTTTTCCGGCTGGTCCAGCAAGCCTTACACCATGGAAGTGCTTGACCTGGTGGCGGCGACCGGTTCGGCGTACCTGGAACTGTGGCAGTACCTGGGGGCCATTGACCTGGTTGAGCAGGTTTCCTGCGAGGAAGCCCCGGTGGACGACGCGCTCAGCTGGGCGCTCGAGGACGCCCGCTGTGTCGAGGCCTCGGCTGCCCGGGACATGCTCTGGCTGCGGATCCTGGATGTGAAGCAGGCCCTGGAAGCCCGCCACTACCCGGCCGACGGGCGGCTTGTGCTGAAAGTTGCCGATTCGCTGGGCCTGACGGACGGCACTTTCGCCCTCGACGTGAGCGGAGGATCCGCAGTGGTCACGGACGCGGGCGCCAGCCCGGCGGACCTTGAATTGGATGTGGCGGCATTGTCCTCGATGTACTTGGGCGGTGTGCATCCGGTGACGTTGGTTGACTCGGGACGTATCCTCGAGCGCACGCCGGACGCAGCCTTCCGCGCCGCCCTGATGTTCGCCGTCGAACGCGTGCCCCACTGCCTGACGCATTTCTGAGCCGTTTCGGGCCCTCAGTCCGGCCCCGGCCGCTTTGACCGGCGTTGGAGGGTGCGACTAGAATAAACGGGCGTGTACTACGTGCACGTATCTAGAATCCACAAAATCAGGATGAACCTGGCAGGTCCATGTGGTCTGCCATCACCCGCGCCCCCGTCCATACGGGTGTGCGGCGGTCCGCCTGACCGACTAACTATCCACAACGGAGCCCCTACTACATGACCATCACCTCCACCGAGAAGCCCGGTACCCCCGTAGTCGCGATTAACGACATCGGTACCGCTGAGGACTTCCTCGCAGCAGTCGACGCCACCATCAAGTACTTCAACGACGGAGACCTCGTCGAAGGTACCGTCGTCAAGGTCGACCGCGACGAAGTTCTGCTCGACATCGGTTACAAGACCGAAGGTGTCATCCCCTCCCGCGAGCTGTCCATCAAGCACGACGTTGATCCCGGAGACGTCGTCTCCGTTGGTGATCAGGTCGAAGCCCTGGTGCTCACCAAGGAAGACAAAGAAGGCCGCCTGATCCTCTCCAAGAAGCGTGCTCAGTACGAGCGCGCCTGGGGCGACATCGAGAAGGTCAAGGAAGAAGACGGTGTCGTTACCGGTACCGTCATCGAGGTTGTCAAGGGTGGTCTTATCCTCGACATCGGTCTGCGCGGCTTCCTGCCCGCATCCCTCGTCGAGATGCGCCGTGTGCGCGACCTTGCTCCGTACATCGGTCAGCAGATCGAAGCCAAGATCATCGAGCTGGACAAGAACCGCAACAACGTTGTGCTGTCCCGCCGTGCATGGCTCGAGCAGACCCAGTCCGAGGTCCGCTCCACGTTCCTCAACAAGCTGGAAAAGGGCCAGGTTCGTCCCGGCGTCGTTTCCTCCATCGTCAACTTCGGTGCATTCGTGGACCTGGGCGGCGTAGACGGCCTGGTTCACGTTTCCGAGCTGTCCTGGAAGCACATCGACCACCCGTCCGAGGTTGTCGAAGTTGGCCAGGAAGTCACCGTCGAGGTTCTCGAAGTCGACCTGGACCGCGAGCGTGTTTCCCTGTCGCTCAAGGCTACGCAGGAAGATCCGTGGCAGACCTTCGCCCGCACCCACGCCCTTGGGCAGGTTGTTCCGGGTAAGGTCACCAAGCTCGTTCCGTTCGGTGCGTTCGTACGCGTCGAAGACGGCATCGAAGGCCTCGTTCACATCTCCGAGCTGGCAGTCCGCCACGTGGAGCTGGCTGAGCAGGTTGTCTCCGTTGGTGACGAGCTGTTCGTCAAGGTCATCGACATCGACCTCGAGCGCCGCCGCATCTCCCTCTCCCTCAAGCAGGCTAACGAGGGCGTTGACGCCGACAGCACCGAATTCGATCCGGCTCTCTACGGCATGGCCGCTGAGTACGACGAAGAGGGCAACTACAAGTACCCGGAGGGCTTCGACCCGGAGTCCAACGAGTGGCTTGAAGGCTACGAGAACCAGCGCGCAGCCTGGGAGCAGCAGTACGCTGATGCCCAGACCCGCTGGGAAGCACACAAGAAGCAGGTTGCCCAGCACGCTGCCGACGACGCTGCAGCTGCAACGTCCGGTGACAGCGATTCCGGCACCACCAGCTACTCCTCCGAGCCGGCTGCAGCCGAGACCGGTGCAGGCACGCTTGCTTCGGACGAGGCTCTTGCAGCACTGCGCGAGAAGCTGACCGGCAACTAATTGCCCGGTTGTCCCTGAGGGTGCATTCCCCCAAGGACCCAGGTAGTTAGCACGCTGAAGGTGGCCGTCCCCGAAAGGGGGCGGCCACCTTTTTGTTCACTTCAGCAGCCGGTCGGTTGTTGGGTCGGGACTTCCGTCGAAGTACCGGTTAAGGACTTCCTGGAACGCGGGCTCTTTCGGAGCGGCGCGCAGGAACAGCGTCATGGATGACCTCAGCTTCTGCGCGTCGATCCCGCCGAAAATCCGCACTGCGCTGAGTCCGGTGTGGGCGGCAACAGCGTTGGCGCTCTCCACCAGCCGCTGACCGAGTAGAGGATGCCGCAGGTAGGCCTGAGCTTCCGCCAGTGACGTGATGGCGTATTTCCTGGACGTGGGACTCTGTCCCAAGCCTGCGACCTGGGGAAAGACGAACCACATCCAATGGGACTGCTTCTCCCCGTTGCGGAGCTCCTCCAGGGCCCGCTGGTACGTCCCACCGGCATCCTGGGCCAACACGAACCGTTCAAGGTCGAAAGGATCTTCCATCGGCTTCCTCCACATCTCAGCTGGACATGTCCATCCAACCACCGGCCCCGCCGCCTGACGAGGCCCTTACCGTCACCACGGTCACGGCCTGCGGAACGGCCGGGCCAGTATCGGCTACTGGATCGCGCCCGGTCACCGGGGGAGAGGTGCTGCGTCCAGCGCCCTCGGTGCCGTTTCGTCAGCGAAGGCTGATCCGCCCCGTCACCGGTGAACTCACACCGTCTCCGGCCAGTTCGGCACCCGCTGAGCGCAGCAGCGCCTGGGCGGCCGCATTATCGGCGGTTGTTTCGGCCTGCAGCCTGGACGCGCCGGCGCGTAATGCCACGGCCCGGACAAGCGTGAGCGCCTCCCGGCCGATTCCCCGGCCACGGAAGCTGCGGCCGAGCCACAGCCCGGTTTCCAGCGGACCGCCCTCCGACGGGGACGCCCCGGGCCGCCGAAGCCGGATGGATCCCGCAATCTGCCCGTCGCAGCTGATCGCCCACGTCTTTTGGGCAGCCGGGCCGTCCAGTCCGGCGGCAGCGGCCCGGTGATACTCGCGGAACCAGCCGGTCCGTTCCGGGGTTCCAGCCGTCAGTTTCCCCCAGCGGGGGAGTGACGTCGTCGGGCGCTGCGTCGGAGAGGGCGACGTCGAGCAGTTCCTCGAGGATGCCGGCAGTGACGTCGAGCAGCTGCACGCGGCCCGCCCGTAAGGTGTGGTCAGAAGGGGACATCAATCCACTCCGTTTCCCCCGGCACGAGGACAGCGCTGCCGGCCGTCATGGCAGCGAGCCGTTCGGCTGCCCGGGCAAGTTCATCAGCCTGGTCCGCCAGGGCTATCCGGAGGAGAGTGTTTTGCGCCCCGTAACCGGTCTCCGCCATCACGTAGCCGGCTGCACGGAGGTCGTTTTCCAGCCTTCCGGCCGCCGAATGCGGCACCTCAACGGAGCAGATCCGCAGCCGGCTGCGCCGGACCAGCGGGGCGAGGTCCAGCGCGGAGGAAACCGACTCCGAATACGCACGCACCAGTCCGCCGGCCCCGAGGAGGATCCCGCCGAAATAGCGGACGACGACGGCGCTGACGTCGCTGAGGTCCGTCACCCCGGGCGCTGTCTCCCGCCGGATGAGGGCTTCCAGCATCGGGATGCCTGCGGTTCCGGACGGTTCGCCATCGTCGCTGGAACGCTGGATGTCACGGTCCGGACCCAGGATGAAGGCTGAGCAGTGGTGCCGGGCATCGTGGAATTCCTTGCGCAGTCCGGCCACCAGCGCCCTCGCGCCGTCCTCGTCCCCGGTACGCCGGATCACGGTGATGAACCGTGACCGCTTGACCTCCAGCTCGTGGCGGAAGTCCGGCCCGGCAGCAAGGGTGGTGTAGGCAGTGGCCCTGCTTTCTTGCGCTTGCACCGCCCAAGTCTAGTCCGGGCGCGGGCCCACGCCGTCAGGGCGCACGGCGGGTGGGGACTAGTCTGGTGGGGTGCTGAAGATCGGGTTGACGGGCGGCATCGCCTCGGGGAAGTCAGTTGTCGCGTCGCGTTTGCGGGAGTTGGGGGCCGTGCTGGTCGATGCCGACGCACTCGCCCGTGAAGTGGTGGAGCCGGGCACTGCCGGCCTTGCGCAGGTGGTGGAGGCCTTCGGGGAGGAAATGCTGGGAGCCGACGGCGGGCTCGACCGGGCGAAGCTGGGCGCACTGGTGTTCGGCGACCCCGACAGGCTCACGGCCCTCAACGGCATCGTTCATCCCCTCGTCCGGGAGCGGGCCGCGGCGGTGATCGCCGCCGCCCCCGTTGGCGCCGTCGTCGTCCAGGACATTCCACTGCTGGTGGAAACAGGCCAGGGCAGCAGTTTTCACCTCGTGCTGGTGGTGGACGCCCCGGACGATGTGCGGGTGCAGCGCATGGTGCAGCACCGGAAGATGACCGAAGAGCAGGCCCTGTCCAGAATGGCGGCACAGGCTGCGCGGGACGTCCGCCTCGCGGCGGCGGACGTGGTGCTGGACAACTCCGGCACTGTGCAGGAACTGAGGGACTCGGTGGACGCCCTGTGGAGCCGCCGGCTGGCACCCTATGCGAATAACATCAGCCATGAACGGGCGGCACCCCGCAAGGGCGGGCCCGTGCTGGCCCCTGCCGACCCGATGTGGGAGGCCCAGGCAGCCAGGCTGGCCGCCCGCCTTGAGGCGGCGGCCCCGGCAGGCATCCTTGCCGTGGACCACATCGGATCCACCGCCGTTCCGGGACTCGACGCCAAGGACATCATCGACCTCCAACTGATTGTTGCGGACCTGGCGACGGCGGATCGGATCGCGCCACTGCTGGCCGCAGCCGGGTTCCCGCTGTGGCCCGGTGTGCTCGCGGACAATCCGAAACCCTCGCACCCCGACCCGGCCGACTGGGCCAAGCGCCTGCACGCGAACGCCGACCCCGGCCGGCCGGTGAACCTGCACGTCCGGCCCGCGGGATCGCCCGGGTGTCGGTTTGCCCTGTGCTTCCGGGATTGGCTGCGCGATGAGGCGGCAGCGAGGAGGGACTATCTCGCGGAGAAGCGCAGGGTCGCCGCCCTCCACAGCGTGGACAAGTCGACGGCGGGCTACGCCGCGGACAAGGAGGCATGGTTCACCGAATATGCCGCCGTCCGGATGGATGCATGGGTGCAGCGCACCGGCTGGCGCCCTCCGCCCTATGCGGCAGCCCGTGCCGCTGGAACTGCAGCCGAAAGTGCCGCCGGTACCGCCCAAAGCTGAATGGGGCCACGATGTCAGTGCCCGGCGGTAGATTATATTCATGAGCCTTGCCCAGGAAATCAACCGTGTCGTGGCGCCCTTCGAGGTCATCAGCGAGTTCAAGCCGGCCGGCGACCAGCCGGCTGCCATCGCCGATCTCACTGAACGGATCAAGAATGGTGAAAAGGACGTAGTCCTGCTCGGCGCCACCGGTACAGGAAAAAGCGCCACCACCGCCTGGCTGATTGAACAGATCCAGCGGCCCACCCTGGTGATGGTGCAGAACAAGACCCTGGCCGCGCAGCTGGCCAACGAGTTCCGCGAACTGCTGCCCAACAATGCGGTGGAGTACTTCGTGTCGTACTACGACTACTACCAGCCCGAGGCATACGTTGCGCAGACGGACACCTTCATCGAGAAGGACTCCTCCATCAACGAGGAAGTCGAACGGCTCCGCCACTCCGCCACCAACGCCCTGCTGACCCGCCGCGACGTCATCGTCGTTGCCACGGTGTCCTGCATCTACGGCCTGGGCACGCCGGAGGAGTACATTGCCGGCATGGTCACGCTCCGTAAGGGGGCGGAGATGAACCGCGACGATCTCCTCCGGAAGTTCGTCGCCATGCAGTACGCGCGCAACGACATGGACTTTCACCGCGGCACGTTCCGGGTCCGCGGCGACACCGTGGAAATCATCCCGATGTATGAGGAACTGGCCATCCGGATCGAATTTTTCGGGGATGAGATTGAGAACATCCATACCCTGCACCCGCTGACCGGCGAGGTGATCCGGGACGAAGAGGAAATGTACGTTTTCCCCGCCTCGCACTATGTGGCCGGGCCCGAGCGGATGGCCCGGGCCATCAAGCGGATCGAGGACGAACTCGCCGAACGGCTCCAGGTGCTGGAGAGCCAGAACAAACTCGTGGAGGCCCAGCGGCTCCGGATGCGCACCACCTACGACCTTGAGATGATGCAACAGATGGGCTTCTGCAACGGCATCGAAAACTACTCGTCGCACATTGACGGCCGCGCCCGCGGAACCGCCCCGCACTGCCTCATCGACTACTTCCCGGACGACTTCCTGCTCGTCATCGACGAATCCCACGTCACCGTGCCGCAGATCGGCGCCATGTACGAGGGAGACATGTCCCGCAAGCGGAATCTCGTGGATTTCGGCTTCCGCCTGCCCTCGGCCATGGATAACCGACCTCTCAAATGGGATGAATTCCTTGAGCGGGTGGGCCAGACCGTCTACCTGTCCGCCACTCCCGGCAAGTACGAACTCGGCAAGGCGGATGGCTTCGTGCAGCAGATCATCCGTCCCACCGGCCTGATCGATCCCGAGATCGTGGTCAAACCCACCAAGGGCCAGATCGATGACCTGCTGGGCGAGATCCGCACCCGGACGGCGAAGAATGAACGCATCCTGGTCACCACGCTCACCAAGAGGATGGCCGAGGACCTCACCGACTATTTGCTGGGCCACGGCGTCAAAGTCGAGTACCTGCACTCGGACGTGGACACGCTCCGCCGCGTGGAACTGCTCCGTGAACTGCGGATGGGCACCTTCGACGTCCTGGTGGGCATCAACCTGCTCCGCGAAGGCCTCGACCTGCCTGAGGTGTCCCTGGTCAGCATCCTGGATGCGGACAAGGAGGGCTTCCTCCGTTCGTCCACCTCGCTGATCCAGACCATCGGCCGCGCCGCCCGTAACGTCTCCGGGCAGGTTCACATGTACGCGGACCGCATCACCGACTCAATGGCGCACGCCATCGACGAAACAAACAGGCGCCGCGCAATTCAGGTGGCCTACAACACGGAGAACGGTGTCGACCCGCAGCCACTGCGGAAGAAGATCGCGGACATCACGGACCAGCTGGCCAAGGAGGACGCGGACACCCGCGAACTGCTTGCCACGGCGGGAAAGACGCGCGGCAAGGGCAAGGGCGCGTCCACCGTGCGGGCGGACGGTCTTGCCGCCGCACCGGCGGAGGACCTCGTGGGCCTCATCGAACAGCTGACCGAACAAATGCACGCCGCAGCCGGCGAACTGCAGTTTGAACTCGCTGCCCGGCTGCGCGACGAAGTGGGGGACCTGAAGAAAGAACTGCGCCAGATGCAGGCCGCGGGCCACGCTTAGGGTAAGGTTGATGTCACGTAGGGGAGTATCCCAAGCGCTACGATCGTCAACACGCATGGCACTGGTGCCCTGCCGGGCGTAGCGGGCTGCCAATTCAGCACAAAGTGCACAGGCTGGCCGGAGAGACTTACACCACTGTTCCGTACCCTGCGAAAGGCCATCCTGTGCTCGATTTGCCCGTCTGGTTCGAGATCGGCTCCTTTGTCGTCCTCGGCCTGATCCTCGCCATCGACCTTCTTCTGGTTATCCGGCGTCCCCACGAACCCTCCATGAAGGAAGCCGGCCTGTGGGTGGCGTTCTACGTCACTCTGGCCCTGGTGTTCGCCGGCGCGATGTTCGCCTTCACCGGCCCGGAGTTCGGCGGCCAGTTCGTTGCCGGCTGGGTGACGGAATACAGCCTCAGCATCGACAACCTGTTTGTCTTCATCATCATCATGGCGCGCTTCTCGGTGCCCCGTAAGTATCAGCAGGAAGTGCTGATGGTGGGCATCATCATCGCGCTGATCCTGCGCGGCATCTTCATCATGCTCGGCGCCATCGTGATCGAGCAGTTCAGCTGGGTCTTCTACATCTTCGGTGCCTTCCTGCTCTGGACCGCCTGGAAGCAGGCCCAGGACGAGGGCGAAGACGAAGAGGACAAGGAAAACCCGCTGATCGCCAAGCTCCGCAAGGTGATCCCGATGTCGGAGAAGTTCGACGGCGGCAAGCTGCGCACCATGGTGGACGGCAAGAAGGTCTTCACCCCGATGCTGATCGTCTTCGTCACCATCGGCCTGACCGACCTGCTCTTCGCTGTTGACTCCATTCCTGCGATCTTCGGCCTGACGCAGAGCCCGTTCATTGTCTTCACCGCGAACCTTTTCGCCCTCATGGGCCTGCGCCAGCTGTACTTCCTGCTGGGCGGGCTGATGAACCGCCTGATCTACTTGAAGCACGCGCTGTCCTTCATCCTGGCGTTCATTGGCGTCAAGCTGGTACTCCACGCTATGCACGTCAACGAGCTCCCGTTCATTAACGGCGGCCACCACATCGAATGGGCTCCCGAGATCCCCACGTTCGTGTCCCTGGCTGTCATCGTGGGCACCATCATCGTCGCCGTCATCGCCAGCCTGCTGAGCTCGAAAGCCGCCCAGGCGAAGGTGGATGCCCGTCTCGATGAGGACTCACGCAAGAGCATGAGCGAAGCGGAGTAGGCACCCCACTACTTCAAGCACGCTCCAGACAACCCCGGCCACATCGTTGGCCGGGGTTGTCTGCGTTCAGCAGGCAGTTCCCCCGACTGGGCGGCCCCAGGCGAGTCCATTTACCAATCCGGCAGCCCTGTTTTCAAGGACACCCGCGGCGCTATGCTCTGAGGATGGCTAACACTTCCGGGGCGCAGCCCGGTGTGCGCCACGTCCCGCGGCGCCCCCTGCAACGCCAAACCGTCCAGCGCCGAACGGTTGTGCTCCTCGGTTCGGCACAGCTGCTCAGCGGAATCGGTACGGCGGCCACCGTTTCCATCGGCTCGCTGCTCGCAGTGGACCTTTCCGGCTCGAGCGCCTGGGCCGGCTCCGTGGCCACCGTCATGACGCTCGCCGCGGCACTCTCGGCGCTGCCGCTGGCTTCGCTGGCGCACCGCCGCGGCCGCAGGGCCGGCCTCGTGACCGGGCTCGCCGCAGCCCTCGCCGGCGTGGCGCTGATCGTGTGTGCTGTCGTGTCCGGAAACTTTGTGCTGCTGCTCCTGGGGACCGCCGGTGTGGGCATCGGCACGGCATCCAGCCTGCAGGCGCGGTTTGCCGCCGTGGACCTCGCCGATGATGAACACCGCGGCCGGGCCCTGTCAGCCGTCGTGTGGGCCATCACTATCGGCGCAGTGGCGGGACCCAACCTCATTCAACCGGGCGCCGTGGTGGGCCAGGCCGTCGGCCTGCCGCCTATTGCCGGTCCCTTCGTCATTTCTGCCGCCGGACTGGTGCTGGCCTGCGCCCTGCTGCTGACGGGGCTGCGCCCGGACCCGCTGCTGTTCGCGCGGCAGCTCGCAGAGGACGCCGCCGGGGCTGCCGGGCCCGGCCGACCGGACGACCCGGCACCGGCGGGCCCCGCTGCCGCCGGGGTCCGGGTGGGTGGGCAGCAGCCGCCAGCCTCGCGGGGCGGCGCCCTTCGCCGCGGACTGCTGGCCGCCCGCCATTCACCGTCCGCCATCCTGGCGCTGGCCGCCGTCGTCGGCGCCCACGCCGTAATGGTGGGTGTTATGTCCGTGACGCCGCTGCACCTGCAGGAACTGGTGGCCGGGCCCGGCGGCGCCGCCCACGCCAGTCACACCGCCGCCGGCGACGTCCTGGTGATCATTGGCTTCACCATCTCGTTGCATATCGCCGGGATGTTCGCGTTTTCACCCGTGATGGGGTGGCTGACGGACAAGACCGGACGCGGGCAGACCATTGTCCTGGGATTCGCCCTGCTGGTCGCAGCGGTGACCGTGGCGGGCTTCGGCCAGCGGTCAACCGTCGCGGTGACCGTCGGGCTGGTGCTTCTGGGGCTCGGGTGGTCCGCCGCCACCATCGCGGGATCCACGCTCCTGGCCGAAAGCGTGCGCCAGGAGGACCGCGTTATGGTTCAGGGCGTTTCGGACATGCTGATGGGTGCGGCCGGTGCGGTGGGCGGCGCCTTCTCGGGCCTCATCCTCAGCTGGGCCGGTTACCCGGGGCTCAACGTGGCAGGCGGCCTGGTTGCTGTGGTTGTTCTTGCCGCGGCGGTCATCGCCCTCCTGCCTTCCAGGGCAGGAGACGGACCGGCGACGCTGTTCGGCGGGGCCGGCGGCCGCTCAGGGGCGGACTGAGCGCACCATTCCCAGCAACCGCGAGAAGATGCCTTCACCGTCGTCTGCGATCCCGTCATGGTGGAAGTCCGACGTTTCCCAGACCTGGAGCCCGCGCACGGCCGAGGCCGTTTCCAGGGACAAATCCCGGTCAACGTAGATGTCCTCGCTGTACACCGCGGCGGCCACGGGCACGCTGTTCGACGCCAGCCGTTCCGGGTCGTACAGGGGCTTCCAGTCGGGCTTCCCGGCCAGGCGCCCGGCAACGTTCCGCAGCGGGCGGAGCGCTGCGTCCTGTTCGAAGTACCAGGGGTAGACCATTTCGCCGGTCAGGAGTGGCTCGGCGGCATCGGGGCTGAACTCCGGGAAGTCCTGAAGCACCCGCTGTGCTGCCCAGGCAGTCGCCCCGCCCTGGCCGTAGATGGATTCGTGCATGAGGGCATACAGAGGGTTGGCGGCACGCGAGACAATGCCGCGGACCTGCTCCAGGAACGCATCCGACAGGCGTTCGCCGCCGCGTGTGTCCACGAAGGCGTCCTCCAGCAGATGGTGCAGTGTGTCCACCCTGGTGTTGCCGCCCAGGAACGCCCCCACCATTTGGAACCGCTCCACGGTGAGCCGCTCGCCGTCGGGCAGGTACTCATCTGTCCCGCGCAGGTGCCGGGCAATCCGGCTGACCGCGGCGCGGTCCTCGGGATAGGCGGCGAAGTATTCGGCGTTGCGGGCGGCGACCCGGCGGAAGGTGGCCTGGTAGACCCTGTCCGCGGGGCCGTCCAGCGGCGCGAGCCCGCCGGTGATGAGTGCCTCACGCAGGCCCTCCGGGGCGAAGGAAAGGTAGCTGAGCGCGCAGAAGCCGCCATAGCTCTGCCCGTAGATGGACCACGGACCGGATCCCAGGGCATGCCTGATGGCCTCGGCGTCCGCGACGATCGAGTCTGCCCGGAAATGCGTCAGGTAGTCCAGCTGCTCCGTCTCGGTTCCGCGCAGCGGGAGCGTGTTGCGGTCGATGGGAGTGGACAGCCCGGTGCCGCGCTGGTCCAGCATCAGGATGCGGAAGTCCCTGGCGGCGGCTTTGGTCCAGCCGCCGAGGGCGGCGAGCCGGTTGCCCCGTCCGCCGGGGCCTCCCTGCAGGTACAGCAGCCAAGGCAGCTGGGTGGCCTCCTCCGCGCTGTGGTCCGTGGAGACGTACTCGCGCGCAAACACGGTGATCGTCCCGGCGCCGCCATTGAAGTGGTCCAGGGGCACCTCGAAATAGTGCTCGGCCGTGCGCATCCCGCGGTACTCATGCCGTGCCCTGATGGAGTGCGGAACGGTCTTGGCAAGGCTGGCCGTAGCCTCCAGCATTGCCACGGCGGTGAGCCCGGTCATGGGCAGGTCAGCCACGGGCGTGTGCTTCGCGGGCAGCGCCGAAGGCCTCCAGGGCCTCCCCGGTCAGCCGGAAGGTGGACCACTCCTCCATGGGGAATGCACCCAGCTTCTTGTAGAAGTTGATGGACGGTTCGTTCCAGTCCAGTACGCTCCACTCCACGCGCGCATAACCGCGTTCGACGGCGGTGGCCGCCAGGTGCTGCAGCAGGGCCTTGCCGTGGCCCTCGCCGCGGGCCGCCGGAGTCACGTATAGATCCTCGAGGTAGATGCCGTGGACACCTTCCCACGTCGAGTAGTTGAGGAACCAGAGGGCAAACCCTTGGACCTCGCCCGCCGCGTTTTCGGCCATCGTGGCGTACACCCTGGGGTTCCCGTCGAACAGCACGTCCGTCAGCATGTCCGGGGTGTTCCGGACCGCGTGGGGCTCTTTTTCGTAGATGGCCAGTTCGTGGATCATCTGCAGGATGGCGGGAACGTCTTCTACGGTGGCTGGCCGGATTACACTCATGATTGGGTTCTCGTCTCTCCCTGCTGGAGGGTGTCTTGAAACTCGGGCTTGATGTCCACTCTACTGAATTCCGCCGCCCTGCTGCTCGATGCCGTGGGAACCAGGCGGTCTCCGAACAACGACCGACCGGCGGGAGCAATGAACGACCAGAAGCGGCGGCGCACCCGGGGGATAGGCCTCCTCATCGTCGTGTTGGCAGTTGGACTGGCCGCGCTTGCCGGCATAACGCTGCTGCAATTGATGGACGCCCGTCCCGCACCGGTGTCCCCGGCCGGCACGTCGTCGGTGTCCGCCGCCGCCCCGCCGGCTGCCGCTCCTGAAGGCGCCGTGACAGTCGGGGAACTGCGGGCAATCGTCAGCAGCCGTGGCCCGCTGACCATCAGCGTCCTGGGGGACTCCACGGGCGACGAACCGGGTGAATGGGTCGACTTGTGGGCGCGGGACCTGTCGAAGCACGGAACCGTGACACTGCACTTCTGGGACGGGGCCACCGGTAACTGGAAAGCGCATCCGACCGTGTACGCGGGCCCGGACCGCCCCATCACCGTCTGGAACGGTTCCCGTTCAGGCGCCAGCTATGCCTATCCGCTTGAGCACCTTGACCGCATCCAGCCTTCAAAACCTTCGCTCACCGTGCTCAATTTCGGGCACAACCCGGCCCCGGAGCGTGCGGACAAGGGGGCGGCGGAGCTGCTGGCGGCCGCTGACGCCAAGTGGTCCGCACGGGTTCCCGCAGCGATTGTGCTGCAGAACCCGTCACTGGGGATGTGGGAGGAGCATACAGCCGGCAGCGTTGCAGCGCTTCGGGACTGGGCGCCAAGTGCCGGCTATCCGGCCATTGACGTCAATGCAGCGTTCCGGGCACGTGGGGACCTGCCGGGGCTACTCACAGACGATGTGCACCCGAATTCCGCGGGACAACGGCTGTGGGCGGACGCGATGGGCGCTGCCCTGGGCTGACGGCGGGAGCCCGGTCACAGCCTGCTGACGTCGGTCACCCGGACCACGGCCGTGCCGGTTTCGTCCGACGCCGCAAGGTCCACCTCTGCGGAGATTCCCCAGTCGTGGTTGCTGGCGGGGTCGTCGAAAATCTGCCGGACCTTCCACATGCCGGGCTCTTCGTTGATGATCAGCAGCCCCGGGCCACGGGCGTCCGGCCCGGTGCCGATGTCATTGTGTTCGTCGAAGTAGTCGTCCAGGACATCTTCCCAGCGGTCGGCATCCCATCCGGTGCCGCCGTCGAGCTCGCCGAGTTCCGTGGCCGCCTCATCGGCGAAAAGCTCCACGCGGCGGAACATTTCGTTCCGGACCATCACCCGGAACGCCCTGATGTTGGACGTCAGCGACGGCGGGGGCGGCGGGGGAGCGTCGTGCGGGGTCGGTCCGGCTCCGGAGGTTAGCTCCTCCCATTCATCCAGCAGGCTGGAATCGACCTGCCGGACCAGCTCGCCCAGCCAGGCGATCAGGTCCTCAAGGTCTTCCCGGAGGGAGTCCTGCGGGACCGTCTGGCGGAGCGCCTTAAAACCGTCGGCGAGGTACCGCAGCACAATGCCCTCGGAGCGCGCCAGGCCATAGAACTGGACGAATTCGCCGAAGTTCATGGCCCGCTCGTACATGTCCCGGACCACGGACTTGGGGGCAAGCTCGAAGTCGCCAATCCATGGCGCAGCCTTGCGGTAGACATCGAAGGCCTCACCCAGGATTTCCGCCAGCGGCTGGGGGTAGGTGACGTCCTCCAGCATGGCCATGCGCTGGTCATACTCAATGCCGTCGGCCTTCATGGCGGCAATGGCTTCGCCGCGGGCCTTCTTCTGCTGGGCCGACAGGATCTGCCGGGGCTTTTCCAGCGTGGATTCGATGACGGACACCACGTCCAGGGCGTACGACGGCGACTCCGGATCAAGAAGTTCCAGCGCCGCCAGTGCAAACGGCGAGAGCGGCTGGTTCAGCGCGAAGTTGGCCTGCAGGTGGACAGTGAGCCTGACGGTCCTGCCGTCCGGGCCCTGTTCCTCGGGCGGGATCCGCTCCACAACGCCTGCGGCCAGCAGTTCCCGGTAAATGCCCAGGGCTTTCTTCATCAGCTGCAGCTGCGAAGTGCGGGGTTCGTGGTTGTCCGTGAGCAGCCGGCGGGCAGCCTTGAAGGGGTCGCCGGGCCGCTCCATCAGGTTCATCAGCATGGCGTGCGTCACGGTGAAGCTGGAGGTAAGCGGATCGGGGACGGAGCCCACCAACCGGTTATAGGTGGGTTCGCCCCACGACACGAAGCCCTCGGGCGGCTTCCGCTTGACCACCTGGCGGAGCTTCTTCTGGTCATCGCCGAACTTGGCGGTGGCCTTGGCCATCGCCTTGACGTTCTCGGTCACATGTTCGGGGGCCTGCACCACCACGGTGCCGGCCGTGTCGTACCCGGCCCGCCCTGCGCGGCCGGCGATCTGGTGGAACTCGCGTGAGTTCAGCAGCCGGGTACGGACGCCGTCGTACTTGCTGAGGGCGGTGAGCAGTACCGTGCGGATGGGCACGTTGATGCCCACGCCCAGCGTGTCGGTGCCGCAGATGACCTTGAGCAGGCCGGCCTGTGCCAGCTGCTCCACCAGCCGCCGGTACTTTGGCAGCATGCCGGCATGGTGAACGCCGATGCCGTGGCGGACCAGCCGGTTGAGGGTCTTGCCGAAGCCTGCCGCAAAACGGAAGCCGGCAATCAGCTCGGCGATCTTGTCCTTCTCCTCGCGGGTGCAGACGTTGATGCTCATCAGGTTCTGCGCCCGGTCGATTGCCTCAAGCTGGCTGAAGTGGACCACATAGACAGGGACCTGTTTGGTGGAGAGCAGCTCCTCGAGGGTCTCGTGGACAGGCGTCTGCTCGTAGTAGTAGTGCAGCGGGATCGGGCGTTCAGCGGAACTGACGGTCGTCGTAGGGCGTCCCGTCAGATCGGTGAGGCCGGCCTCAAAGCGGCTGACGTCGCCCAGGGTCGCGGACATGAGCAGGAACTGCGCCTGCGGAAGCTCCAGCAGCGGCACCTGCCAGGCCCAGCCGCGCTGCGGGTCGGAGTAGAAATGGAACTCGTCCATGATTACCGCACCCAGGTCCGCCCCGGCGCCTTCCCTAAGTGCGATGTTGGCCAGGATTTCGGCGGTGCAGCAGATGATGGGTGCGTCCTGGTTGACGCCGGAGTCGCCCGTAATCATTCCCACGTTTTCGGCACCGAAGATCTCGCACAGGGCGAAGAATTTCTCCGATACGAGGGCCTTGATGGGCGCCGTGTAGTAGCTTCGGTCCCCCCGGGCCATGGCCTGGAAGTGCGCGGCAATGGCCACCAGGGACTTGCCGGACCCCGTCGGAGTGGCCAGAATGACGTTGTCCCCGGAGGCGAGTTCCATGATGGCCTCGTCCTGTGCGGTGTAGAGGGACAGCCCGCGGCTTTCCGTCCACTCAACGAAACGGGTGTAGAGCTCATCCGGATCGTGGTCCGCCCCGCTGGAGGTACGTTCGGCCGGGACAGGGAGCTGCTCAACGAGTTTCATTGCTTTCAAGCTTAGTGCCCGCAGCCAAGGGGTGGTTCGTCCTTGGTCGCGGGGCCGGCCCGGACTAGGCTCGGCCTGACGGCAACCGCTCGAGCCATTGGAGGACGTCCTTGAAATGGGATCCCGCTAAGTATGTGGAGTTCGGAAACCACCGCGACCGGCCATATTTTGACCTGACCGCGCGTATCCACGCGGACCATCCGCGCCATGTGGTGGACCTCGGCTGCGGGCCCGGCAATCTCACGGCGACCCTCGCGGAGCGCTGGCCCGGCGCCGACGTGCTGGGGATCGACTCGTCCGGCGAAATGCTGCAGAAGGCGGAAACCCACGCGGCGCGGTCGGCCAACCTCTCCTTCGCACTGACGGACATCGCCCGGTGGATGCCGTCAGACCGTACCGACGTGGTGGTGACCAATGCGGCCCTGCAGTGGATCCCCGGCCACCCGGCCCTGCTGGCCGGCTGGCTGGAGGCCCTCAGGCCCGGCGCCTGGTTCGCCCTGCAGGTTCCGGGGAATTTCGGTTCCCCGTCGCATGTGCTGATGCGGCAACTTGCGGAGTCCGGCCGCTGGAAGGAGGCCCTCGACGGCGTCCTGCGGCACGATGACGCCGTCGCTGAGCCCGCCGAATACCTCAACATCATGCTGGACGCAGGCTGCGACGCGGATGCCTGGGAAACCACCTACCAGCAGGTTCTGCAAGGACCGGATCCGGTCCTGCAGTGGGTCAGGGGAGCCGGACTCCGGCCGGTGCTGTCAGCGCTCCCGCCGGCGGACGCTGCGGACTTCGAAGCGGAGTATTCGGCGCTGCTCAACGACGCCTATCCTGCCACTGCGCACGGCACCGTTTTCCCGTTCCGGAGGATTTTCGCAGTCGCGCGGAAACGGGGCTGACCATGCCGTCGCGGCGGAGGGAGGTTCGATGCTCGCAGGCATGATGATGCGGCTGCTCGCCGCGCATAAGCCGGCGGTCCTGGCCATCGTGGTCCTGCAGCTCCTGCAGACCACGGCCAACCTCCTCCTGCCCACCCTCAATGCCGCCATCATCGACGACGGAATCGTCAGGGGGAACACGGACCTCATCCTTCGGCTGGGCGGATGGATGGCAGGAATTGCCGCCGTCCAGGTCGCCGCAGCACTCGCGGCCGGCTACTTCAGCGCCCATGTGGCCATGAAGCTTGGCCGCCAGCTGCGACAGGAGCTCTTCGTGAAGGTCCAGTCCCTGTCCTCCCAGGAGGTGGGGTCATTCGGCGTGCCCAGCCTGGTGACACGGGCCACCAACGACGTCCAGCAGATCCAGGCGCTGGCCGTGCTGGTCTTCACCATGCTTGTGGCGGCGCCCGCCATGGGCATCGGCGGCATCGTCCTGGCGCTGAACCAGGATGTGGTCCTCTCCGGCATCGTGGTGGCCATCGTGCCCGTGCTGGTGGTCATCATGTACGTGATCGTGCGCCGGCTCGTGCCCCTCTACAGGGAAGGCCAGATCCTGATCGACCGCATCAGCAGGGTACTGCGGGAGCAGATCATCGGGGCCAATGTCATCCGGGCGTTCGTCCGCCAGGCGCACGAAGCGCGCCGGTTCGCCGTCGTCAACCGTGAGCTGACCCGCAACAACCTGCAGTCCGCGCTGCTGGTGGCAGGGATGCTGCCGCTGATCATGATCGTGGTGAACCTGTCATCGGTGGCGGTGGTGTGGTTCGGCGGCCACAGAATCCAGGCGGGCGACATGAAGCTTGGCGCGCTGACGGCTTTCATCGCCTACATCCTGCAAATCCTCATCGCCATCATGATGGCGATGTACGTCCTGATGACGGCTCCCCGCGCGGCGGCCTGCGCGGAACGGATCCAGACGGTGCTGGAAACGCGCCCCGCCATCGCCGATCCGGCGATCTCGCGGGCCGGGCTGCCGCACGCACAGCGCACCGCAGGCGGCACCGTGGAATTCCGCGACGTCACCTTTGCCTACCCGGGGGCGGAGGCGCCGGTCTTGGACCGCATCAGCTTCACGGCGTCGCCTGGCACGTTCACCGCCATCATCGGTTCGACGGGCAGCGGAAAGTCGACCCTGCTCAACCTGCTGCCCCGTTTCCTGGACGCCACGTCGGGGGAGGTCCTGATCGGCGGCCACAACGTGAAATCACTTCCGCTTCATTTCCTGCGGAACAGCCTGTCGCTGGTGCCCCAGCGCGCCTACCTCTTCTCCGGTACTGTTGCCGAGAACCTGCGGATTGCGGCGCCTGACGCCGGCGACGACGACCTCCTCCGCGCGCTCCGAACCGCCCAGGCGGAGGACTTTGTGCGCGACCTGCCACACGGCCTCCACACCCCGGTGAGCCAGGGCGGCACGAATTTTTCCGGCGGCCAGCGCCAGCGGCTGTGCATCGCCCGCGCACTGCTCCGCAAGGCCCCGGTGTACCTTTTTGACGACAGCCTCTCGGCGCTGGACCATACAACGGACGCCCGCCTCCGCGAGGCCCTTACCCCGCTCACCCGCCGGTCCACGGTGATCATCGTTGCCGAACGCATCGCGACGATCCTCGACGCCGGCCTCATCCTGGTGCTGGACAACGGCAGGCTCGTCGCCCAGGGCACGCACAGCGAACTGATGCGTACGTCGACGGTCTACCAGGAAATTGCCGCCTCGCAGCTTGCGCTCGGAGGCAGGGCATGACCACAACGACGACGGCGGTCGCCGCCCCGGGTGGCGCCTGGGCCACCAGCAGGCGCCTTCTGGGACTGCTGCGCCCCGTCAGGTGGAGGATGTTCGGCGCCGTTGCCGCCACCTGCGCGTTTGTGGCGCTCAACGTGTCGGCACCCAAGCTGCTGGGCGACGCAACCGACGTCGTGGTTGAAGGTGTTTTTGGAGGGACCTTCAACGAACAGGAACTTGCCGCTGTGCTCCTGCTCGTGGCGGTGATGTACATCGGCGCTTCGCTCTTCAGCTGGGTACAGGGAGCCGTCACCGCCACCGCCGTGCAACACGTGAGCTACCGGCTGCGGGCCTCCGTGGAGGACAAACTGCACCGGCTGCCGTCCGCGCATTTCGACGAGCAGCGGCGCGGGGACGTCCTCAGCCGGGCCACCAACGACGTCGACAACATCTCCCAGTCACTGAACCAGCTGCTGAACCAGCTGATCCTGTCGGTGCTCATGCTGCTGGGCGCACTCGCCATGATGCTGTGGCTCTCCCCGCTCCTGGCGGTCATTGCCCTGGTGACCGTGCCGTTTTCGACGGTGGTCACTGTCCTCGTCGCCCGGAAGTCCCAGGCGCACTTTTCCGAGCAGTGGAGCACCACCGGCGAACTCAACGCACACCTCGAGGAGTACATCACGGGCCACGAGGTGCTCAAGGCTTTCGGCCGGCAGGGGATGGCCACCGAGGTGTTCACCACCAGCAACGACAGGCTCTCCCGGACCAGCGCGCGCGCCCAGTACGTTTCCGGCGCCGTCCAGCCGCTCCTGGTTTTCGTGTCCAACCTCAACTACATTGCCGTGGCTGTGGTCGGCGCGCTGCAGGTCACCGCCGGTGCCATGACCATCGGCGGGGTCCAGGCCTTCATCCAGTTCAGCAGGCTCTTCAGCCAGCCGATCGGGCAGATTGGCGGCATGCTGACCCTGATGCAGTCCTGCATCGCGTCGGCTGAACGTGTGTTCGCGCTCCTGGATGCCGCGGAAATTCCGCGCGACGGCACGGAGCAGGCCGGGAAGGAGCAGGCCGGGACGGAGTTGGCCGGAAGGGAGCCGGCGGGCGCGGAGCCGGCGGGCGCTGAGGTGGCGGCAGCCACCGGCGGCCGGGTGGTGTTCGACGCCGTGACGTTCGGGTACAACGGCGGTCCGCCCGTGGTCAGGGAGCTGTCCTTTACCGCTGAGCCCGGGCAGACCGTGGCCATCGTTGGGCATACCGGGGCCGGTAAAACCACCATGGTGAATCTGCTCATGCGGTTCTACGAGCTCGATTCCGGCCGGATCACCGTCGACGGCGTGGATATCGCAGGGCGCGGCCGTGACGAGCTGCGTTCCATGATCGGCATGGTGCTGCAGGACGCCTGGGTGTTCACCGGGTCCATCAGGGAGAACATCGAGTACGGGCGCCCCGGCGCCAGCGACACTGACATTTTCTCCGCCGCCGAAGCCACGCACGTGGACCACTTCGTGCGCGCCCTTCCAGACGGCTACGGCACACTATTGGGCAACGACGGCGATTCCCTCAGCCAGGGGCAACGGCAGCTGATCACCATCGCGAGGGCGCAGCTCGCGGGCCGCAGCATCCTCATCCTGGATGAGGCGACAAGTTCTGTGGACACGCGCACTGAAGTGCAGATCCGGCAGGCGATGCAGCGGCTGCGGCAGGGCAGGACGAGCTTCGTGATTGCCCACCGTTTGTCCACGGTGCGGGACGCTGATCTAATTCTCGTCATGGACCACGGACAAATCGTCGAACACGGGAACCACCAACAGCTGCTGGCAGCCAACGGGCACTACAGCAGGCTTTACGATGCCCAGTTCTCGGGTAGCGCTGATGCCCTGCGCGCGGGGGAGTCCGGGCAGTGAGCGGCGCAAATGAGTTTCCGGGGACCTGGAAGCCGAACCAGGCCAGTTCGGTTCCGCTCTTTGAACAGCTGCGGCTGAACATCATCGAGCGGGCGGACAGCGGTGCCCTTGCCCCCGGCACACGCCTGCCCGCAGTGCGCAGCCTTGCAACCGCGCTGGGCGTCGCCCCGCACACCGTGGCCCGCGCCTACAAGGAGCTGGAAGCGGCCGGGATTGTTGCCACCCGTGGCCGGCACGGAACCACAGTTTGCGCCAGGGACGAAGCATGGACCTCGCTGACTGCGGCTGCTGCTGATTTCGCCACCGCGGCAAAGGCCCAGGGCGCAAGCTTTGCGGAGGCAGTACAGCTGCTGGCGGCGGCCTACGACGCCGAATAGGGGGCGGCATGGAAATTCGAAGAAGTTTTCGATTAGCATTAGTGGGTGCCTAAAGCCGTAGCTGAAGAACCAGCCGTTGATGCCCGCTCCGCAGTCGTACCCCTAAACCAAGGGAAACCGGCGCGCCCGGACCTTTCCCGCCTTGTGGTGAAGGGGGCACGGGAGCACAATCTGCGCAACGTGGACCTGGACCTGCCGCGGGACTCCATGATCGTTTTCACCGGACTGTCCGGGTCCGGAAAATCATCCCTGGCGTTCGACACGATCTTCGCGGAGGGCCAGCGCCGCTACGTGGAATCGCTGTCCGCGTACGCCCGCCAGTTCCTGGGACAGGTGGACAAGCCGGATGTGGACTTCATTGAGGGCTTGTCCCCGGCGGTTTCCATCGACCAGAAGTCCACCAGCAAGAACCCCCGGTCCACCGTGGGCACCATCACCGAGATCTACGACTACATGCGCCTGCTCTGGGCCCGCGTGGGCCGTCCGCACTGCCCCATCTGCGGCGAACCGGTGGCGAAGCAGACGCCGCAGCAGATCGTGGACCAGTTGCTTGAACTGCCGGCCGGCACACGATTCCAAGTCCTCGCTCCCGTCGTCCGCGGGCGCAAGGGCGAATTCGTGGACCTCTTCAAGGAACTGACGGCCAAGGGCTATTCGCGTGCGCGCGTGGACGGGGACCTCATCCAGCTGAGCGATCCCCCCAAGCTCGGCAAGCAGTTCAAACACACCATCGAAGTGGTGGTGGACCGGCTCGTGGTCAAGGAAGGCATCAGCCAGCGCCTGACCGACTCGGTCGAAACCGCGCTTGGTCTGGCTGAAGGCCGCGTGCTCGCCGAATTCGTCGACCTCGAAGCGGATGATGCGGAACGGATCCGGGCATTCTCCGAGCACCTGGCCTGCCCCAACGAGCACCCCCTCGCCATCGATGAAATCGAGCCCCGCTCGTTCTCGTTCAACAACCCCTTCGGGGCCTGTTCCGCCTGCAGCGGCATCGGCACCAAGCTGGAAGTGGATGAGGAACTCATCATCCCGAACCCGGAGCTCTCCCTCGGCGAGGGCGCCATCGCGCCGTGGTCGCTGGGTACGGCCACCAGCGAGTACTGGAACAGGCTGCTGTCCGGGCTCGCGAAGGAACTCGACTTCTCGATGAAGACGGCGTGGCAGAAGCTTCCCAACGACATCCGGCAGACCGTGCTGCACGGCAAGGACCATAAGGTGGTGGTGCAGTACCGCAACCGCTTCGGCCGGGAGCGCAAGTACAGCACCGGCTTCGAGGGCGTCGTCCAGTACGTCCACCGCAAGCACCTGGAAACCGATTCGGACTCGGCCAGGGACCGGTACGAAGAGTACATGCGGCAGATTCCCTGCCCGGCCTGCAACGGCGCCCGCCTGAACCCGGCCTCGCTCTCGGTGCTGATCAACGGCAAGTCCATCGCCGAAGTGGCAGCCATGCCGATGCGTGAATGCGCCCACTTCCTGGACACCCTGGTGCTCACCGGCCGCGAGGCCCAGATCGCTCACCAGGTCCTCAAGGAAATCCAGGCCCGCCTCACCTTCCTCCTCGACGTCGGCCTGGAGTACCTGAACCTGGAGCGTCCCTCCGGCACCCTGTCCGGCGGCGAAGCGCAGCGCATCCGGCTGGCAACGCAGATCGGTTCCGGTCTGGTCGGCGTCCTCTACGTCCTCGACGAACCCTCCATCGGCCTGCACCAGCGCGACAACCGCCGGCTGATCGAAACGCTCACCCGCCTGCGGGACCTCGGCAACACCCTCATTGTGGTGGAGCACGACGAAGACACCATCCAGGAAGCTGACTGGGTGGTGGACATCGGACCGGGCGCCGGCGAGCACGGTGGCCAGGTAGTGCACTCCGGGTCCTACAAAGAACTCCTGGAAAACACCGAATCGCTGACCGGCGACTACCTATCGGGCCGGAAGAAGATCGAGATCCCCAAGAAGCGGCGCAAGTACGACAAGAAGCGCGAGCTGAAGGTCATCGGCGCCCGGGAAAACAACCTCGTCAACGTGGACGCCGCCTTCCCGCTGGGACTGCTGACGGCCGTGACCGGCGTCAGCGGCTCCGGCAAGTCCACCCTGGTCAACGAAATTCTGTACAAGGTGCTGGCCAACAAGCTCAACGGCGCCAAGCAGGTGGCCGGCCGGCACAAATTGATCCAGGGCCTCGAGCACCTGGACAAAGTGGTTCACGTCGACCAGAGCCCCATCGGCCGGACGCCGCGGTCCAACCCGGCCACCTACACCGGCGTGTTCGACAACATCCGGAAGCTCTTTGCCGAGACCACCGAGGCCAAGGTCCGCGGCTACCAGCCCGGCCGGTTCTCGTTCAACGTCAAAGGCGGGCGCTGCGAAGCATGTTCCGGCGACGGCACGCTGAAGATCGAGATGAACTTCCTGCCGGACGTGTACGTGCCCTGCGAGGTCTGCCACGGTGCGCGGTACAACCGGGAAACCCTGGAAGTCCATTACAAGGGCAAGACCATCGCGGACGTGCTCAACATGCCCATCGAGGAAGGCGCGGAGTTCTTCGCCGCCTTCTCCCCGATTGCGCGCCACCTGCGCACGCTCGTCGACGTCGGGCTGGGCTATGTGCGGCTGGGGCAGCCTGCCACCACGCTGTCCGGCGGCGAGGCGCAGCGCGTAAAGCTGGCCGCGGAACTCCAGAAGCGGTCCAACGGCCGGAGCATCTACGTCCTGGACGAGCCCACGACGGGCCTGCACTTCGAAGACATCCGCAAGCTGCTCATGGTCCTGCAGGGTCTGGTGGACAAGGGCAACACCGTGATCACCATCGAACACAACCTCGACGTCATCAAGAGCGCGGACTGGATCGTGGATCTTGGGCCCGACGGCGGTTCCGGCGGCGGCCAGATCATCGCCACGGGCACTCCGGAACAGGTCGCGAAATCCACCAAGAGCTACACGGCAACGTTCCTGGCGGAGATCCTGGCCTAGCCCGGACCCCGGCACACCGAATGGCTGGAGCTTGCTGATCCGGAGGGAAGAAGTATTCCCGTCCGGGAATGCGAGTTTCAGCCATTCGCGCACTTGTGGGAAACTAAGCCGGTGACCCTTTCAACAGTGCCCGTGATCTTCGACCTGGACGGCACTCTTGTCGATCCGGCGGGGGGAATAACGGGCGGAATCTCCGCGGCCCTTACCCAACTCGGCATCAGGGTCCCGGCCCAGGCCCAACTGGACGCGATGATCGGTCCGAAACTCAGTGACTCCCTCCTGAATATTGCCGGCGTTCCGCCCGAGCATCTTGCCGAGGTCATCCTGGTCTACCGGACCTACTACCTTGAAACCGGGATCGCCCAGAGCCGGCTGTACCCGGGCATCCGGGAACTCGTGGAAGGTTACGCCTCTTCAGGACGGCCCATTGCGGTGGCGACGCAGAAACCTGAAGGGCTCGCAAAGATTGTGCTCGAGCACCACGGCATCGCCGGCTCCTTCCGCTTCATCCGCGGTTCAGGCGCCGACGAGGCTGCAGGCGCCACCACCCCGCTCGGCAAAACTGAAATTGTGGCGGCTGCGCTGTCCGACCTGCGCACGCAGCACGCCGTGATGGTGGGGGACCGCGCCCAGGATGTGGCCGGCGCCATGGCCAACGGCCTTGACTGCATCGGCGTCAGCTGGGGATTTGCTCCCGACGGCGAACTCCACGAGGCCGGCGCCGTCGCGATCGTGGACTCCACCGCGGGCCTCGCGGCAGCCATCGACAACATGGACGCCGTCCGGACCGCAGCCATGAGTGAGGTGCACGACGATGGCATTGTTTGATGCGATCCGGTGGACCACCCGCACGCTGATCTCCGGAACCTGCCGGCCGACGGTCATCGGGCTGGAGAACGTTCCCAAGGACGGGCCTTTCATCGTCGCGCCCAACCACCTGTCGTTCCTGGACAGCGTGATTGTGCAGGCCCTGATGCCCCGGCCGGTGGCGTTCTTCGCCAAGGCCGAATACTTCACCACGGGCGGTGTGAAGGGGAAGGTCATGAAGTCCTTCTTCGAATCAGTAGGCTCCATTCCCGTGGAACGCGGTGAGCAGGCGGCCAGCGTCGCCGCCCTCAAGACACTGCTTGACATCCTCGAGGCAGGGAAGGGAATCGGGATCTATCCCGAGGGAACCCGCTCCCGGGACGGGATCCTGTACCGTGGCCGCACCGGCGTCGGCTGGCTTGCGCTGACCACAGGTGCCCCGGTCATTCCCGTCGGTCTCATCGGTACCGAAAACCTCCAGCCGGCAGGCCAGAACGGCGTGAAGCCGCAGCACTTCACCATGAAGGTGGGCGAGCCGCTGTACTTCGAGAAGACCGGCCCCGACCACTCACTGCCTGCCCGCCGCCAGGTCACGGACCGGATCATGGACGCCATCGCCGAGCTCAGCGGCCAGGAGCGCTCCACCAGCTACAACCAGAGCAAGGCAGCGGAGTAGCGTCGGGGACGCCCCTGCATTCTCAGTAGACTTGAATCGTGGCAGATCCAGCTAGTTACCGACCCCAAACAGGTGAAATTCCAACCAACCCCGGCGTGTACCGATTCCGGGATCCGCACGGCCGCGTCATTTACGTCGGCAAGGCCAAGAGCCTACGGTCCCGGCTGAATTCATACTTCGCCAACCCCGGGGGCCTGCTGCCCAAGACCTACGCGATGGTCCACGCGGCCAGCAGCGTGGAGTGGACGGTCGTCGGGAGCGAGTTGGAGTCCCTCCAGCTGGAATACACCTGGATCAAGGAATTCAAGCCGCGGTTCAATGTGGTCTTCCGGGACGACAAAACCTACCCGTACCTCGCCGTGACCATGGGGGAGAAGTTCCCGCGGGTCCAGGTGCTCCGCGGGGAGCGCCGCAAAGGCACCCGTTACTTTGGCCCGTACACGGCCGGGGCCATCCGCGAAACGATGGACACCCTGCTGCGCGTTTTTCCCGTCCGCAGCTGCAGTCCCGGTGTCCTGAAGCGGGCGCAGGCGAGCGGGCGGCCGTGCCTGCTCGGCTACATCGACAAGTGCTCCGCACCGTGTGTCGGCCGGGTGACGCCGGAGGAGCACCGGGCACTGGCGGAGGACTTCTGTTCGTTCATGGGCGGCGAAGCCAAACGCTTCATCGCACGGCTGGAGAAGGACATGGCCGCGGCGGTTGCCGAGCTCGACTACGAGCGCGCCGCCCGGGTCCGGGACGACATCATCGCCCTGCGGAAAGTCTTCGAACGCAATGCCGTGGTCCTGGCCGAGGACACCGACGCCGATGTGTTCGCCCTGCACGAGGACGAGCTGGAGGCGGCCGTCCAGGTGTTCCATGTCCGGGGCGGCCGCGTCCGGGGCCAGCGCGGCTGGGTGGTGGAAAAGGTCGAGGATTCCACCACTCCGGACCTGGTCGAGCACCTGCTCCAGCAGGTCTACGGCGAGGAGGGCGACAGCCAGGGCCGGATGCCGCGTGAAGTCCTGGTTCCTGTAGAGCCGAGCAACGCTGCCGAACTGACGCAGTGGCTCTCCGGTCTGCGCGGCGCCAAGGTGGACGTCCGGGTTCCGCGCCGCGGGGACAAAGCAGCGCTCATGTCCACCGTCCGGGAAAACGCCGAGCACGCACTGCAACTCCACAAGTCGCGCCGTGCCGGCGACCTGACCAACCGGTCCCTCGCGCTGCAGGAACTCCAGGAAGCCCTGGACCTGCCCGTCGCGCTGCTCCGCATCGAGTGCTTCGACATCTCCCACGTGCAGGGAACGAACGTGGTGGCGTCCATGGTGGTGGTGGAAGACGGTCTTCCCAAGAAGTCCGACTACCGAAAGTTCTCCATCACCGGCGCCGCGGCCGTGGATGACACCGCGGCGATGCACGACGTCCTCACGCGGCGCTTCCGAAATTACCTGCAGGAGAAGTCGGCGCAGGCGGAAGCGGCACAGCTGCCCGGGCATCAGGCCGCGCTCGAGGCCATTGCTGCTGCCTCCGTGCTGGACACCACCACGCCGGCACCCCGAGCGAAGTTCGCTTACCCGCCAAACCTGGTGGTGGTTGACGGCGGCAAGCCCCAGGTCAACGCCGCGTCGCGCGCCCTGGCAGAACTCGGCATCGAGGACGTCTACGTCGTCGGCCTGGCCAAGAGACTGGAGGAAGTCTGGCTGCCGGACAGTGATTTCCCGGTGATCCTGCCGCGGACCTCCGAGGGTCTTTACCTTCTCCAGCGCATCCGCGACGAGGCACACCGCTTCGCCATCACTTTCCACCGGCAGAAGCGCGGCAAGGCCATGACCGTTTCGGCCCTGGACGGCGTTCCGGGACTGGGCGAGGCCAAGCGCAAGGCCCTGCTGGCGCAGTTCGGCTCCGTCAAGAGCATCCGGACAGCCAGCGCGGCCGAACTGACCACCGCCAAGGGCATCGGACCGTCGCTGGCGGATGCGATCGTCAGCCATTTCGGCAACGGCGGCGCAGCCAACGGTGCGGAGGTGCCGGCCATCAATATGACGACCGGCGAAATCATTGAAACTTAGCTAGGGTAAGGACCGGAAGCGGAACGCGTGGTTGCGTCGAATTACATAGCAGGAATGGGGCTTTACTCATGGCAGAGTCAACGGCAGGATCCGAAGCGGAACAGGACGGCATGACGCCCGTCAAACCCGTTGAAGCGGAACTGCTCGTGGTGACGGGGATGTCCGGGGCAGGCCGCAGTACGGCCGCGGATGCCCTCGAAGACCATGGCTGGTACGTCGTTGAGAACCTGCCGCCGCAGATGCTCGGTACCCTGGCCGAACTCGTGTCCCACGCACCGCAGTCCATTCCCAAGCTCGCTGTGGTGGTTGACGTCCGCAGCAAGGCGCTCTTCACGGACATCCGCACGGCGCTGAAAACCCTTGAGGCCAGCGGTGTGATGTTCCGCGTCCTGTTCCTGGACGCCAACGACGATGTCCTGGTGCGCCGCTTCGAGCAGGGCCGCCGGCCGCACCCCCTCCAGGAAGGCGGCCGGATCCTTGACGGCATCGCCGCGGAGCGGGACCTGCTGCATGAACTGCGCGATTCCTCGGACATCGTGCTGGACACCTCCGAGTTCAACGTCCACGCCCTCGCCACGGCCATCACGGAGCTCTTCAGCGAAACCGGTCCCGTGGCCCTGCGGCTTAACGTCATGAGCTTCGGCTTCAAGTACGGGCTGCCGGTGGACGCGAACTTTGTGGTCGATGCCCGCTTCATCCCGAATCCGCACTGGGTTCCGCAGTTGCGACCGCACACCGGCCTGGACAAGGACGTCAGCGACTACGTCCTCGAAGCCGAAGGGGTCAAGAGCTTCGTGGACCGCTACGTGCTGGCCATCGAGCCTGTGCTGGACGGCTACCGCCGGGAAAACAAGCACTATGCCACCATCGCCGTGGGCTGCACGGGCGGCAAGCACCGTTCGGTGGCCGTCGCCATGGAACTGTCCAAGAAGCTGGCACAGTACCCCCGCGTCACCGTGACCACCACTCATCGGGATCTGGGCCGCGAATAATGGGGCTGCTTACCGGGCCGCTGCCCCTTGTGCCGCCGGCGAGCGGCACCGGCGCGCAGCTGGACAAAGGTCCGTCCGTCGTCGCCCTCGGCGGCGGCCACGGACTGTCAGCTTCGCTGTCCGCCCTGAGACTGTTGACCTCCGAGCTGACCGCCATCGTCACCGTAGCGGACGACGGTGGGTCTTCCGGGCGCCTGCGCGAGGAGTACGGCGTCCTCCCGCCCGGTGACCTCCGGATGGCGCTCACCGCACTGTGTGACGACACCGACTGGGGCCGGACCTGGCGGGACGTCATGCAGCACCGTTTCCAGCCCGGGGCAGGCCGTGGCGGCTCACTCGACGACCACGCCATGGGCAACCTGCTGATCGTCACCCTCTGGGAACTGCTGGGCGACACCGTGGGCGGCCTGAAGTGGGCCGGCGCCCTCCTGGGCGCCCGCGGGCAGGTCCTCCCCATGTCCAGTGAGCCCCTGACCATCGAAGGCGATGTCCGGGTGCCCGGACCGGACGGTAGCTTCACCGTGGAGACCGTCAGGGGCCAGGCCAAATGCGCTGTGGCGGGCTCGCTGGAGAGCGTCCGGCTCCTGCCGGAGTCGGCCCCGGCCTGCACTGAAGCCCTGACGGCCATCGAGCTGGCGGACTGGGTCATCCTCGGCCCGGGCTCCTGGTACACGTCCGTGCTGCCTCACCTCCTGCTGCCGGAAATGCGCCAGGCGCTGTCGGACACTCCGGCAAAGCGGTGCCTGACCATGAACCTGGCCACGGACACCAAGGAAACGTCCGGAATGTCCGCCGCCGACCACCTGCATGTGCTGCGAAACTACGCGCCCGACTTCAGCATCGACGTCGTGCTTGCGGACCCGGTGTCCGTACCGGACGTTGAGGAGTTCAAGCGGGCCGCGGGGATGCTCGGTGCCGAGGTGGTGTTGGGTAAAGTAGGGGCGTCGAGCCGCCGTCCGATCCACGACCCCTTGCGTCTGGCAACGGCGTATCACGATATTTTCGGGAACAGTTAGGAAGGTGCCATGGCACTGACATCATCAGTCAAGGAAGAACTGTCCCGCCTGGACATAAAGAAGTCCTCGGTCCGCAAGGCTGAAGTCTCCGCAATGCTGCGCTTCGCCGGCGGCCTGCACATTATCTCGGGCCGGATCGTCATTGAGGCCGAGGTCGATCTCGCCTCCACGGCGCGCCGGCTGCGTGCCGCCATCGCCGAGGTGTATGGCCACCAGAGCGAGATCATCGTGGTCTCCGGCGGCGGTCTCCGCCGCGGTAACCGGTACGTGGTGCGGGTGGTGCGCGACGGTGAGGCCCTGGCCCGCCAGACGGGGCTGCTGGACGCGCGCGGCCGCCCCGTGCGGGGCCTGCCTTCGGCGGTGGTCAACGGCTCGGCCGCCGACGCCGAGGCCGTATGGCGCGGCGCTTTCCTGGCCCACGGGTCCCTGACCGAGCCAGGGAGGTCCTCGGCCATGGAGGTCACCTGCCCCGGTCCTGAATCTGCCCTTGCGCTGGTGGGCGCGGCCCGCCGGCTCGGCATCCAGGCCAAGGCACGCGAGGTCAGGGGAGTGGACCGGGTGGTCATCCGGGACGGGGACACCATCGCCGCCCTGCTCACGCGGATGGGTGCCCACGACGCGCTGATGGTGTGGGAAGAGCGCCGCATGCGCAAAGAGGTGCGCGCTACCGCCAACAGGCTGGCCAACTTCGACGACGCCAACCTCCGCCGCTCCGCCCAGGCCGCGGTTGCCGCCGGCGCCAGGGTGGACCGCGCCCTGGAGATCCTCGGAGACGACGTCCCGGATCACCTCAAATATGCCGGTGAGCTCCGCGTGGCCCACAAGCAGGCGAGCCTTGACGAACTCGGCCGTCTGGCTGATCCGCCCATGACCAAGGACGCCATCGCCGGCAGGATCCGCAGGCTGCTGGCAATGGCGGACAAACGTGCCCTGGACCTGGGGATTCCCGGGACCGAGGCCAATGTGACGCCGGAAATGCTGGACGAGTAACGGCGCCCCTAGAATCGAGACCGGGTGACGGAAATACCTCGCGGCGTTCGGCGGTTGTGCCCCCTGGGAGCCATGGCCTGCCGGACCCCGCCGGATTCCGTCCCCCACAGATTTCCGGGTGACCTGTCATCCGGATGCACAATCCGAGAGTTACCAAACCGGACAACCTGTCCACGACATTGGAGGATTTTGTGACCGAGTACGTACTGCCTGAACTCAGCTACGACTACGCAGCGCTGGAGCCCCACATCTCCGCACGCATCATGGAGCTGCACCACAGCAAGCACCACGCTGCCTACGTGGCCGGCGCCAACAACGCGCTGGCGCAGCTGGCCGAGGCACGCGAAAAGGGCGACTTCGCCAACATCAACCGCCTTTCGAAGGACCTGGCCTTCCACACCGGCGGCCACGTCAACCACTCCGTGTTCTGGAACAACCTGTCCCCGGACGGCGGCGACAAGCCCGAGGGCGAGCTGGCAGCGGCCATCGACGACGCTTTCGGTTCCTTTGACGCGTTCCGCGCGCAGTTCAGCGCCGCGGCACTCGGCCTGCAGGGCTCCGGCTGGGGCTTCCTGGCCTACGAGCCCATCGGCGGAAACCTGGTCATCGAGCAGCTTTACGATCAGCAGGGCAACGTGGCGCTCGGCACCACCCCGCTGCTGATGCTCGACATGTGGGAGCACGCTTTCTACCTGGACTACGTCAACGTCAAGGCCGACTACGTCAAGGCTTTCTGGAACATCGTGAACTGGGCCGACGTCGCCAAGCGCTTCGAAGGTGCACGCAAGAACGCAACGGGCCTCATTACCCTGTAATGCGCTTCAGGTGTGATGCGGAAGACATCAACATGTAACAAAGTTCACATTTGGGCCGTTTTGGGCCGAATTGTGGACGGTCTGCCCCCGCACTTGCGGGGGCGGACCTTCTTAAACGTAAGATGGATCACGGAAGGCGGTTAGCCTTCAGCAATGTGGCTGGTCGCCCTCCGATCTGGTAATCATCTCTGCCCAATGGCGTGCGGGATCTGTTAGTTGGCTTGAACGCCCGCTTAACTAGTTGTGCTTCTACAAGCACCAAGGAGACTAAAAAAGTGACGACCCGTATTGGTATCAACGGCTTTGGCCGCATTGGCCGCAATTACTTCCGCGCCGCACTCGCACAGGGTGCGGACCTTGAAATCGTTGCCGTCAACGATCTCACCAGCCCCGAAGCGCTGGCCCACTTGCTCAAGTACGACTCCGTCGGCGGCCGCCTGAAGGAATCCGTCGAGGTCAAGGACGGCAACATCGTTGTCAACGGCAACGTCATCAAGGTCCTGGCCGAGCGCGATCCCGCCAACCTGCCGTGGGGCGAGCTCGGTGTTGACATCGTCATCGAGTCCACCGGCTTCTTCACGAAGGCCGCCGCAGCGCAGAAGCACATCGACGCCGGCGCCAAGAAGGTCCTGATCTCCGCCCCCGCCTCCGACGAGGACATCACCATCGTGATGGGCGTGAACCACGAGCTGTACGACTCCGCAGCCCACAACATCATCTCCAACGCCTCCTGCACCACGAACTGCCTCGGCCCCCTGGCCAAGGTCATCAACGACGAGTTCGGCATCGAACGCGGCCTGATGACCACGATTCACGCCTACACGGCCGACCAGAACCTGCAGGACGGCCCGCACAACGACCTCCGCCGCGCCCGCGCCGCCGCCATCAACATGGTCCCCACCTCCACCGGTGCGGCCAAGGCCATCGGCCTGGTGCTCCCGGAGCTCAAGGGCAAGCTGGACGGCTACGCCATCCGGGTACCGGTCCCCACCGGCTCCGCAACCGACCTTACGGTCACCGTTTCGCGCGAGACCACCGTTGAGGAAGTCAACGCGGCCCTGAAGAAGGCGTCTGAGTCCGAGGCACTCCAGGGCTTCCTGACCTACACGGATGAGCCGATCGTCTCCTCGGACATCGTCGGCGACCCCGCTTCCTCCATCTTCGACTCAGGACTGACCAAGGTCATTGGCAACCAGGTCAAGGTTGTTTCCTGGTATGACAACGAATGGGGCTACTCGAACCGGCTCGTCGACCTCACGGAGCTCGTCGCATCCAAGCTGGGCTAGGGTTAGACACATGACATTCCACACCCTCAACGAACTGATCGCTGATGGTGTCCGCGGGCGGTACATTCTGGTCAGAAGTGACCTGAATGTGCCGCTCGACGGCTCTGAAGTGACTGACGACGGCCGCATCAAGGCCTCCCTGCCAGTACTGACGAAGCTCACGGACGCCGGTGCCCGCGTGCTGGTCACAGCCCACCTCGGACGCCCCAAGGGCGCCCCGGAGGAAAAATACTCCCTCAAGCCGGCCGCGACGCGGCTGGCCGAACTGGCCTCCTTCAAGGTCACCCTTGCCGGGGACACCGTCGGTGCCTCAGCAAAGGAGCTTGCCGCGTCGCTGCAGGACGGCGAAGCGCTGGTCCTTGAAAACGTCCGGTTCGATGCCCGTGAGACCAGCAAGGATAACGCCGAGCGCGGCGCCTTCGCGGATGAACTGGTTGCGCTGACCGGAGACAACGGCGCCTACGTGGATGACGCCTTTGGCGCCGTCCACCGCAAGCACGCCAGCGTGTACGACGTCGCCACCCGGCTGCCGTCGTACCAGGGCGACCTCGTGCACACGGAGGTCGAGGTGCTGCGCAAGCTCACCACCGACACCCAGCGGCCCTACGTCGTTGTCCTCGGTGGCTCCAAGGTCTCGGACAAGCTTGCAGTCATCGACAACCTGATCGGTAAGGCCGATACGATCCTGGTCGGCGGCGGCATGCTGTTCACCTTCCTCGCAGCGGCCGGCCACAAGGTGGCAGGCAGCTTGCTGGAAGAAGACCAGATCCCAGTGGTACAGGACTACCTGAAGCGGGCGGCCGACGCCGGCACCGAGTTCATCGTGCCCACCGACGTTGAAGTGGCGGGCAAGTTCGCCGCGGACGCAGACCACGAGACCGTCCCCGCTGACGGCATCGAAGGCAGCAGTTTCGGTGCCCAGGGCATCGGGCTGGATATCGGGCCCGACTCGGCCGCCGCGTTCGCCAGCCGGATCAAGGGCGCCAAGACGGTGTTCTGGAACGGCCCCATGGGCGTCTTCGAATTCGAAGCCTTTGCCGGCGGCACCCGTGCCATCGCCCAGGCTCTCACGGAAGCGGATGCCTTCACGGTTGTTGGCGGCGGCGACTCCGCAGCTGCTGTCCGTACCTTGGGCTTCGCCGACGACCAGTTCGGTCACATCTCCACGGGTGGCGGCGCCAGCCTGGAGTACCTCGAAGGCAAGGAACTGCCGGGCCTCAGCGTCCTGGACCGCTAGATCCTCCAACCGGCAGGGCGCCCTACCGAAAATCTCGGGCGCCCTGCCGGCTGTTCACATGACAAGCACTTTTTGGAGAACACGTGACAACGTCAACGAATGGCAAGTTCGACCGCACGCCCCTCATTGCCGGCAACTGGAAGATGAACATGGACCATGTCCAGGGCATCACGCTGCTGCAGAAACTGGCCTGGACCCTGTCCGATGCCAAGCACGATTACAGCCGCGTTGAAGTTGCTGTTTTCCCCCCGTTCACAGACCTTCGCGGCGTCCAGACCCTGGTCCAGGGCGATGAGCTGGAAGTTGTCTACGGTGGCCAGGACCTGTCGCAGTTCGATTCCGGCGCCTACACCGGCGACATCTCGGGCCAGTTCCTGAACAAGCTGGGCTGCAAGTACGTCCTGGTGGGCCACAGCGAACGCCGCACCATCCACAACGAGTCGGACGACGTCCTCAACGCCAAGGTCAAGGCCGCCTACCGCCACGGGGTCACGCCGGTGCTTTGCGTCGGCGAGGGCCTCGAGATCCGGCAGGCCGGCACGCACGTCCAGCACACGCTGGACCAGCTGCGCGCCGACGTCGAGGGCCTCGGAGCCGAAGAAGCAGCCGCCCTTGTGGTTGCCTACGAACCCGTCTGGGCCATCGGCACCGGCGAGGTGGCAGGCCCGGAGGACGCGCAGGAAATGTGCGCGGCCATCCGTGCTGAACTGACCACCCTGTTCGGCGACGAAGTTGCTGCGAAGGTCCGCCTGCTCTACGGCGGTTCGGTCAAGGCCAACAACGTAGCGGCCATCCTGGACGAACGCGACGTTGACGGCGTGTTGGTTGGCGGGGCCAGCCTCGATCCCGCTGAGTTTGCTAATATTGTCAGGTTCGAGAGTCACCTGCTGACGGATTAGTCCGGACACGGGCTTGACCTCCGCAATCATCAACTTCTGAAAGGCCGTCGTGGACGTTCTTCATGTCATTCTGCAGATCCTCCTGGGCATCACCAGCCTCCTGCTGACGCTGCTCATCCTGCTCCACAAGGGACGGGGCGGCGGTCTGTCGGACATGTTCGGCGGCGGCATGAGCTCGGGCCTCAGCTCGTCAGGTGTGGCGGAACGGAACCTGAACAGGTTCACGGTTATCCTCGGCATCACATGGGGTGTAGTTATCATCGCCCTCGGCCTGCTGATGCGCTTTTCCTCGGGCGGGGACTCCTAGCAGTTTCTGCCGGAAACACACCGGGCCCGGAATTTCCCGGGAATTTACGCGACCGGTACTAACGGCCCTGCCGCCGTCGGGAACTCCGAACTAAACTGTGGCTGTTGCCTGCAACAGTCCGTCAGTCGAGTAGCCAGGAGTTCCCGATGGTGCATGCTACTTCAGGGTTTCGGGGAACCCGCGTGGGTGTAACAGAGGGGTCAGCCCCCAAAATCCAGCCGACTGATTTTGTCGGTGAACGGTTGCCGCGTATTCGTGTTTCCTATTGGTGCGCCAAGGGACACGAGACGCGGCCTGTTTTCATTAAGCTCCCGGAAGACCAGATCCCGGTCGTGTGGGACTGCCGCCGCTGCGGTGGTACCGCCACGCGGGACGAGGCCCCGGCCGAGCTTCCACACCATCCCGACGAGGGCTACAAGAGCCACCTTGAGTACGTTAAAGAACGACGCTCCAGCCAGGACGCCGAAGACGTACTGGCTGGAGCGCTGGAACGGCTAAGAGCCCGCGGGACCTTTTCGGACTAGCTGCTCCGGAACCCGTGAAGCGGCGTTCTCGTCGATGAGCCACAGGGTCCGTGAGCGTCCGGTGGGCCCTGCCGCCGGGACCTGCACGGGGTTTGCGCCCGCCAGGGCCAGTCCGACGGCACCGGCTTTGTCCTCGCCTGCAACAACCATCCAGACTTCACTGGCGGTGTTGATCGCGGGCAAGGTCAGGGAAATCCGTTCCGGGGGCGGCTTGGGCGAATTCCGGACACCCACAACAGTGAGCTCCTTCTCGCGGATGCCCGCCTGCTCGGGGAACAGCGAGGCCACATGGGCATCCGGTCCCACACCGAGCAGAACCACATCGAACCTGGGAAGCGTGCCGGGGTTCTCCGGACGTTCATCGGACATGTCGGCCGCGTGCTCCGCGGCTGCCGCCTCGGCCAGGCGGCGCGCGTAGTCAGCCGCAGCCTCCTCCGGGCTGTCGAAGTCGTCCGTGGACCCCGGCTGGTGCACCCGTGCCGGCTCCACCGGAATACTGGACAGCAGCGCCTCGTGGGCCTGGAGGGTGTTGCGGTCGTTGTCGCTGCTGCCAACGAAGCGCTCGTCGCCCCACCAGAAGTTGACCTTCGACCAGTTCACGGCCGGCGCCGCCGCGGAGTCAGCAACCGCCTTGAGGGTTCCGATGCCCACAGTGCCGCCCGTGAGCACCACCGTCGCCTCACCGTGTTTGTCCTGGACATCCACGAGTTTGGTGATGAGCCGCGCCGCAATGGCCGCCATCAGGACGGATGAGTCAGGGTGGATGCTTACTCGGGGATCAGCGCTCACTGGGACGGACACTCCTTAGGTTTGTACGGGGCAGTCCAATAGTAATCACTTCACCGAAGACTTCGTCGGGGTCGAGCCGGCGGAGTTCTTCGGCGAGGCAATCCCGGAGGCTGCGGCGCGGCAGCGAGATGCGCTGCGCGGGCTGGCCGGGCTGGGTCAGTTCGGCCACGGACAGGCCGGGGCGGAACAGTTGGACGTCGCCGCTGGCACGGCTCAGCCGGACGCGGCGGATGCCGGTGCCGGCAGGGTCGGCCACGATGGTGACGGGGGCGTCCAGGGACAGGGTCAGCCATGCTGCCAGGAGCAGGGTGCTGGGCGAGTCCGAGGCGCCTTCGACGGCGACGGCCGTGACGGGCGAGGAATCGACCTGGTCCAGGACCGCGGCCAGCTGGATCCGCCAGTTGGTCAGGCGGGTCCAGGCGAGGTCGGTGTCGCCGGCCTTGTACGTGTTGCGGATGTTGTCCAGGGCCCGCTGCGGGTCCTCCTCGTTGGCCGAATCGGTGATCCGGCGGTGCGCGATCCGGCCAATGGAGGTCTCGCAGGCACTCTTCGGCGCGCCATGCGGCCACCAGGCCACGATCGGCGCGTCGGGGAGCAGCAGGGCGGCGACCAGTGATTCGCTTTCCTCAGCGAGTTCCCCGTAGCCGCGGAGCACAATGACCTCGGACGCGCCGGCATCGCCGCCCACCCGGATCTGGGCGTCGAGCCGGGTCGGGGCCTTCGCGCCGGCATCGGCCAGCACGATGATCCGGCAGGGGTGTTCCCGGCTGGCGTCGTTGGCCGCTTCAATGGCCTCTTCTTCCAGCCCGGATTTGGTGACCACCACGAGGGTCAGGACCCGGCCCAGGGCGATCACGCCGCCCTGTTCGCGCAGGGACATGATCTTCTTGGATATTTTCGAGGTGGTGGTGTCGGGAAGATCTACGATCATGGCCTTCTCCAGGTTCGTCCGTCGCGGGCAAGCAGCTCATCGGCGGAGGCGGGGCCCCAGCTTCCGGGCGCGTAGGGCTCTGGCTGTTCACCGAGGCTTGCCCAGTAGTCTTCAAAGGGGTCCAGGATCTTCCAGGACAGTTCCACCTCGGCGTGCCGCGGGAACAGCGGCGGCTCGCCGAGCAGCACATCGAGGATGAGCCGTTCGTAGGCCTCCGGGCTGGACTCGGTGAACGAGTGCCCGTAGCCGAAGTCCATGGTCACGTCGCGGACTTCCATCTGCGTGCCCGGGACCTTGGAGCCGAACCGGATCGTGGCGCCCTCATCGGGCTGGACCCGGATCACCACGGCGTTCTGGCCGAAGTCGTCGTCGGCGTGATCCCGGAACAAGAGGTTGGGTGCGCGCTTGAAGACCACGGCGATCTCCGTCACGCGGCGGCCCAGGCGTTTGCCGGCCCGGAGGTAGAACGGCACACCGGCCCAGCGCCGCGTGTGGATGTCGACGCGGATCGCTGCGTAGGTCTCCGTGGTGGAATCAGCCGGGATGCCCTCTTCCTCCAGGTATCCCTGCACTTCTTCGCCGCCCTGCCAGCCGCCGGCGAACTGCCCGCGGGCAGAATGCGTGGACAGGTCGTCGGGGAGCTTGACCGCGGCCAGGACCTTTTCCTTCTCGGCGCGGAGGTCGTCCGCGTTGAAGGAAATGGGTTCCTCCATGGCCGTCAGGGCCAGGAGCTGGAGCAGGTGGTTCTGGATGACATCGCGGGCCGCGCCCACGCCGTCGTAGTAGCCTGCGCGGCCGCCGGTGCCGATGTCCTCGGCCATGGTGATCTGGACGTGGTCGACATAGTTGGCGTTCCAGAGCGGCTCGAAGAGCTGGTTGGCGAAGCGCAGGGCCAGGATGTTCTGGACCGTTTCCTTGCCGAGGTAGTGGTCGATCCGGAAGACGGCGTCCGGCGGGAAGACCGACTCCACGATGTCGTTAAGCTGGCGGGCCGACTCGAGGTCGTGCCCGAACGGCTTCTCGATGACCACACGCCGCCACTTGTCGCCCTCGGCCTGCGCCAGACCGTGCTTGGACAGCTGCCGGCAGACCTGTTCGAAGGCCTTCGGCGGAAT